>NZ_JBFSTZ010000001.1:4321-323534 GCF_041467155.1 Vibrio sp. 10N.247.310.23 | reverse complement strand
GTATTTGATTACTCTGAGTGGCCCTGAGCCCAAGGAGTATTTAAAGAGTGGTATCGATTATCAGCACTATATCGACAAGCAGATTAAACCGGTCGCAGAGGCAATACTGCCCTTCATCGGTTTAGACTTTGAAAGAGTTAGTGGGCAGCAGTTGGGTTTGTTCTAGCACTATATTCAATATGCTCTTAAAACGAAAAAAGCAGAGATATGTTCTTCAGCACACTCTGCTTTTTAGTATCAATGGATCGGTTATAAATCTCTATCCGATTCTGAACTCGGTTTTCTGATACTGCTTAATCAACCACTCACCAAAGCCATCAAGAATACCGATCACCGAACGTTTAGGGATTGGTCGACCAGAAAGTAAAATGCCCAACCTTTGGATTTCGACTTCTCGATCTGGGTGATACTTCAAGAACTGTTGGCCACATTCAACAGGATCATCGTACCAATATTTATCGCGGTACATCACCAGTGAGTAACTCGCCCGTAGAAGCTTCTTGGCAATAATCACCTGCGCAGCGACTTGTTGTTCTGGCGTTGTCGCTCGTGCGATCTTGTTGCGATACACCGCCAACCAGTTTTCCGCATCCATATTCCAGTGCTTAGCGATTTCCCAACTTGTTTCAAAATCACCATAGCAGTCTGATAAGTCTTCACCATGCACACACACGGCTAAATGCTTGAGCATAAAACCCCAAGTGAAGATATTGTCGAAATCGACTATCTCACTCACTAAGGTAGTTTTTATCGCCACTTGAGTTACCTGCGGGAAGCTCTTTTGGAAACGCCATTTGATGGTGTTCAACAAAGTGGTTCGTTGGTCAGGAAACGGTCGATGGGTCACCACAACCACATCTAGATTGGAGCGACCGAAGACGGCTTGCTTACGAGCCACACTGCCATAAATATAAATACTGTGCAGATTAGATCCTAACCCACCTTTTAGAAAGGTAATCAGATCGTTAACCACAGGTTGAAATTCAGGTTGAAAAGGCTGTGTTGGGTCAATAACGGGTAGCTGCATAGGTCGTTTCGGTAAATAAAATAATGATTTAACTATAACTCTATGATCGCCTAGGTGACTTTATGATTCAAGCTATTCCTATTTATAGCATCTCCGAGATATAATCAGCGGATAGACCCACTAAGGACAAACACAAAATGCCTAGAGCAAGTGAAATTAAAAAAGGTTTTGCTATCACAGTAGAAAGCAAAACAGTGATCGTTAAAGATATCGAAGTAACAACACCAGGCGGCCGTGGCGGCCAAAAGATTTACCGCTTCCGTGGTAACGATGTAGCAACTGGCGTTAAAACTGAAGTTCGCCACAAGGCTGACGAAATTGTTGAAACTATTGACGTAACTAAGCGTGCAGTAATGTTCTCTTACGTTGATGGCAACGAGTACATCTTCATGGACAACGAAGATTACACACAATTCATCTTCAACGGTGAGACTATCGAAGACGAACTACTGTTCATCAACGAAGAAACTCAAGGCATGTACGCGATCCTTATCGACGGCAACGCTGCAACGCTTGAGCTACCAACATCTGTTGAACTAGTTATCGAAGAGACTGATCCTTCAATCAAAGGTGCATCAGCGTCTGCTCGTACTAAGCCAGCTCGTCTGTCTACAGGCCTTACTGTTCAAGTTCCTGAGTACATCGCAACTGGCGACAAAGTTGTTGTGAACACAGCTGAACGTAAATACATGAACCGCGCAAGCTAAGATACTTATTATGACCGAAGCTAACGACCTAATGTCTTATGACGACGCAATTGACACTGCATACGACATCTTCCTAGAGATGGCACCTGACAACCTAGAGCCTGCAGACGTGATTCTTTTCACTGCTCAGTTTGAAGATCGTGGCGCAGCAGAGCTTGTTGAAACTGGCGATGATTGGGTTGAACATGTTGGCTTTGAAGTCGACAAAGAGATCTACGCTGAAGTGCGCATTGGTCTTGTGAATGAAGCTGATGACGTTCTAGACGACGTATTTGCTCGCATGTTAATCAGCCGTGATCCAGAACATAAGTTCTGTCACATGCTGTGGAAACGCGACTAATACCGCTGTTGACGCTCATCTGCATGAGTAAACAAGTATTCATGTAAGCGAGTTAAAAGTTAGCCGAGCCCATTGCTCGGCTATTTTTATCACGCTATTTTCCATCGTGATTCATCACTTTCATCATCAACGTTAGATTCACTGATTATGACCAAAGCAAAAACAGACACACAATCAAAAGGCTATGCCTGCATTGGCCTAGTTAACCCAAAGACGCCAGAAAACGTAGGCTCAGTGATGCGAGCAGCTGGCTGCTACGGCGCCAACTCTGTGTTTTACACTGGCACACGCTACGACCATGCGCGAAAATTCCATACCGATACCAAAGAAAAGCACTTAGCCCTGCCTTTGATTGGTGTTGAAGAGCTGAAAGATATTATTCCAGTAGGCTGCGTGCCGGTTGCTGTTGATCTGATTGAAGGTGCTAAGCCTCTACCTGATTACAAGCACCCACCACGTGCGTTTTACATTTTTGGCCCAGAAGATGGCACGCTAAAGAAAGAAATCACAGATTTCTGTCGTGAGACGATTTACGTTCCGACCAACGGCTGTATGAATCTAGCGGCATCAGTGAATGTTGTGCTTTACGACCGACTGGCGAAAGGCGATAACTTTTCGAATCATAAGTAAAAGAAACGAGATACGAGATACGAGATACGAGATACGAGCAGATTATAGATGCGCCTACACGAGATAAGAGATGCGAAAAGCTCGCTTACTGTCACTTATGGCAGCATGTTTTCGATACTCGGTTACTCGCATCCCGCATCTGCTATTTCTCCAGACGTAAAAAAACCTGCTCAATGAGCAGGTTTTTTAGTATTCAGTGCTTTCAGCTAATGAAGCTTTACGCGTAAGAAATTACGTAATTACTGACGTGTTCTTGGCTTAGCTGGTTTAGCCGGACGACCGTTGTTCAGTTTAGGCTTACTTTTGTTAGCCTGAGGTTTGCCTTTGTTTGCAGCTGGAGCGCTACGACCTGAATCAGGTGTTGTAGTACCGCGAGTTGCAGGCTTCTTACGCTTAGTTTGGTTGCTACGGCCTTTTGGTGCGTTTGCACGCTCTTCGTGACGTTTAACAGCACGACGAATTTTTTGGCTACGAGAACGCTCACGCTTACGAGAAGTGTTTGAAGGATCAAGATCCAACAGTGTCTCTTTCTCAGGCTTAAGCTCAACAAGCTCACGCAGGTAGTTAACTTCTTGAAGATCTAGCTCTTTCCAACCGCCACGAGGCAGTTTCTTATCAAGGTAGATATCACCGTAACGTACACGTTTCAGGCGGCTTACTGTCGTTTCTTGAGATTCCCAAAGACGACGAACTTCACGGTTACGACCTTCGTTAATCGCTACGTAGAAAGTATGGTTCATACCTTCACCACCAGCGTAAACAACATCTTCAAAACGAGCCATGCCGTCTTCTAGTTGTACACCACGAGTAACGTTTTTAACTTTTTGCTCAGTCACTTCACCGAATACACGTACTAGGTACTCACGCTCAACCTGACGGCTTGGGTGCATTAGACGGTTTGCAAGCTCACCATCAGTAGTGAAAAGCAAAAGGCCTGATGTGTTTGCATCAAGACGACCAACTGAAATCCAACGAGAACCACGGATCTTAGGTAGACGATCGAAAACAGTACGGCGGCCTTCAGGATCGTGACGAGTACAAAGCTCACCTTCAGGTTTGTAGTAAGCAAGTACACGACAAACCACTTCTTCAGAAGCCTTGCCTGAAACAGTATGGCCATCGATACGGATCACTGAGTTCTCGTCTTCAAGACGCTCGCCCAGTTTCGCAACTTGACCGTTAACACTTACACGACCAGATTTGATTAAACCTTCTAGTTCACGACGAGAACCGTGACCAGCTCGCGCTAAAACCTTCTGTAATTTTTCGCTCATTTACTCTTTTCTACCTAATTGTCGTCTTCACAGACGTCGAATGAATTTTTCGCGACCAAATCGCGGTCGCGTATTATCGCAAATAACCTGCCAAAAAGCACTTGTTATTTACTGTGGCAGGTTTGCTGTATCGTTACAGACTGTTAATCAGTAAAGCGATTATTCAAACGGCGCAGGATCGCCAGCACCACGACGTAGAACCACGGCATCATCGTCACTGAAGTCAATAACCGTCGTCGGTTGCTCACCTAAGTAACCGCCATTCAAAATCACATCAACCGCATGCTCTAGGCTGTCACGAATTTCTTCTGGATCCGACTCTGTAGTCTCGTTACCCGGAAGAATCAGAGACGTCGACATCAGTGGTTCGCCCATCGCTTCCAACAGGTCGAGTGCAATCTTGTTGTCTGGGACACGAATACCAATCGTTTTACGCTTGGCGTTCATCAAACGCTTTGGCACTTCTTTAGTTGCTTTAAAGATAAACGTGTAAGCACCTGGTGTATGTGCTTTCAGCAGACGGAAAGCCACGTTATCAACGCGTGCATACAGTGATAACTCAGAAAGATCACGGCATAACAAGGTGAAATTGTGCTTGTCATCGATGCGACGAATTTTACAGATACGTTCAAGTGCTTGTTTGTTTTCAAGCTGACAGCCCAGCGCATAACCGGAATCTGTTGGATAAACCACAACGCCGCCATTGCGAATAATCGCAACCGCTTGAGTAATTAAGCGTGCTTGTGGGTTATCTGGGTGTACATAAAAAAACTGGCTCATTGTTGATCCTCGTTATCGAATCTCTCGACTCTATCATCAGAAGGAGCTGGCTCACCTAAAGACTATTCAGATGGTGAAACCGTTTGAAACTCCCAATCTTTCCATACTTCTTCGACCCCAGAAGGTAGCCAGAGATTGCGTCCAAGTTCCATCCACGGAGATGGGTAATGGAAATCACTGCCTTGGGAGGCTAATAGTTTGTATTGTATAGCATAATCCGCGAGTGTGCGTCTTTCTTGTTGCGCTTGCTGAGGTTGAGCTACTTCCATCGCATCCCCTTTCGCTTCAACAAATGCCGCTAGCAGGCGCTTAACCCACTTGGCTGTAAGTCCATATCGCCCAGGGTGAGCGAGTACGGCTTGTCCACCAGCAGCATGAATAGCCGTGACAGCATCACTCATTGAACACCAAGTTGGCGGCACATAACCTGGGTTATTACGAGTAAGAAACTTTTTAAACACCTGCTGCATAGTTTTCGCATAGCCATTGTCGACTAGCCACTTAGCAAAGTGAGCGCGAGTGATTGGTGCATCACCCGCAATCAATTTAACTTCTTCTAACACCCCTTCACGAGTCGCTTTCTCAAGACGGTGAGCGATCATCTCAGCACGCCCAATACGGTGTTGCTTCTGTTGTTCAATGAGCGCTTTGAGTTCTGGTGACTCAGGATCAACGTTTAACCCAACAATATGGATATCTTTGTTTTGCCAAACAGTCGAAATCTCAATGCCGTTGATCAGCTGAATAGGAAGATTGTTATCAGCAATATAGTTGCGTGCTTCAGCAAGCCCATCAGTCGTGTCATGATCTGTAATCGCTAGCGCTTCGATGTTAAAGCCAAGCGCTCGGTCAATTAGCTCAGGTGGAGTAAGTCGGCCATCTGAGGCTGTTGTATGACTATGTAGATCAATTCTCATATATTCTTTTTCATTGTTTTCAATTTTTATCGTTATATTTGTGTCAACACACTTGACCCGCAAGCAGAAAACTAGTTAACTAGTACACAAATACGAAGTATCACATTTGATAGGTTCACCATGTTACAAGAATTTAACCAAAACCATAAAGATAAAGTTTTAGAACTTTCTTCAGTAGAAGCAAGTTCAGAGCTTAATTGGTGGCGCACTTGGACAAGTTCTTGGTGGGCTAACGTGTACTTCTAGTTAAACAGTTTGTTTATAAAAAAGTTATCACTAAGCCCGCTTTAATAGCGGGCTTTTTAATTTGTCGAACATCTCACATTCAACTGACTAACAAATCATCGAATTGACCATATTCTAGATTGGGTGAAAGGTATCTTTATGCGACTATGTACGGCAGGAAATTTAAAGAATCATAAAGGAGGTCTTGTGAACAAGGCCATTGAAATCAAAAAGCTGGGAACCATTGAGGTCATCAATTCCTCAGTTCCTTACTCGCAAGATCCAACCAGCGTTTTTCATACTTTGTGTGAAAACAAAACTGATAGTCTTTTGTTGGAATCTGCCGAGATTGAATCTAAACAGAACCTGACAAGCCTACTCCTTATCGACTCTGCTGTTCGCATCGTATGTCGCGGACATGAAGTAACCTTTCAAGCATTGACTGAAAACGGTCAAGCGCTTATCGAACATCTCACTCAAAACGTGAAAGCAGAAATTAAATCTGACCTTACTGATAACGTTTTGACGCTGACTTTTATCGAACCAAGCAACGAATTAGACGAAGACTCACGTTTAAGAGAAGCCTCTTCATTCGATGCACTGCGTTTGGTTCAGCACAGCTTTGAGCAAGACGCGGATAACAAACACGCATTATTCATGGCGGGCTTATTCGCTTACGACATCGTGGCAAACTTTGAGCCACTAGGTGATGCTGAAGCAACCAACAATTGTCCTGACTTTGTATTCTACGTAGCTGAAACACTATTGCGTTTCGATCACCAAGAGAACGAAGGCCTACTTCACGCGAGCTTATTTGCTCAAGATGACAACATCAAAGCGCAATTAACTGACCGTCTAGCCGACATTCAAACTCAGTGTCAGTCCCTGAAAGCCATCACTGAAGTAACGCCGTTAGACAACGTTGAAGCTGTACCTAGCGTTTCAGATGAAGACTTCTGCCAAACGGTTCGTGATTTAAAAGAGTACGTAGTTAAAGGCGATGTATTCCAAGTGGTACCTTCACGCCGCTTCACTCTACCTTGCCCTGCCCCACTGGCGGCTTATAAAGAACTCAAACAAAGCAACCCAAGCCCTTACATGTTCTACATGCAAGACGAGCTGTTTACCCTGTTCGGTGCATCTCCAGAAAGCGCGCTGAAATACGAGACAGAAACCAACCAAATCGAGATCTACCCGATTGCTGGTACTCGTCGTCGTGGTAAGCGCCCTGACGGTCAAATCGATTTCGACCTAGACAGCCGTATCGAGCTTGAACTGCGTACCGACAAGAAAGAAAACGCCGAGCACATGATGCTAGTTGACCTAGCGCGTAACGATGTGGCACGTATTGCCGAAGCTGGCACTCGCCACGTAGCAGACTTACTGAAAGTAGACCGCTACAGCCATGTAATGCACTTGGTTTCTCGTGTTGTTGGTCAGCTCCGTGAAGACTTAGATGCTCTGCACGCTTACCAAGCTTGTATGAACATGGGCACGCTAACGGGCGCACCAAAAATCCGCGCAATGCAGCTTATTCGAGACGTAGAAAAAACGCGTCGTGGTAGCTACGGTGGTGCAGTCGGTTATCTAACTGGTGAAGGGACTCTAGATACTTGTATCGTAATTCGCTCTGCTTACGTTGAAGATGGCGTGGCACAAGTACAAGCAGGCGCTGGGGTCGTATTTGACTCAGACCCACAAGCAGAAGCCGATGAAACTCGCGGCAAGGCACAAGCGGTTATCTCAGCGATTCAAGCTGCACACACTAAAAGCGCTGCAGTAAATCAGAACACATCAAACAAGAAGGAGTCGTAATCATGGCTGATATTGTATTCATCGATAACTTCGACTCATTCACTTACAACCTTGTAGACCAGTTTCGTTCATTAGGTCACAGCGTAAAGATTTACCGTAACAACATTCCGGCAAAGGTTGTTGAAGCTGCGATCAACGAACTAGACAACCCTGTTGCACTGCTTTCGCCAGGCCCTGGCGCTCCAGCAGATGCGGGCTGTATGCCAGAGCTAATTCAGCTTCTAAAAGGTAAAGTACCAATGATTGGTATTTGCTTAGGCCACCAAGCAATCGTTGAAGCCTATGGCGGCACCGTTGCAGGCGCTGGCGAAATCATTCATGGTAAGGTGTCGATGATGGAACACCAAAACCATGCGACTTACCAAGGCTTACCTTCGCCATTGGCTATCGCTCGCTACCACTCTTTAGTGGCAACGCATGTATCTGATAGCCTAACAGTGACCGCTGAAGTAGATGATTTGGTGATGTCTGTGGTTCAAGAACAAGACAAGGTGTGTGGATTCCAATTCCACCCTGAATCAATTATGACGACCTACGGTGCAACGCTTCTAGCAAACGCTATCGAATGGGCTCTTGAGAAAAAGACGATATAGGAAACGATCATGGAACAGATTAATAAACTTTACGAACAGCAGTCTCTTACTCAAGAAGAAAGCCAACAGTTATTTGATGTGATCATCAAGGGTGAACTAGACCCAATCTTGATGGCTTCTGCGCTAACTGCACTGAAAATCAAAGGCGAAACGCCCGATGAAATTGCAGGCGCAGCAAAAGCACTACTTGCGAATGCAAACCCGTTCCCGCGCCCTGATTACGATTTCGCAGACATCGTAGGTACAGGTGGCGACGGTCACAACACCATCAATATCTCGACGACTTCTGCATTTGTTGCCGCAGCGTGTGGCTTAAAAGTCGCGAAGCACGGTAACCGCAGCGTATCGAGCAAATCAGGCTCTTCTGACTTACTGGATTCGTTCGGTATCAACCTAGCGATGACAGCTGAAGACACACGTACGGCTGTTGATGAACTTGGCGTAGCATTCCTATTTGCTCCGCAATATCACGTTGGTGTACGTCACGCGATGCCGGTTCGTCAAACAATGAAAACGCGCACTATCTTCAATATTCTTGGCCCACTGATTAACCCTGCTCGCCCTAACATCGAGCTAATGGGTGTTTACAGCAAAGAGCTGGTACGCCCTATCGCAGAAACCATGCTGCAAATGGGCATGAAGCGCGCGGCGGTTGTTCACGGTAGCGGCCTTGATGAAGTGGCTATTCATGGCGAGACAATCGTTGCTGAAATTAAAGATGGCAAAATTCACGAGTACACAGTGACACCGGCAGACTTTGGCCTGAACACTCACCCTCTTGAAGCAATCAAGGGCGGCGAGCCAGAAGAGAACAAAGCCATCACAACCGATATCCTGACGGGTAAAGGCACTGATGCTCAAGTTGGCGCAGTGGCAGTCAACGTTGCTCTACTGATGCGTCTGTTTGGTCACGAAGACCTAAAAGCCAACGCACAGCAAGCAATTGACGCGATGAACTCTGGCAAAGCATACGAGCTTGTACAAAAGCTTGCTGCACACGCCTAACGAACGACGAATCGAGACAAAGAACATGACACAGACTACCGATAAACTGTCGACCCACGTTTCAGTCAAAGAAGCTGAAATGGCGGAAGTATTAGCAAAAATCGTTCGTGATAAATACCAATGGGTTGAAGCACGTAAGCAAACTCAACCATTGGACAAGTTTAAAGCAGCGTTAACCGCAACAGACCGCAGCTTTTATGATGCACTGAGCGGCGAACAAACGGTTTTCATCACTGAATGTAAGAAGGCATCTCCGTCAAAAGGTTTAATCCGTGACGAGTTTGATTTGGACTACATTGCATCGGTGTACAACAACCACGCCAACGCAATTTCAGTACTGACAGACGAGAAATACTTCCAAGGTGACTTCGAGTTTTTACCAAAGGTTCGCAGCATTGCTAAGCAACCTATTCTTTGTAAAGACTTCATGGTTGATACCTACCAAGTTTACCTTGCTCGTCACTACTCAGCTGATGCTATCTTGCTAATGCTATCGGTATTAGATGACGAAGAGTACAAAGCGCTGGCGGAAGTCGCTCACTCACTCAACATGGGTGTATTGACCGAAGTCAGCAACGAAGAAGAGCTTCACCGTGCAGTCGCTCTAAACGCTAAGGTGATCGGCATTAACAACCGTAATCTTCGTGACCTTTCGACTGATTTGAACCGTACTAAAGAGTTGGCGCCGCTGATTCGCGAACTGGCTCCAAACGCAGTTGTGATTTCAGAGTCTGGCATCTACACACATCAACAAGTTCGTGACCTTTCAACGTTTGCAGATGGCTTCCTAATCGGTAGCTCTCTAATGGCAGAGAAGAACCTCGAGCTTGCGGTACGCAAAGTAACACTGGGTGAAAACAAGGTGTGTGGTTTAACTCACTCTGACGATGCAGCAAAGGCTTATCAAGCTGGTGCGGTATTCGGTGGTCTGATATTCGTTGAAGCATCTAAGCGTCATGTGGATATCGAAGCGGCTCGTTTGACTATGAGCGGCGCACCTTTGAACTACGTGGGTGTGTTCCAAAACCACAGCGTTACTGACGTTGCGAAAACGGTTTCTGAGCTAGGCCTGTTCGCTGTGCAATTGCACGGTGATGAGTCTCAAGCGTTTGTCGATGAGCTAAAACAGTCACTACCTGAAAGCGTTGAGATTTGGAAAGCTTACGGTGTTGCTCCCGATGCTGAGAGCTCGCTACCAGAATTACTGGAAAGCAACGTGACTCGTCACCTGCTAGATACTAAAGTGGGTTCTCAAACTGGTGGCACAGGCCAAGTGTTCGATTGGAACCTAATCAACAACCAAAGCGCAATCATGTTGGCGGGTGGCCTAAACCCAGAAAATGCTAACCAAGCGGCTAAGTTGGGTTGCTTAGGATTAGACCTAAACTCTGGCGTTGAATCCGCTCCAGGAAAAAAAGACGCAGACAAACTGCAACGTGCTTTTGCAGCGATTCGCAATTACTAGTCCAAACTCGGCGCTAGAAATTAGAAAGCAGAAACTAAAAACATATTTGTGAGCTTTGCCTTTTGCGAAGCTCAAACAAGATTAAATGACTTGGTGTGAATACACATCAGTAGAATTGAAGGAATAACACAATGGCTAAACTCGATGCCTACTTTGGTGAATACGGTGGTCAATACGTACCGCAGATCCTAGTGCCAGCACTAGACCAACTTGAACAAGCATTTATCGATGCACAAGCCGATCCTGAGTTCCGCAGCGAATTCATGACGCTTCTTCAAGAGTACGCTGGTCGTCCAACGGCACTAACGTTGACTCGTAACCTAACTAAAGGCACAAAAACCAAACTGTACCTTAAGCGTGAAGATCTACTTCACGGTGGCGCCCACAAGACAAACCAAGTACTTGGTCAAGCATTGCTAGCAAAACGTATGGGTAAGCAGGAAATCATCGCTGAAACTGGGGCAGGCCAACACGGTGTGGCAACGGCTCTAGCGTGTGCTCTACTAGGTCTTAAGTGTCGTGTATACATGGGTGCAAAAGACGTTGAACGTCAAAGCCCGAACGTGTTCCGTATGAAGCTAATGGGCGCAGAGGTTATCCCTGTTCATTCTGGCTCTTCAACGCTAAAAGATGCATGTAACGAAGCGCTACGTGACTGGTCGGCAACTTATGAAGACGCGCACTACCTATTGGGTACTGCAGCGGGCCCTCACCCATTCCCAACGATTGTTCGTGATTTCCAACGCATGATTGGTGAAGAAACGAAGAACCAAATTCTAGCTCGTGAAGGTCGCCTTCCTGATGCAGTTATCGCGTGTGTCGGCGGTGGTTCAAACGCTATCGGTATGTTCGCGGATTTCATTGAAGAAGAGTCTGTACGCCTAATCGGTGTAGAGCCTGCTGGTAAAGGTATTGATACCGACCAACACGGCGCGCCGCTTAAACACGGTAAAACTGGTATCTTCTTCGGTATGAAAGCACCACTGATGCAAGATGAGAATGGTCAAGTAGAAGAGTCTTACTCTGTATCTGCGGGTCTAGACTTCCCATCAGTTGGCCCTCAACACGCGCACCTAAAT
This sequence comes from Vibrio sp. 10N.247.310.23, assembly GCF_041467155.1. NCBI lineage: Bacteria > Pseudomonadati > Pseudomonadota > Gammaproteobacteria > Vibrionales > Vibrionaceae > Vibrio > Vibrio sp. 10N.247.310.23. The sequence continues at coordinate 311,677 of NZ_JBFSTZ010000001.1, read as the reverse complement.
GCTATTGGCCGTGCTGAATACGACAACGTAACCGATGACGAAGCACTAGAAGCTTTCCAAGCTATCGCACGTAACGAAGGTATTATCGCAGCGCTAGAGTCATCTCATGCTTTGGCTCATGCAATCAAAATGGCTCACGATGATCCAGAGAAAGAACAGCTATTAGTCGTTAACTTATCTGGCCGTGGTGACAAAGACATTTTCTCTGTACACGACATTCTTAAAGAGAAAGGAGCATTATAATGGATCGCTATCAATCACTCTTCACTCGCTTAGCTGAAAAGAATCAGGGCGCATTCGTACCATTCGTAACAGTTGGCGATCCTAACCCTGAGCAATCGCTTAAGATCATGGAAACTTTGGTTGAAGCGGGTGCAGATGCACTTGAGCTTGGTATTCCATTCTCAGATCCGCTTGCAGATGGCCCGACAATCCAAGGTGCAAACATTCGTGCGTTAGATTCTAAAGTCACGCCAGATGTGTGTTTTGATCTTATTGGTCAAATTCGTGCTAAATACCCAGAGCTACCAATCGGCCTACTGATGTACGCAAACTTGGTGTACGCACGTGGTATCGAGAACTTCTACGAGCGTTGTGCTAATGCAGGTATCGATTCAGTATTGATTGCTGATGTACCAACCAACGAGAGTGGCGAGTTTGTTGCTGCAGCTAAGAAGTTTGGCGTTCACCCAATCTTTATTGCTCCACCAACAGCAAGTGATGAGACGCTTCAATCGGTTTCTGAGCTAGGTGGTGGTTACACTTACCTACTTTCTCGTGCTGGCGTAACGGGTGCAGAAACCAAAGCAAACATGCCTGTGACTGCCCTACTTGATCGTTTGAACAAGTTTGATGCGCCACCAGCACTGCTTGGTTTCGGTATCTCGGCTCCTGAACAAGTGAAAGAAGCAATTGTAGCTGGCGCTGCTGGTGCTATCTCTGGCTCAGCAGTTGTGAAAATCATTGAAAACAACGTTGAACAACCAGAAGCAATGCTTAAAGCACTTGCTGAGTTTGTTACACCAATGAAAGCGGCAACGCAAAAATAATAAATAGGCTCCCACTAGTGCGATAATTTGCGCTGTGGGAGTTTTTCTCCGAGAACACGTCCAAACCCTCTCAATTGTTAAATTTCTGATAAAAACAACACCTCATACAAACCCGTAGCACATCTATAATACCCCACCCAAATATCACTACCATTTATAAAAATAATGACAAATCAAAAAGCAATCGTTTGCTTTAGCGTAAAAAATCATCAAATGACATTTGATTACTGCTTTTTGGTGTTCTTTCATCTCTGCTCATATTGATAAATGTAAAGGATACGTGTAAAACTTCTCGCGAAATATTAATCCAATGGTACATCGTACATTGGTGAGTAGTTCTGGGATTTTTATATTTAGTAGCACAGAGGTTATGGAAGTGTTAAAAGAAAAGAGTTTACTAAGCAACATCGGCGTTCAAGTCGTTATTGCAATGATCATCGGTACCCTAGTCGGTGCGATGATGGGTGACAGCGCAACTATGTTCGCTCCACTGGGTGCTATCTTCATCAATTTGATCAAGATGCTGGTTATCCCTCTAGTCGCGGTTGCCCTAATTTCAGGTGCTGCTGGTCTAGGCAACAGCTCATCAGCAGGTAAAGTGGGCGTGACCACTCTAGGTTACTTTGCACTAACGTCTGCACTTGCTGTAGCACTAGCGCTAGTAATGGGTGAAATATTCGAACCGGGTCGTGGTATCGATGTTTCTGGCGTTGAAGGCATGTTCTCTTCTGAATACGCTGCGAAAGGCGAACTTCCAACGTTCTGGGCAACCATCACGGGTATGATCCCGACCAACGTTTTCCAATCACTGAATGAAGCAAACATTCTGCAAATTCTAGTCTTCTGCTTATTCTTCGGTATTGCGATTTCTAAACAAGCGAAAGAGAAACGTGACCCTATCATCAATGGCGTAAACGCGATTGTTGACGCTATGGTTTGGATGATCAACAAGGTTATGATCATTGCACCACTTGGCGTATTCGGCCTAATGGCAGAAGCTGTGGGTACATTCGGTTTTGGCGCACTTATGGTTGTGTTCAAACTGTTCGTTGTTTACATCGCTGCGATTCTAATCTTCGGCTTTGTTGCTTACCCGCTAATGATTCAAATCTTCACTAAGACTTCTGCGAAGAAGTTCCTAGTGGCGATGAAGAAGCCTCAAGCGGTTGCACTATCAACAGCATCTTCAATGGCGACACTGCCAGTAACAATGGAAACGGTAGAGAAAGAACTTGGCGTTCGTAACTCTACGGCTTCATTCGTTCTGCCTCTTGGTGCGACGATCAACATGTCTGGTAACGCAATTTACTACGGCCTAGTTGCTATCTTCTTCGCACAGCTGTTCAACATCGACCTTTCTATGGGTGCTTACGTTGCTATCATCGTAACGTCTACCCTAGGTGCAGTTGGTCAAGCAGGTGTTCCTGGTCCTTCTTTCCTAGTGGTTGCAGTTCTTCTAGCGGCTGGTATCCCTATCGAAGGTCTACCTCTGTTGTTCGCTCTAGACCGTATCTTCGACATGATCCGTACTGCTCTGAACATCACTGGTGATGCAGCATGTGCAGTCATCGTTGATTCTCTAATCGAAGACGAAGCGAAAGAAACTGAGCTACAAAAACAGCAAGCGTAATATTAAGCTTCAGTTTTGATTGATAAAAAAACCGCCTTCACACAGGCGGTTTTTTATTAGGTGATGATCAATATTGAGTCGGTAAATCTTACCCTTGTCAGGCTAATTGATGAGTCCAAACGCACGAGGCAGAGCCAAACTAATTTCAGGAATAAAAGTAATGGCCAACAGTGTGACGATCAATACGGCACAAAACGGCATGATACTTCTTATAACGTTTTCAATCTTAGAGCCACTGACACTACAACCCACAAATAGCGCCGTACCAACGGGTGGCGTTGCAATGCCAATACATAAGTTGAAGATAATCATCATCGCGAAGTGAATTGGATGCATGCCTAAATGCTCAGCAATCGGCATAAAGATAGGGGTAAAGATCAATACGGCTGGCGTAAGGTCCATAAACATACCCACAATCAGTAGAATCAGGTTCATCAGAATAAAGATGATAATTGGATTGTCTGAAATAGAGAGCATCCAATCACTGATCATGGTTGGTAGACCGGTAAACGCCATTGCCCATGACATAATGGTAGAAGCACCAATCAAGAACAGCATAATGCCAGTAACCTGAACCGTTTCTCTACAAATTATCGGAAAGTGTGCCCATTTGAGGGTTCGGTAACAGAGTGACAGTATAAAAGAGTATAGAACCGCTATACATGCCCCTTCTGTTGCAGTGAATATACCACCAATAATACCGCCAATAACAACAACAATAAGCCCTAAGCTTGGTGTTGCTTGCCAAACAATATTCAGCACATCTTTCGTTGTGAAGCCGTCATTGGCACTTGTTTTGTAGCCCTTCTTTTTAGCGATGAAATAGGCGACGACCATACAACTTAAGCCCATTAGAATACCTGGGACATACCCTGCGATAAACAACGCCGCAACGGATGTTCCACCCGATACCACTGAAAATACGATCAGTGAATTACTCGGCGGTATTAATAAGCCTGCCGGGCAAGATGCAACGTTTACTGCTGTTGCTAAGTTTTTATCATAACCATCTTTTTCTAATTCTGGGCCTAAGGTTTTACCAACCGCAGCTGCTGCTGCAACGGCTGATCCTGAAACGGCGCCAAACATCATATTGGCGAAGATGTTCACGTGAAAAAGTGAGCCCGGGATCCAACCAACCAAGAGCTTTGCAAGGTTGATGAGTCGACTCGCGATGCCACCTACATTCATTATATTCCCCGCGAGGATAAAGAAAGGGATGGCTAATAAACTGAAACTATCAATACCGGTAATGATTTTTTGACCCGCAGTAATACTGGCGACTTCAAACGGTAAGATGAAATACATGATGGTTAAAGATGACATGGCAATTGCAATCGCAATCGGCATGCTTATCGCGATCATGAATAAGAATAGGCCTAGCAGCCAAACACCAATGGACAAATCCATAATATAGAGTCCTTTTAAAACTTATTTTTTGTTGGGTTCACAAAAAAGATCAAACGTATTCATGACCAAATAAATGAGGATAATAACGGCTGAAATCGGCAATATTGAATACACCGTCGACATCGGTAATTGCAGTGCTGGAGAGAGTTGTTGTGTGGTTCTTCCCATTAGGGCGATGCCACCTTGAAGCATTGCTAGAAATACAAATGCGCCAGAAATGATATTGATGAGTACATGTAATGCGATATGTGCTTTACCCTTAAGATAACCATCCAATAACGTTATTGCTAAGTGTCCTTTGATACCGAATAAGTAGCTTGCTCCTAATAAGCCAAGCCATACCATCGCATAACGAGCAAGTTCATCAGTCCAGTTACTTGGATCATTCAAAACATAACGACTAAAGACCTGCCAAGTGACAGTAACGACAAGTAACATTAGTGCAAAAGAAGAGACAAAAAGAATCAGCCTATCAAGTAGGTTTCTGAAAGTTGCTAACATGGTGTGATACCTCAAAAAATTTTGCCTTAGCAAAGCCAAGGCAAAATTATATTTTCACTAAGACTGATTAAAGAGCTTCAATTTTTTCAATGAATGGAGCTAGTTTTGGATCTTTTTTCGCCTCATCAATCATAGGTTTAACAGCTGCACGGAAAGGGGCTTTATCAACTTCAACAAACGTGACACCTTCTTTCATTCCTTTCTCTTTGTTCATGTCATCTGTTGCATCCCAGATTTTGATCTGCTCTTCAAGAGACTCAGCAGCAGCTTCTTTTAAGATCTTTTGCTCTTCTGCCGTTAATGAACCCCATTTGTATTCTGAAATGATGATCACGTCAGGTGTCATCATGTGCTGGTCCATAGAGTAAAATTTGGCAACTTCACTGTGTTTCATTTCAACTAAGCTAGAAATATTATTCTCAGCACCATCAATTACACCTTGTTGCAGAGCCGTGTATACCTCATTGAAAGGTACAGGTGTTGCTTTACCACCAAGTAAGTTAACCATTTCCATCATGGTTGGAGAACCAGGAACTCGAACTTTCATGCCAGCTAGATCTGCTGGTGAGTTGATGGCTTTCTTAGCGTAGAAGCTACGTGTGCCTGAATCATAGAATGTAAGACCGATGAAACCTTTACCTTCGCTTGAAAGCAGCATCTCTTGTGCAGCTTCACTTCGCATGAAGGTTCTCATATGTGGAACGTCACGGAATAAGAAAGGCAGTGCATTAACCTTAAACGTTGGTTCAAAAGATTCGGCTAACCCACCATTGATTTTGGCCATATCAATCGCGCCAGTAACAACTTGCTCCGCTTGGTCACGTTCAGAGCCTAATTGACCGTTTGGAAAGATCTTAATCGTAAGTTCACCATTCGATTTTTCTTTAACTTTATCAGCCATGATCACCATGCCTTGGTGAGCTGCGCTTTCTAATGACATTGCATGCCCTAACGTCAAAGTTTTTGCTTGAGCGCCAAATGCCATAAGAATTGAAGCCGCTGCAATCGTCAGTAGGTGTTTTTTCATGTTCTTCTCCAGAATCCATTTTGTAAGAGGTACAGTTTTTATATGCAACGCTATAGCTAAGTTTGAAATCTAACGTTCAATTGCACATCGCTCATAGCAGTAACGTTTCATTACAATATTCTTACCCTATGAATCTTGTATTACAATACTATATGTATATTTTGTGAACTAAGGTTTATCTATTGGCCTGAGAACCTAATTGATTGTGATACCAATCATATTTGGGACTAATTAGACCATTAATCAGTTCTACTTTGGATTTTTTTGTAATTTCGATTACTTTCAACTGCTTTAAGAACAATCTCTTAGTAAAAGAGTATCGATCTATTTATGTTATTTTAAGACATTAAATTCAGTTATGGAGCACGACAAAGAAGGTCTCCTCGCTCGAAAACGCGAGTCGTGAACAGTGCTTTGTGAGGTGATGAAGGCAAGGTTTTCGGTTGGATTTAGGTAACAAGAATAGATAAAGGCAATAGAGAGAAGCTTGAGAGGATGAATTGTTTGTAACAAAAATCCGAGAGCCTTACAGCCCTCGGATTTTTGTTTTTGGTGTTCTAATTTTTAGGCGTTAAACGAATTACAAATCAGCGCCATAGATATCAAACGTGAAGTACTTGGCAGCAATTTTGTCATAAGTACCGTTAGCTCTGATCTCTTCAATCGCAACATTGAATTGATTAGCTAGCTTCGAATCCTGCTTTCTAAGTGCTAACGCAGTACCCTCACCGATATAGGCTTTATCCGTTACGGCTTTACCCTTGAATTCAAAACCCTCACCTTCTTTCTTATCTAAGAAAGCCAGTGAAAGTTGATCTGAATTACCAAAAGTCACATCTAAGCGACCATTTTGCAGGTCCAAATAAACTTCATCTTGCCCAGTATAACGCTTGATGTTTGCGACATCCCCAAACTTGTCGGTTACGTAACGATCGTGAATCGTTCCTTGCTGTACTCCAATAGTTTTACCATCGAGACCTTGCTTATCAATATCAAACTTTGCACTTTTGGCTGCAACAAACACAGCGGGTGTTTGGTAGTACTTATCCGTAAACAATATTTTGCTTTTACGTTCTTCGGTAATGCGCATAGACGCCATAATCACATCTGACTTTCTTGCTAATAAGCTAGGAATTAATGAATCCCAGCTTTGCGAAACCCAAGTACACTCTAATTTTGCCTGTTCACACAAGGCGTCAGCTATTTCAATATCAAAGCCAACAGGTACGCCTTCGCTATTTTTATAATTGAATGGCGGATACGTAAAATCTGACGCCAAACGGATTTCTTTTGCCTGTACAGTGGTACCAAGTAAAGCGGCCGCACAAGCGATTCCTAGTATTATCTTTTTCATCATTGCCATCCTAGATATGATTTTTATCAAGTTGAAATTGAGGTTCTTGAGATTGTTGTTTCTGTCGTAACTGTGCTTGGTAGCTTGCTAGTGACGCTATAACTTCAGTCATACTCTCAGGGCTACCAATAGTGATCCGAACACAGTTGCGTAATGCAGGTTCATGGTTTTGGTTCCTGGTCACAATGCCATCTTTCGCCAATACACTGAACACTTCATGCCCTGGCTTTTGGCGTAATAAAATGAAGTTGGTCGATGATGGATAGACATGTTCTATGAAATCAAACTGCGTTAGCTCGTCAGCAAAGCGGTCACGTAACTCCACAAGCTTTGAAGTTGCATCTGACATCACCAAGATTCGTTCAGCAGATAAAGCCTCCAATACAATTTGAGAAGAGCAATCAGGCATTGGGTAAGGCGGAATAAGCTTAGCGACATACTGCATCACATTTTTACTCGCCAGAATAAAACCACAACGAACAGCTGCTAATCCAAACGCTTTCGACAAAGTACGAATCACCACTAGATGAGGATAACGCTCAATAAGGCTCACCGCCGACGTCTGAGGTTCAAATTCAATATACGCTTCATCCACCACCACCAAAGATTTACCTTCGGTTCCCTCAAGCACCTGAATCAAATCTGATTTAGGAATCACGTTACCCGTCGGGTTATTTGGTGAACACAGAAAAACAATATTTGCTCGATCGGCTTTTTTGACGATATCAGCGACATCTAGGCTAAAATCTTCCTGTAATGGGGAGTCGAGTGTTTCAATCGCCAATGCGTCGGCACAAAATTCATACATCGCGTACGTTGGGGAGCAAATCAGTATATTATCGCTCGCTGGTTTGCAGAATGTTCTGATCAGCAAATCAATCGCTTCATCTGCTCCTCGAACGGCTAAGGTCTCGGCATCAGTTCCACAATAAGCTTGGTAAGCCTTGGCAATATCTTGCGGAAAAAAATCTGGATAACGGTTATAACTAGTCTCGTTTTGAAACAAAGCGCTTTCCAACTCGTTGGCATTTAACCAAACACGTCCGTCACCACCAATTCTTCTTGCCGATTGATAAGGTATTAATTTTTTTACAGCCTGAGGCACTAAGTTGTCAATAAATGATGTCAAAGAACTATCCCTTCCACTCAATCACAATGTCTTCACCACTTGCCTTCATATTCAAAATAGATGCGTTATACACATATTGAATCACAAATGATGAGTAAGTATTTGCATTCAAACAGAACACTATTGATAAATGAATCGAAATAATTACATAATAGCCATGATTAAAATTCATAGGTATAGACATGAATAACACGTTGCCTTCAACTAAAACCTTGCTCGCCTTTCTGTCGACGGCAAGGCATCTCAACTTTACACGCGCGGCACATGAACTCAATGTCACGCAAGGCGCGGTGAGTCGGCAAGTTTTGACGTTTGAAGAAAATCTTGGGTGCGACCTTTTCTATCGTCATGCTCGGGGGTTGTCATTAACACCCAAAGGAGAAGAACTGGTTCCGCTCATCCAAGATACAATTCAGCGACTGCAATCCGCACTGAACCAAGTGGCGAGTTCCCCTTCCAAAATTAAGCTAAACGCACCGAGTTGCATTACCTCTTGGTTGCTACCAAAACTGATGTCTTTTCAAGAAGCCTACCCTGAGATTGATGTTGAGCTCACTTCTACCATCAAGCATGTTTTTGAGCCAAGTTTTGACCCGTTCGATGCCGTGATTACCTATGGCAAGAAGCCGAGCCAACAATCGATCGTCAGCCAGTTATTGTTCAACGAGCAACTCGCACCCGTCTGCCAAGCGCAAAGCATCAAACCCAATCACCTTACCAGTGGTTCCTCTTCTCTAATCAAACCGCACCAACTCGCTCACTACACGTGGTTACACGCCAACAATGAACAAAGTGATTGGCGACTTTGGTTGGAGCACATAGGAAGTCATGACCTTTCGAGCAAGAATAACCAACAGTTCGCAACACTCGATCAAGCGATGAATGCAGCTATTCAAGGATTTGGAATTGCGATAGGCGACATCACGCTTGCCAAGCAAGATATTGATTTGGGTAGATTGGTGAAAGTGAGTGAAGACAGTGTCTTTTCAGGAAATGGTTACTTCTTAATTCAGCCCAAGAATCGACAAAATACATCCTTATCTACGCTTGTTGATTGGCTCGTCGATTAGCGGCAATCATTGTTGGTAGGCCTCTTTATAAGCGGCAGGAGAGCGTCATAATGAGAATTTTTCCGTTCTCAAAATGAAACTATTTGATGTCTGTTTCGTATTGATTGTCAGAGAATAGAACGTACCTTCCTTTAACTATTTGAAAAGAAGTTCAATTCTATTTAGCCGGGAATTTATTCTGTTCCGTTGGAGAAAATGGCATTCGAGTTGCTTTGTCATAGATAACCCAATCAATATACAGCAGGTTGCACCAGTTTCACTGCAGCTTGTCACGGAGGATAGGCTATGACCTTACAAAGACATACGTATTACGGCTTGATTCACCATGGAATTAAAACCCTATTAATGGACAGAATTGGCCACTTCACAGAGCGTGAATATCACGAGTATCTCGACTTAACGACCGGTAAATCGACATGTTTTGCCATGAGTGAGCAAGAGCTCGAAAACACCTTAGACAGCTTAAAGAGCGAAGGTTACCTTGAAGATATCAAAAAGCTGATACCTCGCTATCAAACCTCGTCAATGCGATAACCTGCTTCAACTCTTTAAACACGATGAGTGGTTAGATTGAATTAATTGGCACCCAATTGTCTCGAGCTATTTAGCATCGAGACAGTTTTCGTTAGACTGTCAGCAACTCAACTAACTGGATAGTCAGTGTCTCATGAAACAAATTCTTGATTTCATTCCTCTCATTATTTTCTTTGCGCTTTATAAGATGTACGACATCTATACCGCGACCGGCGCTTTGATCGTTGCCTCTGCAGTTCAAATTATTTTGACTTATTTCATCTACAAGAAAGTCGAAAAAATGCAGGTCATCACCTTTCTAATGGTTGCCGTATTTGGTGGCATGACCATCTTCTTGCACGACGACAACTTCATTAAATGGAAAGTCACCATCGTTTACGCACTGTTTGCGATTGGCCTGACGGTCAGTCACATCATGGGCAAATCAGCGATTAAAGGTATGTTAGGCAAAGAGATCACACTGCCTGATTCGGTATGGGGCAAGATCAACTGGGCATGGACGCTGTTCTTTACCCTATGTGCCGTTCTCAACGTTTACGTTGCTTTCAGCCTACCGTTGGATGTTTGGGTCAACTTCAAAGTGTTTGGTCTACTCATCGCGACCTTGCTCTTCACCTTGCTCACTGGTGTTTATATCTATAAGCATCTACCAAAAGACCAGCAGAAAGAGTTAACGGATAAAAATACCGACGAGAAATAGCCCTTAGGGATGAGTCCTCATACCCTATTTGATACAATTATTATCAATATGCGATTGGCCAATGATACTCGTGATCATTGGCCGCTGATTATTTGTGTTCGGTGAAGACGTTAAAAATTAGACCACCACGAGTCTCGTAAACACATCTATTTTTATATAAAACAATCAATACCATTAAGAGTACGACAATGACTATTCAATCAACTTTGAACCCGATTGGTTCTTTACTTCTTCGCACATTAGCGATGCCTTCTGATACAAATGCAGCAGGCCAGATTTTCGGTGGTTGGATAATGTCACAGCTTGACCTTGCTGGCGGCATACTGGCAAAAGAGATATCTAACGGCAAGATAGTCACGGTTTCAGTATCGAGTATCGAGTTCAAACAGCCGGTTTCAGTGGGTGATGTTGTGTGTGTTTATGGTGACTGCACTAAGATTGGTCGCAGCTCGATGAATATCGACCTAGAAGTCTGGGTTAAGCCTGTACTTGATCACGGTATCGGCGACCGCTACAAGGTTTGTGGCGCGACATTCAACTACGTTGCGGTTGATGAAAGTGGTAAGCCTCGCCCAATCAATAAATAGTACTTTTCACCAAGCTGCTAATGTAGACGGTCTTTAGTTTCAACGAATGAAATCGCTAAAGACCATACTTCTCTCTCGCACCAATTCACAATTTCTTATCATTAGCTCTTCCAATACCAATTAGTTCGCGTAAATTAGCAAGATAGCGAATTTAAACGCCCCCAATTCAGTGAAGTAAAATAAGGATATACCAATATGTGGTACGTGATTTTTTCTCAAGACGTCGAAAATTCATTAGAAAAGCGCCTAAGTGTTCGCCCACAACATCTAGAACGCCTGCAAACACTTCACGATGAAGGCCGACTTTTGACTGCTGGCCCAATGCCTGCGATTGATTCAGACAACCCTGGTGAAGCCGGCTTCACTGGCTCTACTGTAATTGCTGAGTTTAATTCTTTAGAGGACGCACAGGTATGGGCAGACGCAGATCCGTACATTGAGGCAGGTGTCTACCAAAATGTCATTGTAAAACCATTCAAGAAAGTATTTTAACGTGAAAAAATGGATTATTGGCTCTCTGGCTTTAGCTCTGCTCGCAGGCTGTGCTTCAAGTGAGCAAGACCAACAAAGACAGCTTGAAATGATGGCGCAACACCGTGCTGGCGTTTTATCTGCCGGCCTGCCGATTGAGTATGGCCCACTGTCAGTCATGCGTGTGCTGGCAAAAAATACCGTTATCGAGATCATGATGATCTACAACCAAGACGCTAAAGGTGCTAAGCCTTTAAACCAAGTCGTAGATATGAGTGTTAACAGCTACTGCACCAACTCTGAAGTTAGAGCAAACCTTGACATGGGCTTGGCTTACAACATTAAGGTTCGCAACACTCGCGGACAACTGATGGTTGAAAAGCTAATCAGCAAAGAGACATGTCAGAGCATTAACTAGATTTGATTTCTAACGTTAAGCTAGTAACAAACAAGAAAGGCCTTGCAGATGCGAGGCCTTTCTTTTCTCAGACTTTTGTTTTTAGAACGATAACACCCTAGCTTTAATTATGCTGATGCTTCTGCCGACTCCCACTCTTTACGCAGCATTTTAGTCGCTGAAACTAAATTAGCCAGTGCCGCTTCTGTCTCTGCCCAGTTACGCGTCTTCAGCCCACAATCAGGGTTTGCCCACAAACGTTCTGCTGGGATTTTCTTTGCCGCTCTCTTAAGTAAATCAACAATCCACTCTTCTGAAGGAATGTTTGGTGAGTGGATGTCATAAACGCCAGGCCCAATCGCATTCGGGTAGTTGAACTCTTCAAACGCTTTCAGCAGTTCCATGTTCGAACGAGAAGTCTCTATGGTAATCACATCGGCGTCTAGCGCAGCGACTGAATCAATGATCTCGTTGAACTCGCTGTAACACATGTGGGTGTGAATCTGAGTTTCTGGTTTAGCACTTGCCGCTGAAATCTTAAAGGCATCCACTGCCCACTCTAAGTATTCTGCATGGTCACGCTTTTTCAATGGCAAACCTTCACGAATGGCAGGCTCATCAATTTGAATAATGTTGATACCTGCGTCTTGCAAATCAGACACCTCATCTCGCAACGCAAACGACAGTTGATTGGTTATCTCTTTGCGTGAAATATCTTCACGTGGGAATGTCCAACACAAGATAGTAACAGGCCCAGTTAGCATGCCTTTCATCTGCTTTGAAGTCAGAGATTGAGCATAGGTCGACCATTCCACCGTCATTGGTTTTTCACGCTCGATATCCGCAACCACAATCGCAGGTTTCACGCAACGAGAGCCATAACTTTGTACCCAACCAAATTTGGTAGTTTGGAAGCCTGCTAGATTTTCAGCAAAGTACTCCACCATATCATTACGTTCAGCTTCACCATGAACCAGTACATCCAAATCAAGTGCTTCTTGTCGTTTCACCGCATCCGCAATATGACCTTTCAACGCGGTGTTGTATTCCGCTTCACTCAGTTTGCCAGTGCGGTAAGCACTACGCTGAACACGGATCTCTCCGGTTTGTGGAAATGAACCAATTGTTGTGGTTGGCAATAATGGTAAACCTAACACCTCAGACTGATGTGAAGCGCGTTCGGCATAAGGAGCACTTCGCTCGGTTAGGGTTTTGGTAATGGTGTTAATACGAGCTTGAACCTGCGGCTTATTCACATGAGTCGCGCTCTTGCGTGCAACAATCGGCTGGCTGTAGGTTTCACACGCCAAGATAGCATTGTGGTTACCGTCTAGTGCAGCACCCAATATACTCACCTCGGTCACTTTCTGTTTCGCGAAAGCAAACCAACTCTTCACTTCATCGCTGAGTGAATCTTCTAACTCAAGGTCGACTGGACTATGCAAAAGTGAACATGAACTTGCTACCCAAAGTTTGTCTCCTAGCTTCTCTTTCACTGGTTGTAGTAACTCTAGTTGAGCGGCTAAATCAGCTCGCCAAACGTTTCGTCCATTAATCACCCCTGCTGAAAGTACCCAGTGTTCAGGTAACTTACCCACTACTTCATCAAGTTGCTGTGGTGCTGCTGCTAAGTCGATATGTAGGCCATTAACTGGTAGCTCTACTATCTTATCTAAGGTATCAGTCACCGAATCAAAATAAGTAGTGAGCAGCAGTTTTACATCACCTTGAATCACTTGATACGCCAACTTGAATGAATCTGCCCATTGACTCTCAAGCTCAAGCGAAAGAATTGGTTCATCGATTTGAACCCACTCAACCCCCAACTTAGCGAGTTTTGCCAAAATTGCTTGGTAAGCGGTAAGAAGGCGCGGAAGAAGAGATAAACGATCAAAACCCTCCTCCACTTCTTTACCAAGATATAAATAAGATAACGGGCCTAACAAAACTGGCTTCACCTTATGCCCGGATTTTATCGCTTCACTCACTTCGTCAAACAGTTGTGGCCAGCTCACTTCAAAGGAATCGTCTTTGCTGAACTCAGGCACAATGTAATGGTAGTTGGTGTTGAACCACTTAGTCATATCAGAAGCCGCAGAGCTATCTTTAGTGCCGTCACTAGACGTATGCGTACCACCGCAATAAGTCGACTGAACCTGAGATTGACCACGCCCCACACGGAACAAAGTATCTAAATCTGGGAAGGATTTTTCATCTTCAGAACCACCAGTATGGCGCTTTGGTACGTGGCCTAGAAGTAAAGTCGTTGTTAATACATGGTCGTACCATGCGAAGTCACCCGCAGTTGCAAAGCTAAGATTCGCGTCAGCTTGTACATTCCAGTTACGATTTCTTAGTTCGCTACCGAGTTGCTTTAAATCTGATTGGCTAATCTCACCGCGCCAGTATTTTTCTAAAGTGAATTTGAGTTCGCGTTTTTCGCCGATACGTGGGTAGCCTAAAATATGCGTTGTCGTAGTCATGAACCTGTTCCTTATTCAATAATTTTTAGTGTTCGATCAAACTGCCTAGCTTATGGTTTAAGTTCTTTATAAGGCGTCTGGATGGCTAAACTATCTCCCTAATCTGAACGATGAACAACGTCCAAATATTCATCTTGTTTATTAAAAATATTCATCTTGAATAATCTAAAGCTGAAAAAATTAAATCCATCTGGACATCTAGACGTTTACAAATGAAAGAAAACCCCGTAGGGTGATTATTAAGAAATATTGAATTGGCTTAGGGAATATGAGGAAAACTCATGATAGAGCTTAAACACCTTCGAACATTGACTACCTTAAGAGACAGCGGCTCGCTAACAGCGACGGCAACTTCTCTTCACTTGACTCAGTCGGCGCTTTCTCACCAACTGAAAGACCTTGAGGCGCGTATCGGTGGTCAGCTTTTCCTACGTAAAACTAGACCAGTTAAGTTCACCTCTGAAGGTGAGATTTTGCTTAGGCTTGCCGATGAGATACAGCCAAGAATAGCTAAAGCGGAGAACGAACTCGCGAGCCTGAAAGAGGATATGAATGGTCGTTTGCACATGGCGATTGAATGTCACTCATGCTTCCAATGGTTAATGCCTGCTTTGAAGGAATATCAAGTGGCTTGGCCAAGCGTAACGCTAGATTTCTCGTCAGGCTTTGGGTTTGAGCCGCTACCCGCGCTAATGGCAGGCGAGCTAGATTTGGTGATCACCTCTGATATACAGCCTCGCTCTGAGGTTCACTACGAACCACTCTTTGATTTTGAGATGCGTTTGATCACCGCAATCAACTCACCTTTGGCAGAAAAAGCGAGCATTGAACCGCAAGATCTTAGCGATCTCACCATGCTCACCTACCCTGTTCAAAAACAGCGTTTAGATGTCGTGAAGCACTTTTTACAGCCTGCGGGTGTAGAACCTAAAAAGTGGAAACAAGCGGACAACACGTTAATGCTAGTTCAAATGGTATCAGCAGGTTTGGGAGTAGCGGCTCTACCAAACTGGGCGATCAGTGAGTTCTCAAGACAAGGTTTGATAGCCAGCAAACCGTTAGGTAAAGGGCTTTCAAGAAGACTGTTTGCCGCAGTAAGAAACTCAGAAAAAGACAAACGTTACCTACAGGCTTTCTTTAGCACAGCAAGACAGCAGAGTAAGAGTCACTTAGATGGTATTGAGGTCGTTTAAGAGGTTCATTATTGAGCTAGCTTAAGCCTGTATTAAATCGGAAAGGCAAACGCCAGAAACAAAAAAAGTCACAGATAATCTGTGACTTTTTAGTTTCAGTATCGATGATTTTCGATATCTGTTGATTCGCGAAAATAGACTATCTTGGATAAGACTTAAACTGGTTAGTCAATGGGTCGTATTGATAGCCAAGCATATCGAGCTTGCCCACGACACTTTCTATATCCATTTCATACATACTGATCAGCTCTTCAAAGCTATCGCACTCTAGGCGAAGTTTCTCATTCACGATTCCCAGCAAGATAATGCTATCGAAACCTTTGACGTTGCTTAAATCCATCTCGTACTCCTTACGAACACACCGACTAAAATTAAGTTTAGAACGCTTACCAAGGCCATGCTAAAAAACTGATCACACTTCTTAAAGAGAATGCGTGATTAATGAGCGCACGTAATTAATGAAAGTGCGCGATTAAAGTGCCCACACTGGCGTTAAACCCACAGCCGCAGCCAATAACATCAGTAACGAAACCGTCAGTTGAAGTTTTTCCGGGGTTTTAACGAACAGTAGATGCCAACACCACACCACGATAGCTGAGATTAGCAAAGCAAAGCTGAACAGTAGCGTTGAAATCACTGGTTCTAGTTGAGCTTCAGACAAAGAATAGACACTCACGACTGTTGCCAAAACCACCAACATGCCCGTCAAAACACCAACAACAGGCAGAACACGGTGAAATGCCTGTAAGCGTGTTCTTGCAATCGTCAGCAGTAAATGGCCAAACGCTGAGCCTAACAGTGCCACTAGCAATACAGTAGTGATGATACCAACGGTAGTTGCTTGTTCCGTCGCTTGGATAGCAACGTAAGACAATGCCAAACCACAAGCTAAGTACATCACCCAAATAGGGCCAGAATCGCGTGTCTTCTTAGTTTGAACTTGAGAATAGAAATAAAAGATCGCAAACACGACCAGAAAGGCTTCAATTTTTACTGAGGCAACGGCAAGCCACAGCACGCCAATCGCAGGTAACATCTTGTGGATACGACCACGCTGCCCCGGACAAATATCCCCTTTCACCAAGATGAGGGTTAAGATCAGTTGGGCTCCTAAAAGCATCGGAGCAAATTGTACTAATAACGTTTCGACCATTGTGGATCTACTTCTTCAGACTTATTTTCGCGAATAATATCAAAAACTGCTGCGAACACTAATCAAAATCACAAATTAGCGACGTTATTCAAGGCTTCAACTATGCTGTTGTATGGCTCTTTTATCGCCATTTACCGTAAAAAGACGAAAGACACCAGAACTAACAGGGGCATGTTCTACTGGCTAGTCTAGGCTCATGCCGCTATAATTCCCGCCTCAAAAATCAGAGGTTGAAATATGTACAGCGATATCACTCCTATTCACGAACACAAAAAATACTGGGCCGAGTGCTACGGAACTGCACCCTTTTTGCCTACCAGTAGAAAGGAGATGGATGCTCTTGGATGGGATAGCTGTGACATTATTATTGTAACTGGTGACGCTTATGTCGATCACCCGAGCTTTGGTATGGCTATCATCGGCCGTCTGCTTGAAGCTCAAGGTTTCCGCGTGGGCATTATTGCTCAACCAAAGTGGGACAATAAAGATGCCTTCATGAAGCTAGGTAAACCTAACCTATTCTTCGGCATCACAGCGGGTAACATGGACTCCATGATCAACCGCTACACCTCTGATCGCAAATTACGTCACGATGATGCTTATACTCCGAACAATGAAGGTGGCAAGCGTCCTGATCGTGCAACTCTGGTTTATTCTCAACGTTGTCGTGAAGCTTACAAAGGCACGCCAATCGTGCTTGGTGGTATTGAAGCGAGCTTACGTCGTGTAGCTCACTACGACTACTGGTCAGATAAAGTTCGCCGCTCTGTATTGTTTGATGCAAAAGCTGAC
This sequence comes from Vibrio sp. 10N.247.310.23, assembly GCF_041467155.1. Lineage (NCBI taxonomy): Bacteria > Pseudomonadati > Pseudomonadota > Gammaproteobacteria > Vibrionales > Vibrionaceae > Vibrio > Vibrio sp. 10N.247.310.23. The sequence continues at coordinate 294,197 of NZ_JBFSTZ010000001.1, read as the reverse complement.
ATTCTTCTTTTTGGTAACGCTGAGCGTGCATTGGTTGAAGTAGCACACCGCATTGCCGATGGTGAAGACATGTCTACGCTGACCAATATCCGCGGTACTGCTATCAATCTTCCTGCGGCCCCTGAAGGCTTCAAGATCATTGACTCTTCTCGTATCGAAAAGCCGAACAAAGCGTATGTTCCGGTTAACCCGTACGAAGTTGAAACTCAGTGTGATACCAAGAAAGACGAAAAAGAAGAAGTAAAAGCGCAACCTATTACTATTCGCCCTTCTCGTCACGATGCAAAAACTACAGCGGTTCGTATCCCAGGTTACGAAAAGCTAAACAATGACCGTATTCTTTACGCTCACGCTAGTCGTATTCTGCACCTTGAGACAAACCCGTACTCAGGTCGTGCTCTGATTCAACGTCACGGTGATCGCGAGCTTTGGATTAACCAAGCGCCTATTCCATTGACCACAGAAGAGATGGACTACGTGTTTGGCCTTGCGTACAAGCGTGTTCCGCACCCGATGTACGGCAAAGCGAAAATCCCAGCATACGACATGATCAAAACCTCGGTTAACATCATGCGTGGTTGTTTTGGTGGTTGTTCTTTCTGTTCAATCACAGAGCACGAAGGTCGCATCATTCAGAACCGTTCGAAAGAATCTATCTTGGATGAGATCGAAGACATTAAAGATAAAGTACCGGGCTTCACAGGTACTATTTCTGACTTGGGCGGCCCAACGGCGAACATGTACCGTTTAGGTTGTTCAGATCCAAAAGCTGAAATTAACTGTCGTCGTCCATCATGTGTGTTCCCGAAAATCTGTGAAAAGCTAAACACAGACCATCAACACACTATCGACCTGTACCGCTCTGCGAGAAAAGTACCGGGTGTTAAGAAGATCATGATCGCTTCTGGTGTACGTTACGACTTAGCGATTGAATCTCCAGAATACGTTCGTGAGCTTGTGACTCACCACGTTGGTGGTTACTTGAAGATTGCTCCAGAGCATACTGAAAAAGGCCCACTGGATCTGATGATGAAGCCGGGCATGGGCACTTACGATCGTTTCAAAGAGATGTTCGAGAAGTACAGCGCTGAAGCCGGTAAGAAACAGTACTTAATTCCTTACTTTATCTCTGCTCACCCGGGCACAGAAGATGAAGACATGCTTAACCTAGCAATGTGGCTGAAAAAGCACAACTACGAGTGTGACCAAGTACAGAACTTCTACCCATCGCCAATGTGTAATGCAACGTCGATGTACTACTCAGAGACTAACCCTCTGAAACGCGTGAAATATAAGAAGCGTGAAGATGTTCCTGTGCCGAAAGGTGATCGTCAACGTCGTCTGCATAAAGCACTGCTTCGTTACCACGATCCTGAAAACTGGAAAATCATCCGTGAAGCACTGATCAGCATGGGTAAACAGCACCTAATTGGTGACAAAGCAAACTGCCTAGTACCAGCAGAAGACTTTGATGCACAAACACCGGCACAACGTCGTAAGTCTGGTCGTCACGGTTCACAACGCTTTGCGACTAAGCACAGTAAATCTCAGCCAGGTCTTGGTGGCGAAAGCCCACGTAACCACTCTGGTAAGAAACCGGGTGGCAAGAAGCCGAATGGTAACGGCAACGGTAGCCAAGGTAATGCTAACCAAGGTGGCGGTAATGGCAATGCTCGTAAACCAGCGACTGGCTTCATTAAGAAAGGTCCTGGTGGTCAGCAATCACAAGGTAATGGCGGCGGAAATGGCAAACCAAACCGTAACAAAGCGGGCAATGGTCAAGGTGGCAAACCTGCAAGTAACGGCAAGAACCGCCAGCGCGCAGCACAACGCTAATATCGCGAACCGATTGACTTCGCTATCGTAAAAACACAAAGCGCAGCTATTTAGCTGCGCTTTTTTGTGTCTGTTACAAGATAGCCTAACGAGCAAACACCCAATACTGACTAAGCAAATAGTTACTGACCATGCCCACCAAGATGCCAACCGCCATTGCGATAAACACTGCCCCAGTAAATGCAGGCAGCAATTCAGTCATCAACTTAAAGCACAGCAAATTAGGTATCGCCGATATTGATGCAGAGAACATGAACTTTTGCCATTGAATCAGCTTTTCGGACCAATTCCCCTGCCCTTTGAATTCAAAGGTCAACACTCGATTTCCAAACCAAGTTGTCGTTGCTGCAACGATGAAAGAGCCAATTCGAGCACTCATTAACGGCAGCCCAATAACGTAATGCAGCAACGCAAACACGGCACAATCGACAACAAAGCCACCCGACCCCACCATAGCGAATTTAATCATCTTATGATGAGGTTGTAGTTTTTGGTTTAGCACGTCGAACTTGTGGCTAAACAGTCTCGATGACGAGTTAAAATTGAACATCGCCATCACTTCGAATATGGCTCAACGATAGATTTGGTTTGATGTTTTGGCTATGACAACTAAATAGAGCGCGCTTGATCTTCACCGTCGGCTCTAAAATACAGGTCAACGCATTGTCTTTAATCTTGGTTTCCACTTCCGCTCTTTTACCAATCAGATAGAACTTGTCGATACCATCTAACTGCTTAACATCAAGTAGCTTTTTCGCTTGTCCATGACTGTAAAATTGCCCAGAGAACGGTCGTTTACCGATGTAAAAGCTCGGCGCTTCATCCGTGATCTGCTCGAAGATAATACGGTCACTTTTCTCGTTCGCTTTGCCTAGGTTGAGGTAGACCATCGCAATCATTAACAGCACAGGTAGCACCAAAGCCACACTCGAGAACCACTTCTTATCTTTTTCTACCACAAGCGTTGCCACCAGCAAGCCAAGGGCTGGAATACCCGGTAGGACGTAAGCTGGAAGAATATTACCCGCCATAGTGAAAAGAATTAGAGGAGAGACCAACCAACACACAAGGAATGAAAACAACCCACTATGTTCAGCGTTAACTTCTGCGATTTTCTTACGACGGGCGAAAGTCAAAATAGGCAACACAATCGACCACGGCGCAGCCGCTTGAATCCAGAAAATCCAAATCATGCCTCTTGCTTGGTCATGGGCAGAACCGTATAAATCGCCCTCCCAACCACTCACAACAAAACGCTTAAAGTGCTCGCCAACAATAAAGTAATCAATAAAACCCGGTGTTGCCATTTCAGCCATGATGTACCACGGCAAAGCAATCGCTAGCATCACGCCTAAGCCTGACAACAGTGGAAAGCGTTGCCATAACACTTTAAAAGCGCCAAAAAATCCATGTTGCAATACTAACCAAGGGAAAACGGCGATACCCATAATCACAATCGCTACCGGCCCTTTTGCCAGCAAGCCTAGTGCTAAGCCAATGAAACCGACATAGCCCCAAGACCGATTAGTCTTCGCGCTCCCTTCTCCCTTCGAACCCTCTCCTCCTAACCAACATAGGTAGAAACCTAACATGGCTATGGTCATCGCTAACGTTAATGCCATGTCAGTCATAACAGCACCCGCCGCGATAGAGAAAATCCCACATGTCGCCAATACCACGGCCGCCACCAAGGCACTTTGTCCGGTGCGCTTAGCCATGTACGCAACCAACAAAATCGTCGCAAAACCTGCTAACCAGTGTGGCGCACGCACAGCAAACTCACTCAAACCAAACAGCTCAATGCCAATCGCGCTCATCCAGGTAAACATCGGAGGCTTACCCCAGAAAGGGATGCCGTAATCAAATTGAGGGGTTAACCAATTGCCGGTTTCTACCATCAAGCGAGCCATCTCACCGTAGCGCGCTTCCGTAGTGTCCATTAAAGGGTATGTCGCCAGAGATAAGAGCCTTAGAACCAATGCAAAAGCCAACAAATACCATAGGTGCGTTCGGTTCAGGCTCATGCTGACTCCTCTAATTTAAAATGTGTTTTTAATGCTGGGGTATCGACCACCGATTGAATCAGATACAAAGGGCGGTTCTTGGTTTCAATGAAAATACGACCTATGTATTCCCCCATTAAACCAATACTCAGAAGTTGAATGCCGCCAAGGGCAAGTTGAACCACCATCATGGATGGGTAGCCAGTAATAGGCTCACCAAACATCATGGTTTTGAACACGATGAAGACGCCATACACAAAAGCGGTAAGCGCCACTAATCCACCAACGGCCGTCGCAATACGCAGTGGGCGGATAGAAAATGATGTGATGCCATCCATCGCCAATCCGATGAGTTTCAGGTAGTTCCATTTCGTCTCGCCACAGAAGCGAGCATCGCGCTTAAACTGAATCGTTGCTTGTCTAAAACCTGGCCATGAAAAGATGCCTTTCATGTAACGGTTACGTTCAGGCAGTTGGTTGATATGGTCGACAACCTCTCGGCTTAACAGTCGGAAATCACCGACATTTTCTGGAACATCGATCTTCGCTGCCACGTTCATGACTTTGTAAAAGCTTGCTGCTGAAAACTTCTTAAACCACGTTTCACCATCACGCTGGCTGCGCTGCATATTCACAACGTCATAGCCTTCGCGCCACTTGGCAACCATTTGTGGGATCAGCTCCGGCGGATCTTGCAGGTCTGCGTCTAACAAGATCACCGCTTGTCCTCGGCAATGCTCAAGACCAGCACTCATGGCTGACTCTTTACCAAAGTTACGGCTTAAACCAATCACAGAAATTGAGCTATTGATTGAAGTGAATGAACTCACCAAGTCCAAGCTGTTGTCTTTGCTGCCATCGTCGACATAAACAATCTCACTCGTGATCGGTAAGCTATCAAGCACCTTGGTAAGGCGAGAGTGGAACTCTTCCAATACCTCTTGTTCATCGTAAAAAGGCACAATGATAGACAAAGAGACCGCAGGATTGATCTGCGATGTAGATATCTTAGGGCGGCTAATATGAAGTTCAGACATAATACGTTCTTCTATTTTTTAATCTGAAGCCAATCTACCCTCCCATAAGTGAAAGTTATGTTATTGACATATTTTTCACGCTCACTCAGGATAATGTTACTGTCTATTTCTGTATGAGAATCAAAATGAAACGAGTTCTATTAGTCGAAGATAACCGTGAAATTGCAGGTGTCTTGTTTGATTATTTTGAGTGTATTGGCATGGAACTCGATTACGCAGACAACGGTGAACTTGGCCTACAACTCGCGTTGGAAAACTCATTTGATATCATCATATTGGATCTAATGTTACCGAGAATGGACGGCCTAACGGTTTGTAATAAACTGCGAGACCAAGGTAACGCGACACCTATTTTGATGCTGACCGCCTTAGATAGCCGAGAAGATATGCTGAAAGGCTTTGAACACGGTGCCGATGATTACCTCACCAAGCCATTTGATTTGGATATTCTAGAAGCAAGAATGAACGCGTTAGTCCGTCGTTACCGCGGAAAAGTCGCCTCTTCAAAACTTCAGTTCGATGAACTCACCATCGACCAAAAAACCCGTAAAGCTTACCGCCAAGATAAACTACTAGCGCTCAACCCAACCACTTACACCATACTTGAGATGCTGTGCCAAAGCGCACCTGAAGTAGTCACTCGTGAAGCTATTTCCTACAAGTTATGGGAAGAAAACGAGCCCAACAATGATGTGTTGCGCAGTCACATTTATCAGTTACGTAATCAACTCGACAAGCCTTTCGACACTCAGATGTTAATTACGGTGCCTAAAGTTGGCTTCCGATTGGAGCCATCGAATTGATTTCAAATGTTCTTACAAGCACAAAAACCCTAACGGGCCGCTTAGCGGTTTTCTTTGGGTTAATGGCCGTAATTGTGTCGGCATTTGTCTATGTGGTATTTATCACAGCCCTGTACTTGTCGGAAGACCGCGTGGGTGAAAGACGCATCCTAATTGACCGCAACTATGCAGTCGGGTTATTCCAGTCAGGTGAAAGTGGAGAGCTTCGTATTGATGACCTGACTATCGCTTACAACGATCTTTCCTATCTACCGAAAAAGTATTTAAAGTATATTGAAGGCAAAGAAAATTTCATTGGTGAGGTCGGTGAAGATCCAGAATCTCGCATGGTCTATGTAGGCGAGTATACTCATGAAGGTAGAACTCACCCTATTGTTCTGCTTTCTGAAATAGACCGTGTCGAGCTTAGTGTCTTTGAGCTCGTTTATGCCACCACATTTGTATTAGCCCTTCTCTCTATTCTAATATTCAGCTTCGGAGCTCTGCTCTATCGGTTGTCTAAACGGCTGATTGAGCCCTTCAACTCCCTGTCTGAACAGCTTGAATCCAATAAGCTCAATCTAAACGAAGAATTTGGAGTGAATGACGATGCGGCGGTGGAGTTTCGTCAGTTGACGGATCAACTCAATCAATACAGAAGAGAAATCAATTCTCTAGTAAAACGCGAGCAAGCTTTCGCACGCTACTCAAGTCATGAACTAAGAACTCCGTTGACTGTTGCTCGTGGTGCGAATAAATTACTTTTAAGAAGCGAAACCACGGAATTTCAATCTCGCCAGGTTGAACGTATTGATGATGCTATTGTTCAGATGTCAGAGATGGTCGACGCCCTGCTCGGTTTAGTCCGTTATGAGAGAGACAGTGACGACGCACCTCTGCGCTTGTTTAGCCAGCAAGAGCTAGAAGCCATCATTTCCAAGAACTCATTACAAGCGGATGAAAAGGAAATCGAGATATCCTTACACGTTCAATCAGAACCAACTATTCAAGCCACCAGCGCAATAATGAATATGTTGATCGGCAACTTGTTGAGGAACGCCATTGCAGCGACTAATAGTGGCACCGTAACGGTCACTCTGTCCCACGAGAGTGTTGTGATTGAAGACCAAGGAGAAGGCCTCCAAGAACAATACAATCCAAATGGGCATGGGTTAGGTTTATTGATTGTCGAGGACTTATGTCAACGCTTCCAATGGGGCTTTGAATTGGTCAATCGCAGCTGTGGTGGATGTACCGCTAAGATCACCTTTCAAACCGATCTATCCGCATCCACCCCAGAGTAAATGAGTTCATAGTTCGAAGCTCAATATCGAACGAAAACTTGATTTAGTTGGTTTACAGCGGTCCCTAGCTACTAGATACTCGTCAGTCCTATTTGAACTATAAATGCTGGCTCTGAGTCAGCATTTTGTCTAAGTGCGATGAAACTAAATAATAGCCCTGTAACTCAACATCAATACAACGAGCACACCTTTTTCTTAAAGCGTGACGATCAGCTTCACTCCCACTTTTGCGGCAACAAAGCCAGAAAGTTCATGAAGCTACTGGAAGACGATAGCCCAAACACCACCACTCTAATAAGCTATGGTTCCGCTCAGGCTAACTCCTTGTTCTCACTCGCCGCACTTGCGAAAATCAAAGGCTGGACGCTTGAGTTTTACGTCGACCACCTGCCTCAATGGCTACAAGAACGCCCACTCGGCAACTACCGTGGCGCTATCGATCTCGGGGCTAAGGTTATTTCAGTCAAAGAAACAGGCTCTGAGCTTCATCCACACGAGTATATTGAGCAAGTAAGACAACCTGACTCACAATGCATTGTGTTACCAGAAGGTGGACGCTCTCAGCTTTCTGAATACGGCGTGAAGCAACTGGCGATTGAAATACTCAGCTGGACGCGTTTCGAAAACAAACACGATTTCGTGGTAGCACTTCCAGCAGGCACAGGCAGTACTGCTCTCTATCTTCATAAGCATTTAAAACTGCACAACATCCCGGTCTTAACGTGTGCTTGTGTCGGTGGTAGCGACTATTTAACGCAGCAATTTAATGAGCTAGGTGAAACCGAACATCCACAGATCTTATCGCTCGAAACCAAACACCACTTTGGAAAATTGTATCAACAGGATTATCAAACTTGGTTGGATCTACAAGAGCAAACCGACATCGAGTTTGACCTGCTTTACGACCCATTGATGTGGCAATGCTTAGAACAATGGCAAGAAGATAACCCAACTAAAACCATTATCTACATTCACCAAGGCGGCATCTTAGGTAATGAGTCGATGTTGCCGCGCTATCAACGTAAGTACCCAGAACTTCGAAGTAGTCACACCGCTGATAACGCTACTTGGTAGTAATCCGTTCTTTTCTACTCTAATACCCCCCGCGTTTCTGCGGACCTGAGAATTTCTCAGCACATCATGAACAGCCATCGCACTCCCTTTCGATGGCTGTTTATCAGTAATCGCCACCTGCTATCCCTGCCATACATTTCAAGTTAGAGACATAAATCTGGCGAGAATCATCGCGTTATCTATACTTTCGATTGGAACGTCAATTGTCATCGAAAGGAATTACGCATGCGAAAACTCACTACGCTCGGCCTGTTTTCAGTTTTACTGCCCTTCTCTGCGATTTCAGGAGAAAACGTCACTTATCAAGTCGATGGGATGGATTACGAAGGTTATTGGAGTGAAGCCAGTGACCAAGCGCCTTTGGTACTGCTAATACACGATTGGGATGGCTTAACCGATTACGAAAAGAAACGTTCTGAGATGCTCAACGAACTCGGTTACAACGTGTTCGCCATCGATCTATTTGGTAAAGGCATTCGCCCGACCGAAGTGAAAGATAAAAAGCAACACACAGGCGAGCTGTACAAAGACAGAGAGAAAATGCGTGCGCTACTCAACGCAGGAGCCATGGAAGCGAAAAGGCTTGGTGGTAACTTAGATAACAACGTGATGATGGGTTACTGTTTTGGTGGCGCAGCCGTTTTAGAAGCCGCTCGTGCGGGTATCCCATCGAAAGCTTATGTTACCTTCCATGGCGGTTTATCGACACCAAAAGGGCAAGACTACTCTGAGACAAAAGCTCCTGTTGTCGTGTTCCATGGCACAGCTGACGCCATGATCTCAATGGAAGATTTTGGCAGCCTCGCCGCTCAACTTGAAACAACCAAGGTTCCGCATGAAATGATCACCTACAGTGGGGCGCCGCATGCCTTTACCGTGTTCGGCTCTAATAATTACCAAAATGAAGCTGACCAAAAATCGTGGGAACGATTCACTCATGTGTTAGAAACCACCACCCGATAAGCCGCGACACTCAAACCAAATTAGCCCATGCTTAATAAACATGGGCTAATTCGTATGACCAAGGATTTGGATGAACTACATGTAACGATGGATGCTCAAGTCGTCTGCTTTTATATCGCAATCAGAGCCACTGACCACGCTTGCCAAGATCTTTCCTGAGCCACATGCCATTGTCCAACCTAATGTCCCATGTCCAGTATTTGTAAATAGGTTCTTGATAGGCGTCTTACCGATAATAGGCGTACCATCCGGCGTCATTGGTCTTAACCCAGTCCAGTATTCAGCCTTAGAAAAGTCACCCGCTTGTGGGAAAAGATCTTTAATCACCATATCAATCGTGGCTTTGCGTTTTTCAGGGATAAGGTAATTAAACCCCGCAAGTTCTGCCGTCCCTGCAATGCGAATACGATCATCAAATCGCGTCATCGCTACCTTGTAAGTTTCATCCATCACAGTCGAGGTTGGTGACTTATCTACATTCACGATCGGCAGTGTTAGCGAATAGCCTTTCACTGGATAAACCGGGATCGACAAATCGACTTGCTTCAACAGTTCTCGAGAATAGCTTCCTGAAGCGACCACGTAAGCATCCGCTTTGAACTCGCCTTGAGTCGTTGTAATACTCTCAATGGTTTGATTCTGATGATTGAGCCTAACCACTTCGGTATTAAACACGAACTGAACGCCGAGTTGCTTGGCTTTTTCGGTCAAGGTTAAACAGAACTGATGACAATCACCGGTTTCATCGTGTGGTAAATACAGGCCGCCCACCAGCTTGTCTTTAACGTCTGCTAAACCAGACTCCACTGACAGACACTGTTCAACATCAAACAGCGAGTGTTCGATTCCACTCTCTGTTAATAGCTTCATATCCTGCTGAATAGCGTCCAATTGTTTTTCGCTTCTGAATACTTGCAAGGTGCCTTTCTGCCGGCCCTCATAAGCCAAATCTTCACTGATTCTTAGATGAGTCAGGCAATCTCGGCTGTAGTTAGCGACTCGTAACATCCGCGATTTATTCTGTGCGTACTTGGCTTCATTACAGTTGGCGAGCATCTTAGTCGCCCAAGACATTAACTCTGGAGAAAGAGAAGGCTTCACTTTAAGTGGCGCATGTTCTTGGGTAAGCCATTTCATCGCTTTCAAAGGGATGCCCGGTGCCGCCCATGGTGATGAATAACCGTAAGAAATTTGCCCGGCATTCGCAAAACTGGTTTCTTTGCCACTGCTATCTTGACGATCAATAACCGTGACCGAGTGACCTTCTTTTGCCAAGTACCATGCGCTGGTCAATCCAATAACACCACTGCCAATTACAATAACTTCCATTCTCTTCCCCTAATGCCTGACAAAGCCAAATCTGTCGAACACAGCTGTCAGTCTAAAACTCGTTTCGTTAATAATTTGTAACTTATTCCGCACGTGTTGACTTAACAATAGAGAGAGCGTTGACAAAAACTCAATTCGACTTAAAAACGAATTCGGCAGTTTGAAAGTGTGATATTGGCGGTATTTGAAAGCTTAGGTAGGAGTCGCTAAGTAAATCAACTAAGCCTAGATATTGTAAGCGTCATGGCTCAAGAAAGTGGCGTTCTCGAGTAAGAAATCCAACAAGGTTTCGGCTTGTAGCGTAAGTGCACGGCCTTTCAAAGATTGAACCTTAACCGTCGCCTTCGATAGCATCTCCAACTCGGTCGCAACCACTTCAATCTGCCCTGACTTTATTTCATCGATCACAGTGAGCTTAGGCATAAAGGTGACGCCCAACCCTGCTGAAACGAAGTTAGTCAGTGCCGTGACTGAGTTAGTTTGAAGTTTTGGCTGCAAGGTAAGATGGGAAATTTGTTCAGCCTGCTTTACTAGCCTCCCCATACCGGTCGAGTTATCGATCAAGGCGAGAGAAGCGTCTTGAATATCTTGCATTACCACTGGTGCTTCTTTCATCGTAAGGAAGTGCCCCTTCGGAGCAATCAATTCGAGCGGATGGCTGCGTTCAACGTGGGAGTGCAGTTTAGGGTGCGGTGCAGACGCATAGGTTATCGCAAAGTCTATCTGTTGATCTTCCAACATCTTGACTGCATCCAATGCCCCAGCGATCTCAATAGAAAGATTGATATCAGGATAACGAGTCATGAAGGTTTGCATCGGTTTTGACACCAAGTTGGTAATAAATCCTTCACCGATAGCAATGCTGACATTGCCTCCTTTGAGGTTTTTAAGCTTAGTTAGTCGAGCAAGTACAGCGGCCTCTCCACGAACAATGGAACGGTAGTAATTCAGCAGTTCATTACCCGCTTCGGTTAACAGTGATTGGCGGTTGTTGCGCTCCCATACTTTCATTTCCGCTTGCGCTTCTAACTGTGTCAACATCCGACTCATCGCGGCAGGGTCAACGTTCATCATCTTAGATGCCTTACGTAACGACCCATATTTTGACAACGCATTTAAATACTCAAGAGCACGGATATTAAAGTGGTGCATTCAACTTCCTTGTAATTCAACTGACACTTAATCAAGCGTCTCACAAATTTGCTGCGAACATTTATCCCAATTTATCAAGATCGTAATTGCTCTTACTAACTTGTGCACCGAGTCACTTCAAGACATCACATCAAAGGCTGATATACGTGTTTTAGCTTGCTGTCGATAAAACAAAGGCGACGACTTTCGTCATCGCCTTTGTGGTCATTATCCCGATGTAAACCTCAAGCAGTCAATAACCGGTCACTTCACTACAGACCAACAAAGAAACTGATCACCAATGCGTTGATCAAATCAACAAAGAAACCACACACTAATGGCACCACAATGAACGCTTGTGGGCTTGCGCCATAGCGGTGAGTTACTGCGGTCATGTTCACAATTGCTGTTGCGGTCGAGCCTAGAGTGATACCACCAAAGCCTGAACATATCACCACAGAGTCGTAGTTTCTTCCCATCAAGTAATAAACGACAAACACAGTAAACAGCAGCGAAAGTAAGATCTGGATACTCATGACAACAGAGATATAGCCAAACAGTCCATCGAGGTCCCAGATACGTAACCCCATCAATGCCATGGTTAAGAACATGCCTAAGCAGATATCAGAGATCATCGCTAAGCCTTTTCGGCCTTGAGCGATTTTCTCTTGTGTACGACGTTTCTTAAACAGTGCGCGACCAACGTTTCCGATTAGGATACCTGCGATCAAACAGCTAACGAATAACGGCAGTTTCAAACCCATTGAGTCGATAACTTCACTCAAGCTGTAACCCAGCATCAGTGTTAAGTTAAGAATCAACCATGCCCACAGAACGCCGTAGTGGCTTAGCTCTGTTTTTGTTTCACTCTCTTGGAATGCACCAACCGTAACCTCTTCTTCATTAGAAGGGCTTACTTTGTGTTTATTGAGCAGGTAGTTGGCAATCGGGCCACCAATCACACACGCTGCAATTAAACCAACCGTGTTTGAAGCGACACCAAGTTCGAGCGCGTTAGCAATACCAAACTCTTCCACAAACATTGGTGCCCACGCTAACGTTGTTCCTACGCCGCCTATCAAACTAACAGACCCAGATAGCAAGCCTGCTTTAGGATCCATTCCAAAGCCAGAAGCGACTGCCATTCCGACTACGTTTTGCAACACGATAAAAATGGCAGCAAGACACAGTAGGATGAACAACGGTCGCCCACCTTTAATCAGTGTTTTAATATCCGCTTGTAGCCCGATGCCAGCAAAAAAGTAGAGAAGCAAAAAGTCTCTGACATCTAGGCTAAAGGTGATTTGGATTTCAAAAATATAGTAAAGCGCCGCTACGGTCGCTGCGCAGACAAAGCCACCAATCACAGGCTCTGGCAGTGAATACTTTCTTAATACTTCAGATCGCTCAATCAAACCTTTACCGATAAACAGTAATGAAATCGCGATCGTAAAAGAGAGCATTGGAGAAACTAGGGTTTCTGTCATGAGGCTATGGGTTCCTAATAGTTAGATTATTCATAATATTGCGTACTATTAATAATCTAGATTCAGGCCAAAAAATCAAGCGATTATCGATGATAAAAACATCTAATATGGTTAATTCTGCGACGGTATTAATAGAGGTAATAACTATAAAGAAATGATTAAAGGAACGGATACTAGGGAGATATACAGATGAGGTGGAATATAGGGGCTCTAAAACGAGAAAACCCCAGCATTTCTGCTAGGGTTTTGAATAGTGGTGGAAGGATGGGGATTTGAACCCCAGATACGCTATAAACGTATACTCGCTTTCCAGGCGAGCGCCTTAAGCCACTCAGCCATCCTTCCACAAATTGTGTGTTGAGCATGTCACTCAACGAGGCGCTACTTTATTGATTCTGCTTGCTTTGGTCAAGGGGCATTCTCAAAAAAAGTGCCTTTTTCGGTTTGTTCGATTACAAATTAACTCATTAGATCAAAAACAAACCAAATTTCATTCTTTCGCTGCACTTACGCTTGTTGCTTTTCTTAAGCTTGTTGATAGTAGCCAGGAACTCGAAACCATTTACGACACATATCGAGGAAGTAGCCGTAAAGTACGCCCATACCGCACGAGATAACTGCATTACTGGTGACAGCCGTAACGATCTGGTCGCCTGAAGCACCCACTGCCAACAAAATACCCGCATACACTGGAGACTGGAATAACACGTATGCCATCAAATCAGACAAGTTTTTCATCAATGAGCTTTCTGAAAGTTTTGCACCATTGCGTAAGAACCAATCACGAAAAACGCCATAAGGCCAAGCGATAGCAATGTTTACAGGAATAGATAACGTTCGAGAAGCAAGAGATTGCTCAAACGTCATACCAGAAATAAACACTTCTACGATCATGCCAGAAATAAAACAGAAAACGACCATAGCAAATGTATCCGCAGCTGCGTTTCGAATACAAAATGGACCACGAGACTTCATTGACGACAAACCTAAAATATATCACTGCTTAATTAGTGATTTAGTAACATATAAACAAGGCACATTTGCACCTCACCAGATAATGTCACTATTAAATCACAAGATTAGTAGTCATACACTCCAAATTAAAAATCAAGTTGTAAATTAACAACCAAAAACCACTTTAAAAGCAGTCACTTTCACCAAAAAATCCAACCAAGGTCAAATATTGGACAGTTCGTCATTTACTTACCGTAATTAAACAACATTTAAGCCATAGGTAGATTTACAGTAATGATATTAATGACATCTTGTGTAGGTGGTGATCCTAAAGCAACCTGCTCTAACGCTTTATCGACTTGTTCAGTAAGTTCCGCGTTGTTCATAGCTTCAACGTGGACACGTAGGCTCTCTAGTGCAAATTGAATCAGTTCTAGGTTGTTGTCTTCTAGCGCCACATACAACGTCACTAACAGCTCTTCAGTGTTATCTTTGTTGCGAAGATCAGGTTTAGGCAGTGACTCGCTTTTACTTTTCGAATCGTGTGGTTTTACGTCTTGGCTTTCGAGCTCATCCGCTTTTACTTCATGGTATTGATAAAGCTTATTTGAATAGCGGAACAAGGCATCATCCAGTTCACGCTCGTCAATCGGCTTAGCAATAATATAATCCACACCTGCCCCCAACATACGCTCACGAGTCTCTTTAAAGACATCAGCCGTACAACCAAACACCAATACCGATGACACATCGCCTATCAAAGCACGAATAGCAGTGGTTGATTCAACGCCATCCATCACAGGCATATGGTTATCCATGAGCACCAAATCAAAGCGCTCAGCAACCACGGCTTGTATCGCAAGTTCACCGTTTTCGACGCTCTTACAGGTAAAGCCTTTACTGCTCATGAAGGCTTCAATGATCACCGTGTTAGTTCGGTTGTCCTCGACGATCAGTACCTTTAAGCCAGAGTAGTCCAACTTCTTATGTGGCAAACTCTCGATTTCTCCTGGCTGACATGGCTGAATCTTCAAGCGAACATCAAAACTCGTGCCTATCCCTTCTTCACTGGTGACGGTAATACTGCCATCCATCAACTGGGCAATTTTCTTCACAATCGCGAGGCCAAGGCCAGTACCGCCAAAACGCCTTGTGGTCGAAGACTCCGCTTGTTCAAACGGTTTAAAAATACGCTTCTGAGCTTCTTTAGAAATACCAATTCCGGTATCACGAACTCGAATGCTCAGATAGGTGTCACTCCCCTCTACAACTTCTTTCAGGTACACCTCAACAAAGCCTCTGGAGGTGAACTTCACCGCGTTGTTCAATAGATTAAACAAAATTTGGCGAAGGCGAGCTTTATCTGAGAAGTACCAACGACCCGAAGTCACCTCAGAGTACACTTTGAATTGAAGCCCTTTCTCGGAAGACAATGTGTAGTAAACACTGTTAATACTGCCGATGATCGAATCAAGCGGGAAACGCGTTTCATCAAGATCCAACCTGCCCTGCTCGATCTTCGAGAAGTCTAAGATCTCGTTGAGTAGAGTCATCATATGATCGCCGGACTCATACAAGCTCTTAAGATGCTTCTCTTGTTCAGAATTTAGAGGCGTTTTTAATAGGATTTGAGCGGTACCCAATACCCCATTCATCGGAGTGCGAATTTCATGTGACAAGGTCGCAAGGAAAGCGGTTTTTGCATTGGTGGATGCTTGAGCTTTAACCTTTTCCGCTTCGAGATAAATGGTCTTTTCGTTGAAGGTTTTAATCAAATGGCCGATTTCGTCATCACTCGGGTAATCCACATCAATGATTTCGCCGGCTTTCGAGCTATCAACCTGTGCTGCAATCCTTGTGATTGGACTAATCAAATAACGGTTCAATAAGTAATACCCCGCCATGACACAAAGTAGCAATAGCGGAACAATACCGCCTTCAATGCTCATCACCTGACGAAACACTTCGTCTTCTACTCGTGATTTGGAGTTCACCACATCCACTTGCCAGCCGAAATCACCAAATTGATTGCTACTGATGTAAATGCCTTCAACGAGATTAAAGTTATGCGAAACCAACACTTGGTTAAGCTTATCTCTGAGCGTAATGCCAAGGTTGTATTCTTCGGCGTGGTTCTTGATAAAACCAAGCAGCTCTTCGAGCGAGAGATCCACCGTGGCAACACCGGCAAAAGTACCGTCGTAATAATAAGGGGAAGACGCCGTAATCATTCGAACGTGTGTGTATGGATCGATATACACATCGCTCCAAGAGATCGTGCCTTGTTTTTGGTTGACGACAGAGGTGTACCAATACTCTTCTTGATAAGGGGCATTTTTGGGGTTGTTGTAAGAATATATCTGATCGATTCTTCCATCGTCGGCTTTATTAAAAAAGTAACTGTTGAGAAGCTTTTTAGAATCGAGCGCATAAGGTTCAGGCCAAATACCGGCACTGACAATTGTATCGTCGCTCGCCGCCAACATGGACTTAAATAGCGGAATAACATCATCACCGTTACGATGCGCTTGAACAAACCCAACGAGACTGTCTACGAAGCCTCGAGAACTACTGAGTGGCTCTGTAATCAATGCGGATAACAGTTGCGTACGCAAGTCGAGGTTTTGTTGTAATTTGGCGCGCACAGGGGATTCTACGACGTAATACGTCACACTACCGACAATGGCAATAAACATCGCAAGGTATAATCCAAGCGCTACCATGCTTTTTTTCTTTAAAGACGACCGTATCTGCATAATTCTTTTATTGTTTTCTTTTCTGTTAAACCTAGTGTTTATCATCCATGACATCAAGCCTTTTTAGATTGAAGCTTGATTGGCACAAGTTCATTGGTACTATAAGCGCAAATATGTTCCCTTTTACGGTACCTCACTTTGACTTTACAAGATATTCTTGCGCTTCCAGAGTTGGAAGGAAAGCTAATCACAGAACACAAAACAATGGGCTTTGTCACTGCAATGGCAGCGGCACCGAATGTGTTAACCCCGCATGAGTGGCTACCGTTCTTATGGGGTGGCGAAGAAGTCGCACCTTTTACGGATGGTGAACAGCTAGAAAGCTACATTGAAGTTATCATCGAGCTTTGGAATAAAACCCGCCCAGAACTGATTGAAGGGACTTGGGTTTGGCCTGAAGCTTGTCAATTAGACGACGAAGAAGAAGTGGTGAACACTGCCGCTCGTGATTTTTGTGAAGGCTTGCTTCAAGGCTGGCAGATTGCTCGCGACGATTGGGAAACACTAATGCCTGAAGAGAGCGAAGATAACGCACTCGTTGGCGGTGTCCTGCTGTCACTGAGCATGCTTTACGATCCAGAAACGTCAATTGCTACGCTTGCAGAGCAAGGCATCGAAGGCCTAGAGCAGTTCGAAGAGATCTTTAACGCTGTTCCTGTGATGCTTTGCGGACTAACGCAGCGTGGCATTGCACTGGCTGAAGCTCAATAACAGTTAGCTTTATACAAGCCAAAAGGCCTCATTATGAGGCCTTTATTAGTTTTCAGACGAAATAAAATAGTCGCTTTAGAAGCCTTTCCAATCGAAGTCATCAATTCGCTCATCAGCAATATAAAACAGCTTAGTGCCACTGCTGACCACTTGATCTAACTCTGGGTTGAGTTCAATACCGCTCCCCGTATCAATGGCGATCAGAGTTGCTTGATACTTCTCTTTAAACACTGAGAAAATAGGCGCGACGGTGACAGACTCAGCGTCTTCAGGGAAATACGTTGAATACTGTGTCATGCCTCTTGTTGAGCTCAATAATTCTTGGTGAAGCGCACTGGAACCTGGGTCTACCGCAGCCTTTGCTAGCATCTCAGCACCCACCGCTGGAATACATTCTGAGTTAGGGCAATGCTTGTGTAACAAATCGCTCAGCGCTTCATCTTTAAAGTAAACAAGAAGGTGCGCTTTAGGGTTTCGGTTGGCACAGTAAAGCGCCGCAGATAACGTAATGTCGTCTTCTGGGTTATCAATCAGGATGCAACTTGCAGACTCAATGCCCGTTTTCTCCATCTCTTTGCCATCGGTGTAGCTGTTTACTTTGACGAAATTGATTTCACCGGGTAACGGGTTCTCGATATCTGAACGCGTACATAGCACGATTGGTCGTTTACCCGTTTCTTCGTGTTGTAGCATGCGGATGAGATGAATGGTTCTTTGCTCATTCCACCCCAACATCAAAATGTGGTTGTCCACTCTAACTCTCCTTTTTCCTAGCAAGCCCGCTCGCCAATATTCAACACCTTCTGTCGCCACTTTACCGAGCAACGCGGCAAAAAGGCTCAACCCGCCTGGAATCACAAATAGAATAACGATCCACTGCCCCGCTACCGTGGTCGGTGATAAATCACCATAACCAACCGTAGAAGCCGTCACCACCAAGTAGTAAGCGAATACGGTAACCGAACTGGTTAAATCTGTTTCACCCGCCAAATACAGCATCGACCACGATAAAGCGATGTAGCCAAGAAAAGTGAACAGTAAGTTTTTGCCATTCAAAACAAAGATGTTTGCTTTGATCCAGCGTTTGAGTTGTAACCAGATTATCATTCGAGCCTCTAATCTTTTCCTCTTACTTACATGCTAGAAAAAATACGCGATATCAACAAGATGTATCATCAGAAAAAGATACATGACCACAAGATTGATATTGGCGGCCTATACGCAGATACAAAAAAACCAGCACTATTGGCTGGTTTTTTTATTGGTTAGATAAAAGAACGACTTACGCGTTACCTTTTACCTGCACATTTAACTGCTCTGCAAAATCTAGCATGCGGTTCAATGGAATAAGAGACTTCACGCGTAATTCGTCAGAAACGAAGATTTCGTGTTGCTCACCACCATTCTCAAGCGCGTTTTCAATCGCTTCAAGGCCGTTCATTGCCATCCAAGGACAGTGTGCGCAGCTACGACACGTTGCACCAGCACCCGCTGTCGGCGCTTCAATCAGCTCTTTTTCAGGAACCAATTGCTGCATCTTGAAGAAGATGCCTTTGTCTGTCGCAACAATCATCTGTGGATGAGGCAGCTCTTTTGCTTTCTTGATCAGTTGGCTTGTTGAGCCTACAGCATCAGCCAGTTCAACCACGCTTGCTGGTGATTCTGGGTGAACCAAGATAGCCGCTTCTGGGTATACCGATTTCATTTTCTTCAAAGCATCAGCTGAGAACTCATCATGAACGATACACTCACCTTGCCAAAGCAACATGTCAGCGCCAGTTTGATTTGCGATGTAAGAACCTAGGTGACGGTCTGGCCCCCAAATAATGGGTTTGCCTTCAGCGTCTAGGCTTTCAACGATTTCTAAAGCGATGCTCGACGTAACTACCCAGTCTGCACGAGCTTTAACAGCTGCAGAGGTGTTCGCGTATACAACCACAGTGTGGTCAGGGTGAGCATCACAAAATTCTGTAAATTTGTCAGCTGGGCAGCCAAGATCAAGCGAACATTCAGCTTCAAGTGTTGGCATTAAAATGCGTTTTTCAGGAGTAAGAATCTTTGCAGACTCACCCATGAAACGAACACCAGCGATGATCAAAGTGCTTGCTGAGTGACGGTTACCGAACTTAGCCATCTCTAATGAATCGCCAACGAAACCACCAGTTTCTTCTGCCAGAGCCTGAATTTCAGGATCGGTGTAGTAGTGTGCAATTAGAACTGCATCTTTTTCTTGAAGTAGTTTTTTGATGTTTGCGATGTGGGCCTGTTTCTGAGCGTCGCTCAATGGAACTGGCTTAGGCGGAAACGGGTAAACTGTATCGATTTTATCTAGTATATGACTCATTGCTCTTGCTCTACGCAACTTCTTCCGAGAATCCGAGTATTCTACACAGGACAGCGATTGGGATCAAAAAGGATTGGTTGCAAGCGGTGACTAGCTAATGCTTAAAACGCATAAACAAGGCGATGTGTTGTCATCACTAGCAAGAGAAGTAAACACTAAACGGAAGTGAACAGGTATAAAAAAGAGGCGCCTAAGCACCCCTATTTTGGTTATAAGTGGGTTTTGGCCACTTTAGCCGAAGCACTGTTTGGGTGCTCGGTTACGACTTGTTGGTAATATTTCTTAGCTTGCGTCGCGTTGTTGTTGCGCGCTGCTATGTCACCAAGCTTAACCAGTGCATCTGCTCGCTTGTTTGAGTCTTTGTACGACACAACAGCAGCGAAGCTCTTCACGGCTTCTTTATCTTGCTTCTTAGCGAAATAAAGCTGACCTAACCAGTAATGTGAGTTAGGTGTGAAGGTAGAATCTGGGAAGTCTTTTTGAAACTTTTGGAATGCAGCGATAGCACCCGTGTAGTCTCGTTGCTTTAGAATCATATCTACAGCATTTTGATAAGCAGTTTGCTCATCCACATCAGTACTGAACGTACCAGAAGCGTCTTTAGAGCCTTCGCTCGCCGCCACTGCTACCGTTGCTGTTCCTGCTGCTTTCACCTCGCCTCTTACGCGATCCAGTTCAATGAACAGTTCACGCTGACGCTCTAGCATTTGCTTCATATCGTAGCTGTTTCGTTCCAGATCACCACGAAGTTCACTGATCTCCAGTGCCATGTCGTCGATTTGCTGTTGCATTTGAAGCTGAACGAGATTGCGATTTTGAAGCAGGCGCTCTAAACGCTCAATATCTGATTCGTTAGATGCTGTTCGAGAGGAAGATGATGAATTGGTTGCGGTGCTATTGAGATCGGATACTGGAGCTGGTGCAGCGAACGCGGTGTTCGCTGCACTTGCCAGTAACGAAAGCAAAATGACTCGCTTTGTGTTACTGAACATGAGGCAATTCCTCAATTATATAGTCTACTAAAATTAGTAAACTAGTACTGCGCGACGGTTTTTAGCGTACACATCTTCAGATTGACCTAGAAGAAGTGGCTTCTCTTCACCGTAGCTTACGATAGAGATTTGGTCAGCTTGAACACCTAGAGCTTGTAGGTATTTCGCTACAGCTTGTGCACGACGCTCGCCAAGTGCGATGTTGTACTCAGGAGTACCGCGCTCATCAGCGTGACCTTCGATAGTAACGTTCATGTCAACGTTCTTAACTAGGTATGCTGCGTGAGCTGCTAGCATTTCTTCGTAATCGCCAGCGATAGTAGAGTTATCGAATGCGAAGTAGATTGTTTGAGTTTCACGTAGCGCTTGCTCTTTAAGCTCTTGCTCAGACAGTTGACCGTTAGCGTCAATTGGCGTTACAACAGTTGTGTCTACATTGCCTTCTGAACCTGAAGTTGTTTGGTTGCTTTCAGTACCAGATGTTGCAGATGTTGCTTCATCAGTTGAGCTACATGCCGTTACTGCCATCACTGGTAGTGCAATCATCAAGCCTTTAAGAACTTTGTTAAGTTGCATCTTTTTTTCCTTACGTTATCAAACTTAGTTTCTACAGCGACTAAGAGTGCTATAGATAGTTAAATGCCACAATAGTTAACACTATCAATAGCTAAAAGAATATGTAATTTTCCCTAGAGGAACGGTGACCATGCAGGCGCTCTTACGCGTCCGTTAGTTGCCGGTAATCTAGCTTTAAAACGTCCATCGATAGAAACCATCGATAGTACATTTGTTTTGTTGTAAATAGAGCTATAGATAACCATACCTCCATTCGGTGCAATACTTGGAGACTCATCTAACAATGTTTTTGTTAGTACCTGAACCGCACCGGTTTCCAAATCTTGCTTAGCCAAGTTAAAACCTGAGTTGCTGCGATTCACCATGATCATGAATCGACCATCAGGAGTGATCTGGCCACCTAAGTTTTGGCTACCTTGCCAAGTAATACGAGAAGTCGAATTATTGGACAAATTTACATTATAAATCTGTGGTTTACCACCACGATCCGATGTGAAAATAAGAGACTTGCCATCTGGGTGCCAGAATGGTTCAGTATTATTCGAACGGCCGCGGGTAATTTGAGTCAGCTTACGGCTAGCAAGGTCAAGTGTGTACACCTGAAGGCTGCCCGTTTTCGACAATACCAATGCCAATGTTTTACCATCTGGCGAGAATCTTGGCGCACCATTGTGACGAGGGTATGACGTCACTTTCTCACGTTCACCCGTGTAAATATTCATGATGAATATTTCAGCTTGGCCATTCTGGAAGCTCACATAAGCTAGCTTTTTGCCGTCTGGTGACCATGCTGGAGACATGAGAGGCTGCTTAGAACGAAGTACTAAACGCTCGTTAAAGCCATCGTAGTCAGCAACACGAAGTTGATAGGGGTACTTGTCTTTATCGTTCACTACCACGTAAGAGATACGAGTTAAGAACGCGCCTTTCTCACCAGTTAGCTCTTCATACACTAGGTCTGAGATACGGTGTGCGTACTCTCTCAAGCGATTACCAGGAACCGTAGCCTTCTTATTGAATAGAACGTGATCTTTAGAAAGCACTAATTGGCCTTCATCACTCAGCGCACGACTTTGTCCTTTGGTCAGTTGACCACGAACAATGTCGATCAATTGGTAATTCACCACATACTGCCCTTCGGCATTTTTAGTGATACTACCGGTAAGCAATGAGTCAACACCTAGGTTAGTCCAAGCATCAAAGTTAACCTCAGTTTCGCTGTAAGGCGTTTGAGGCATTTTGCTTGTCGCAACTGGGCTGAATTTACCACTGCGCTGTAAGTCAGAAGCGATAACCGCTGATACATCGTGTGGCAATGGCTCTGAGCCTTCCCAACGGAAAGGTACAATAGCGATAGGTCTTGCAGAGTTAATACCGTCTGTAATAACCAGCTCCAGCGCTGCATGTGCAAACTGGCTGCTTGTAGCTATTAAGAAAACAAAACTCAGTAATAGTTTCTTTAACACAAGTTCGTCCTTTTACTCTGGTGATACAGTTAAGTTAATGTCTTTCAGTGAGTTCACAATGTCTGGGTCTTTAGGCAACGGGTAAGATTGTACTTGTGCCACCGCACGCTTGGTTGCTGCACATAAACGGCTATCGCCATCTAAGATACTCAAACTACCCAATATCGCGTTAGAGCCCGTTGGAATCAGCTTAAGGTTCACTCGACATGAGCGTCCTCGATAGCTGTCTTCTAACAACAGGTTCTGTTGAATCAGTTGGGTATAGATAGCCCCGTAACGTTGCGCTTCATCAGTGATAAATTGTTGTCTTGCTGAAGAGTTTTGAGTCGCTTCCGTTTCAAGCCCAGCAAAGATATCGTTCAATGCGGCTTCTTGTTGTTTACGCTCTTTTTCTGCTTTTGCTGCAGCTTCTTTTGCCTTACGGGCTTTCTCTGCTGCGGCTGCCGCTTCTTTCTCTTTCGCTATGCGTTGCTTTTCCGCGAGTTCAGCGGCTTCTTTCTCTTTACGAGCTTTGTCTGCTGCCTCTTTCGCTGCTTTTTCTTTTGCCACGCGTTCTTGTTCAGCTTTTGCGATTGCCGCTTCTTTGGCTTTACGCTCGTTCTCGGCTTTCACTAACGCAGCTTCTTTTAGCTTACGGTCAGCTTCGGCTTTAGCGGCTTTCTTTTGCTCTTGCTGTAAACGCGCTTCTTCAGCTTTGCGTTGTTTCTCTTTCTCAACTCGACGCTTTTCAGCTTCACGAGTTGCTTTAGCTTCTTTCGCTTGCTGTTCTTTTAGCTTGCGAATATTTTCTTCTTCAGCTTTACGATTCTTTTCAAGTCGTTCGCTTTCACGTCTTAGTTTGTCAAGACGCTCTTGCTCTTTCTTGCTTGCCGCTTCTCTTTGTTGACGAATCTGTTGAGCTTGCTGGCGAACCAACTGAGGATCAATCACCACTGCTTGAACCATCTGCCCTGTAGGCTTTGGCTCTGACATCGTGAAATCCGCCCCCCAAATGAGCGCAACGAATAAAATGACGTGCAGCCCAAGAGAAATAAGAAGCGGTGATCTGAAATTATTGGATTTTTTATTATTCGCTTTCATGAATGCTACGGAGCTATTCCCTTATATCCGTTAAAAGGCCAACCTTTGGCACACCTGCACGGCTTAATTCATCAAGTAATAAAACCACTTCAGCGTATGGCGTTGCGGCATCACCGCCAACCGCCACTGGAGAATTCGGCTTCAAAGACAACTCAGCTTTTACTCGGACGATAATATCTTCCATGGATAAGCCACGTTGTACTTCTTCGTCATTCACGCTCAAACCAAGCTCACCGTCTTTGTTCACTTCAACGATAATAAAGCTCGCGTTGTCGTCACCCAGTAGGTCTTGTGCCGATTTAGCCGTTGAAGCCTGAGGCAATTCAACGTCGACACCTTGAGTAACAAACGGCGAAGTCACCATAAAAATGATCAGCAAAACAAGCATAACGTCGATGTAAGGTACAACGTTAATCTCTGCTGTCATTTTGCGTTTTTTAGGTTGGTATCCAGCCATCTATTATTCCCTGCCAGCCATCGCTTGACGGTGAAGAATACTGTGAAACTCTTCAGAGAAAGTCGCGTAGTTGTGTTCTAGCTTGCCTACTCGGCTGCTGAAGCGGTTGTACGCCATTACCGCTGGAATCGCAGCGAATAGACCCATTGCTGTTGCGATCAGTGCTTCTGCAATACCAGGAGCAACCATTGCGAGCGTCGCTTGCTTCACTTCACCTAATGCGATGAATGAGTGCATGATGCCCCAAACCGTACCAAATAGGCCGATGTATGGGCTGATAGAGCCAACGGTCGCCAAGAAAGGTAAGTTAGTTTCTAGTTCATCAATCTCACGAGCAACGGCAACGCGCATCGCACGGCCAGTGCCTTCCATAATGAAGTCAGGTGATGTTGCATTCGATTTACGAAGGCGAGCGAACTCAGTAAAGCCTGCGTAGAAAATTTCTTCAGTACCAGAAAGCTCGTCTTTGCGTTTGTTGCTCTCTTGGTACAGTTTTGCAAGATCAACGCCTGACCAAAATTTGTCTTCAAACACTTCTGTTTGTTTAGAAGCTTGAGATAACACTTTACTTCTTTTTATGATCATCGCCCAAGAAACAACAGACATGCCCATAAGAGTCAGCATGACCATCTTAACTAGTAAACTAGCTTCTAAAATTAGGCCTAAGATTGAGATTTCAGCAGTCACTATTCGTTAGCTCCGTGAGAATAAATGTTGGCATTGCTTTGGGTTTCATTTTTTGATTATCGATACATGCTACCTTAACCATTGCTTTACACAATGCCTTGCCATCAGGATTTACGATCTCTTGACAGAAGACCAAGGTAGCTCGCTTCAACTCGTAAATATTTGTAATGACTTGTAAAGAATCATCAAGACGCGCGCCTTGAATAAAATCAATGTCC
Source organism: Vibrio sp. 10N.247.310.23 (assembly GCF_041467155.1). Classification (NCBI taxonomy): domain Bacteria; kingdom Pseudomonadati; phylum Pseudomonadota; class Gammaproteobacteria; order Vibrionales; family Vibrionaceae; genus Vibrio; species Vibrio sp. 10N.247.310.23. Next base: position 269,010 of record NZ_JBFSTZ010000001.1, on the reverse strand, counting down.
ATATGTCGGACTACAAAACCGATGTTTTGTTCTAACAATACTTGCTGAGAAACGCCAATTGAGCGCAACATCTCAGTTCGAGCGCGTTCGAAAAACTTAAGATAGTTTGAATGGTATACAACGCCACCCGCATCGGTGTCTTCGTAATACACAGTCACTGGCCACGTAAATAGCTTAGATAATCCCTGCAATTTGCTACCACAATCCAAAACGATAAAGATCTCACTATAACCTAACTCCTTATCATTAATAGTATATCGCTGTGAATTTTTTGATTTGAGAGACGAAAAAAAAGGCCATCTGTATAAGATGACCTCTTTTTGGCTAAAAACCCAACAAGTATAAAGGCTCACGTTGTTATGAACCTAAATCCTTTGCCTTTTATAGAAGGCGCAGCGTCGTTAGGTAGAGCAAAATTGTGAGTGAAACATATGGGCTAAACAGTAGCTGCCACATCCAAGCTCTTGGCTTAAATCCGATACCGTAAACCATGCTTGAGCATACTGCCCAAATGAACATTGGCCCGATGATCGCGTTAAAGCCACCGATGCTTGTCGCATACGCTTCAGGATCCCACATCACTAAACCCACATGCATGAAACCCAATACTAGGGATAAGGCTCTAAGCAGAGTCTTATCCATTGGTTGATGCAGCTTAGCGATTTGCTCTGCGAGATTACTCACTGTCTTTGTCCATCATTTCTGAATGCTCTAGCCATAGAGCATTGATGATGCCGAATGCACATGCTAGAAGTACACCCAAAATCCATGCGAAATACCACATAAAATTTCTCCTAAGTTATTTAACTTCTAGCTTAGTAAGCTGAAACGTCGTTATCTTCGATGTGTTTCTTATCTAGACGACCGAACATTTTGTAGTATGTCCAAGTTGTGTAGCCAAGAATCACAGGAACCATTACCGCCGCAACGACAGTCATAAGACCAAGCGTTAGCTCACTCGCTGTTGAATCCCACATAGTCAAGCTTTGGTTAGGGTTCAGGCTTGATGGCATTACGAATGGGAACATTGCAAAACCAGCCGTTAGAATAACACCAGCGTTCGATAGGCTTGAGAACAAGAATGCGAAACCACCACGCTCAAAGCGAGATGCAATCACAGCAAGCAGTGGCATTGCTACACCAAGGATCGGCGCAGCCCACATTGCTGGATAAGTTTCGAAGTTTGTCATCCAAGCACCCACTTGAAGTGATACTTCTTTGTTTAGTGGGTTTGAGTCAGCAAACGTATCGATAGTGCTCGTAATTACATAGCCTTCGATAGATTGAACCCAGAAACCACCAATAACGAATAGAGCAATAGCAATTAGGCCAGTGATCTGAGCAACGTTACGAGCACGAGCGTGCAGCGCTTCTGTTGTCTTCATTTGAAGCCATGTTGCACCTTGCATCACGAACAACATCAGAGCCAACACACCACAAAGCAATGCAAATGGGTTAAGCAGAGCGAAGAACGTACCATGGTACTTAGACATCATAAATTCGTTCAGTTCAAATGGAACACCTTGTAGTAGGTTACCAAATGCCACACCGAAAATGATTGGTGGTACTGCGCCACTAAAGCAAAGTGCATAGTCCCAAGTTTTGCGCCATTTTGGATCTTCGATCTTAGAGCGGTAGTCAAGTGCAAGTGGACGTAACCAAAGCGCTGCTAACGTCGCGTACATTGCGAAGTAGAAGCCAGAAAACGACGTTGCGTAAACCAGTGGCCATGCAGCAAACAATGCACCACCCGCAGTGATAAGCCAAACTTGGTTACCATCCCAGTGAGGGGCAATCGTGTTTAGCATAATACGACGTTCAGTGTCGCTCTTACCGATAACAGGTGACAGAGCGGCAACACCCATATCAAAGCCATCAGTTACGGCGAAACCAACCAGTAGAACACCGATCAATACCCACCAAATAAGTCGTAAGCTTTCGTAATCAAACATAATATTCCCTCACTTATACTTCAACTGAACGGCTAACTTTGTCTTCAACAGAGTTATCGTTTTGTTCGAAGTGGTAACGGCCTGTCTTCAAGCTACTTGGACCTTTACGTGCGAATTTCAGCATTAGGTAAACTTCAGCAATCAAGAACACTGTGTAAAGTGCCAGGATAGCGAATAGAGAAGTCCAAAGCTGTTCAATAGTCAGTGCTGATGCAGCAACGTTAACCGGTAGGATTTCACCAACCGCCCATGGTTGACGACCAAACTCAGCAACGAACCAACCTGCTTCAATCGCAATCCAAGGAAGTGGGATTGAGAATAGCGCAGCTTTAAGTACCCATGGTTTCTGTTCGATTTTCTGACGACACGTTTGAACAAACGCAGCACCGAATACAAACAGCATGATGAAGCCACAAGCAACCATCAGACGGAATGACCAGAATAGAGGCCAAACTGTTGGGATAGAATCATCCGCAGCCATTTGGATTTGGTCTTCAGTTGCATCAACAACGTCGTCTGTGTAGCGCTTAAGAAGCAAGCCGTAACCTAGGTCACCTTTCACTTCGTCGAACGCAGCCATGTTTTCTTCAGACTTATCGCCTGCACGTAGATTTTCAAGCAGCTCGTACGCGTACATACCAGTACGGATACGATCAACGTGGTCATCACGTAGGTCACGTAGGCCCGTTACTTCAGTATCAAGCGAACGCGTTGCGATGATACCCATTACGTAAGGAATTTTAATTGCGTAGTCAGTATTCATTGTCTCTTGGTTTGGAATACCAAAAACAGTAAATGCGGCTGGTGCTTCTTCAGTGTGCCATTCCGCTTCTACAGCAGCGAGCTTCACTTTTTGAACTTCACCAAGCTCGTAACCAGATTCATCACCTAGTACGATTACTGACAAGATCGCCGCCATACCGAAAGACGCTGCAATCGCGAAAGAGCGACGAGCAAAGGCAAGGTCACGACCTTTAAGAATGTAGTATGAGCTGATACCAAGGATGAACATTGCACCCGTTGTGTAACCAGAAGCTACTGTGTGTACGAATTTAACTTGTGCTACTGGGTTTAGTACAACTTCAGCGAAGCTCACCATTTCCATACGCATAGTTTCAAAGTTAAATTCCGCACCCACTGGGTTTTGCATCCAGCCGTTTGCTACCAAGATCCAAAGCGCAGAGAAGTTAGAGCCAAGTGCTACTAACCAAGTTACCGCTAAGTGCTGACGCTTTGACAGTCTGTCCCAACCGAAGAAGAATAGGCCAACAAAAGTAGACTCTAGGAAGAATGCAACAAGCGCTTCGATAGCTAGCGGAGCACCAAAAATGTCGCCAACATAGTGAGAATAGTAAGACCAGTTAGTACCAAACTGGAACTCCATGGTTAAGCCTGTCGCTACACCAAGAGCAAAGTTAATACCAAACAATTTACCCCAGAACTTGGTCATGTCCTTGTAAATTTGCTTGCCAGTCATTACATAAACTGACTCCATAATGGCAAGTAGAAATGCCATACCTAAAGTCAGTGGAACAAATAGGAAGTGATACATCGCTGTAAATGCAAACTGCAATCGCGACAGATCAACAACATCAATCATGGTAACTCCTTTGTGTCGGCTGAATGACACTTGTGTGATTATTCACCGCAAAAATCCATGTTAAAACAATTTATGTAATTGTTATTACAAATTGAAATTTGTAGCAAAAACGTACCGTTATAGTTAGATTATTGTTAAGCATGAGCTAATATAGCTGGCGCTAATATTACTGGTAAAATCAGTATGTTTCAAAAGGTTTATGGGAGAACCCTGCGTTGATTTGTATCAAATTTATTTGAGCAAATTAGAGTTATTTTTGTACAATTATGATTAAAATCACACCAATTATGCTTATCTTAATAACAGCGCATGATATCTGTGACAAATGCTCAGCACCGCCTCAACATCCGAATTACAACTACCTATAAAGTATTAACAAAAAATATGACAACTTATTTCATTTCCTGTTATCTAAATCAAACCTGAAATCAAAGTTTCCATTTTTGAAGCTCCCTTTTCGATCTTTTTATCGACTCGCTCAAAGAGTTGTTATTCAGTAAAAAGCAAAAAAAACCAGCGCTTATGCAACTGGGATCTTTAAAAATGAATAATTTAACGATTGGAGGGTTTATCTATTCCAAAGTGTAAATACGCTCTGTCGGTCGCGATTCGACCTCTTGGCGTCCTTTGTAGGTAACCTTGTTGAATCAAGTAAGGTTCTAACACATCTTCAATAGTGTCTCTCTCTTCACCAATCGCGGCAGCCATGTTGTCGATACCTACCGGACCACCACCAAACTTCTCCATAATCGCCAGCAGAAGCTTTCTATCCATGTAGTCGAAACCTTTAGCATCGACATCCAACATGTTTAGCGCTTTGTCAGCAACCTCCGGACAAATATGCCCGTCGCCTTTTACTTCCGCATAATCACGAACACGGCGCAGTAGACGGTTAGCAATACGTGGCGTACCACGAGCTCGGCGAGCAACTTCTAGCGCCCCTTCGGACTCCATAGAAAGACCAAGGCAATCTGCACTGCGCTGAACGATGTTTTGTAGATCTTCAACCTTGTAGTACTCAAGACGCTGAGTAATACCAAAACGGTCACGTAACGGCGATGTCAGTGAGCCAGCACGAGTGGTTGCGCCAATCAAAGTAAAAGGAGGAAGGTCAATCTTGATAGAGCGTGCCGCTGGGCCTTCACCAATCATGATATCTAATTGGTAGTCTTCCATTGCAGGGTACAACACCTCTTCAACCACAGGGCTTAAACGGTGAATCTCATCAATGAACAGGACATCATTTTCTTCGAGATTGGTCAGTAACGCCGCTAGGTCGCCTGCTTTTTCTAGAACAGGGCCTGAAGTCGTACGAATGTTGACATCCATCTCATTGGCAACAATGTTCGCCAACGTGGTTTTACCCAAGCCTGGAGGGCCAAATATCAACAGATGGTCGAGCGCCTCGTTACGCAGTTGTGCCGCTTTGATGAAAATCTCCATCTGGCCACGAACGTGATCCTGACCTTGATAGTCAGCCAGTGCTTTAGGGCGTATTGCACGATCAATGACATCTTCATCTTTGAATACTGGGTTATCCGGTGCAATAAGGCGATCGGCTTCAATCATAAATTCTGCTATTCCTAACTATGCTCTTGTTGACTCTGCGCTTCTTGACTCTGTGTAAAGGCAAAGTGAATGAGTCTATTTTGTCGAACAAGTATATTGGGTATTAAACCATCGATTTCAGAGCTTCGCGAATCAACTGTTCGCTGGTCATGCCATCTTTAGCCACTTGAGAAACCACCTTGGAAGCTTGAGTCGGCTTGTAGCCTAATGCAAGTAGCGCACTTACCGCTTCTTCTTCCGCGTCGTGAACGGTTGGCATAGAATCAATCGGAGCTGCATCTGTCGCTGGAGTAAACAAGTCACCCGCGCCCCACCCTTTCAGGCGGTCTTTCATTTCAACAACCAGACGTTCAGCGGTTTTCTTACCCACACCCGGAAGTTTAACCAGCGTCGAGATGTCTTCACGTTCAACACTTTGAACAAACTGGCTAGCCGTCATGCCTGAAAGAATGCCAAGGCCTAGCTTAGGGCCCACACCGTTCGCTTTGATCACTTCACGGAACAGCGCACGCTCTTTAACCGTGTTAAAACCATAAAGTAGCTGCGCATCTTCACGTACAACAAAGTGCGTGTAGATGATTGCCTCTTCGCCCACGTTTGGTAATTCGTAAAAACAGCTCATTGGCATTTGAACTTCATAGCCAACGCCACTCACTTCGATTAGTAATTCTGGTGGCTGTTTTTCTATTAATGTACCGCGTAGACGTCCGATCACAATTCACTCTCTTGATGGAATATAATTTGAGGGACAGAATATAAAAGAACTGGATGCTTATCCAGTTCTTTGTGTTTATTAAGATGATTTATTTAAGCTTGCTTAGCTTAAGAAACCGAATGATTCTGTCTTCAGAAACGCCATAGCCTATGGTTATCGGTAACGCCCTTTTCTTGCTCCTGTTGCTTTACCCGCAAGCGCTATCAAAGTTTTATTGGTGTTGGCGTGAGTGATCGCTACGCCTAGAGCATCGGCAGCATCGGCCTGTGGTTTAGCGGGTAACTTAAGCATGCTCATCACCATGTTCTGAACCATCGACTTATCTGCACCACCATTACCCGTCACCGCTTGCTTAATTAAACGAGCCGCGTATTCATGAACAGGCAAATCCGCATTTACAGCCGCTACGATCGCGCTGCCCCTAGCTTGCCCAAGCTTAAGCGCTGAGTCTGCATTCTTAGCCATGAAGACCTGCTCTATCGCAAACACATCCGGTTGGAACTGAGTAATAATTTCGCTCACACCTGCATAGATCTGCTTGAGTCGACCCGGCAACTCTTTTTCTGAGGTGCGAATGCAACCACTCCCTAAGTAATATAGGTGGCGGCCATTTTGACGAATAACACCGTAACCGGTAATGCGTGAGCCAGGGTCAATCCCTAAGATAATAGACATAACTTCAAATACTGATTATTTATACATGCTTTATGAGCTTAGTATATCGAACGCAAAAAAAAATGCCCGTCAAATTAACGGGCATTTTATTGTTCTACTACAAAATTTAGCTCTATCGAAAACTCAAAGCTTCAGTAGAAAGTTAGGCTAATCGCTTGATTAGTCTTCTTTCTTCGCTAGTTTAACTGCGATTGCTAGCTCTTCCAGTGATGCTGGGTTCGCTAGGCTTGGCGCGTCTGTCAGTAGACATGCTGCAGCTGTTGTTTTCGGAAATGCGATAACGTCACGGATGTTCTCAGTACCACAAAGCAGCATTGCTAGACGGTCAAGACCGAATGCTAGACCAGCGTGCGGTGGCGTGCCGTACTTAAGCGCTTCAAGTAGGAAGCCGAACTTCTCTTGTTGCTCTTGTGCTTCGATACCTAGGATACCAAATACCGCTGTTTGCATTTCTGCGTTGTGGATACGTACAGAACCGCCGCCTACTTCGTAGCCGTTGATTACCATGTCGTATGCATCAGAATTTGCTGCTGCTGGGTTCGCTTTTAGCTCTTCCGCGTTCACACCTAGTGGTGATGTGAATGGGTGGTGCATTGCGTGTAGGTTACCTTCGCCGTCTTCTTCGAACATTGGGAAGTCAACAACCCACAGTGGAGCCCATGCAGATGTGTCTGTTAGCTCTAGATCCGTACCTAGTTTAAGACGAAGTGCGCCCATTGCTTCAGCAACGATGCCCGCTTTGTCTGCGCCGAACAGAATGATATCGCCAGATTCAGCTTGAGTACGATCTAGAATACCGTTGATTACGTCTTCGCTTAGGAATTTAGCAACTGGAGATTGAATACCTTCCATGCCTGCAGCACGGTCGTTAACCTTCATCCAAGCTAGGCCTTTCGCGCCGTAGATGTTTACGTGTTCAGCGTAGCCGTCGATTTGCTTACGAGTTAGCTTAGCACCACCTGGAACACGGATAACTGCTACGCGACCTTTTTCGTCGTTAGCTGGGCCAGAGAATACCTTGAATTCAACATCTTTAACCAAGTCAGCAACGTCCACTAGCTCTAGTGGGTTACGTAGATCTGGCTTATCAGAACCGAAACGACGAATCGCTTCAGAGAAAGGCATTACTGGGAATTGACCTAGTTCAACATCTAGAAGTTCTTTCCACATATCGTGAACAAGCTTCTCAGTCACGTTACGTACTTCTTGAGAAGTCATGAAAGATGTTTCGATATCGATTTGAGTAAATTCAGGCTGACGGTCAGCACGTAAATCTTCATCACGGAAACATTTAACGATTTGGTAGTAACGGTCAAAACCAGACATCATCAGCAGTTGCTTGAAAAGCTGAGGAGATTGAGGAAGTGCGTAGAAGCTACCTTTGTGAACACGGCTTGGTACTAGGTAGTCACGAGCACCTTCTGGTGTCGCTTTCGTTAGTACTGGCGTTTCGATGTCTAGGAATAAGTTCTCATCTAGGAAACGACGAACGAAGCTAGAAGCACGTGCACGAAGCTTAATACGGTCGCTCATTTCTGGACGACGAAGATCGATGTAACGGTACTTAAGACGCTGCTCTTCAGAGTTCGTTTGGTTGAAGTCTAGTGGAAGCGCTTCTGAACGGTTAATGATCTCTAGACCCGTCGCGTAAAGTTCTACTTCACCAGTAGCCATGTCTTTATTTACTTGGCTGTCCGGACGAACTCGTACTTCACCAGTAAACTTGATACAGAATTCATTACGCAGTTGGTTAGCGATCGGGAAGATATCTTTCATATCTGGATCGACAACAACCTGAACGATGCCTTCACGATCACGCATATCAATAAAGATAAGACCGCCTAAATCACGGCGACGGTTTACCCAGCCGCACAATTCTACAGTTTGTCCCGCCAGGGACTTGTTCAGGTTACCACAGTAATGGGTACGCATAATGAATTTCCCAATCTCTTAATTATTTACTAATTTCCAAGCTGTCAGTGGTCATTCCACACAACAGAGCAAAGGAACATTTATACGCGGAAACTCGCTTAAAATCGACCTTCCACATTCGAATTTATTGTGTTTTATCTGGCTTTGCTGCTTTTTAGCCCATCAAGTGCGCAAAGATTCATCAAAACCGAAAAAATTGCGATAATTATATCTCGAAAGTACCTTAATCAGCAAAACTCTCGTAAAGTAGATTTTCGTTTCAACCCAAAAACTTTTTGTAATGACTGATGGCGTGATGGATAACGGTGTAATAGATGGATAATCGTGTAATAACAACAGAAACTTTACCTCTAAGACTTGGATTAACTATGTGGTCTCATTCTGAGTGGCAAAATCAGTTCTACGGTAAAGGCACCAAGCCTGCCGAACGCTTGGAAAAATACACCCAAGTTTTCCATACCGTTGAGGGCAACACCACCTTTTACGCTACGCCAAGTATGTCTACCGTTCACAATTGGAAAGCCGCCAGTCACGATGATTTCAAGTTCACCTTCAAATTGCCCAAATTCATCACCCACCAGCAACAACTGAGACACTGCCAAGCCGAACTCAAAGAGTTCTTGATGACGATGTCGCCACTGCATGACCGTATTGGTCAATGGACGATTCAGCTGCCGCACAGTTTTGAGCCCAGCATGCTGCCTGCCCTACAAAAGTTTTGCACCTTATTCCCAAAAGATATGCAGCTTGGCGTCGAAGTTCGACACTTAGGTTTCTTTGATAAGGGCGATGCGGAAAAACGCTTCAACCAATGGCTGGTTGAGGAAGGCATCAATCGCATCATCATGGACAGCCGCCCCGTTTTCTCTGCGCCACCCACCACAGAAGCGGTGATCGATGCGCATCAGAAAAAACCGCGTGTTCCTGTTCATGCAATTGCTACCGCCAATAACCCGATGATTCGATTTATTGGTCACCCAGACCAAGAACCTAATATTGAGTTTTTTAAGCCTTGGTTTGCCAAAATCCCAAACTGGCTTAATGAAGGCAAGCAGCCCTATTTAATGATCCACACCCCAGACAATAACCACGCACCTGAACTTGCGATTGCTATTTATAAGAGGCTACAAAAGCAAGTCTCTGAAAATACATCATTATTACTGCCCGAACTGGCTCAGTTTCCAGCTCAAAAAGGCAATCACCAAATCTCGATGTTTTAACCTCTCACTTGTAAGTAGCTTCGAACCTTGAGCTAAATCTCAGTTTTCGTGACAGTGGCGTTTTTTTTACGTAAAATACGCCCCCTTTTATTTGGTACGAATTTTGTGCCAATTACGCTGACTGTCGAGAGAAAATGCTATGAGCAACACAGACAATATCTTTTCCGCTCCTATTGATAAAATTGGAGACTTCACCTTTGATGCAAGGGTTGCTGAAGTATTTCCGGATATGATTCAACGTTCGGTGCCTGGCTATAGCAATATCATCTCTGCAATCGGCATGCTGGCTGAGCGCTTTGTAAAGCCACACTCAAATATTTACGACCTTGGCTGCTCGCTTGGTGCTGCGACACTTTCTATGCGTCGTCACATTCAGCAAGAAGGCTGCACGATTTTCGCGATCGATAATTCAGAAGCCATGGTTGAGCGCTGCAAATTGCACGTAAATGCTTACCGCAGTGACACACCGGTAGAAGTGATTGAAGCCGACATCCGTGAAGTGGAAATCAAAGACGCTTCTGTTGTGGTGCTTAACTTTACGCTGCAATTTCTTTCTCCAGACGATCGATACGCTCTGCTTGAGAAAATTCATGCTGGCTTGCGCCCAGGCGGGATCTTAATCCTGTCAGAAAAATACGTATTCGAAGATGAAAGCTCAAATGAACTGCTTATCGACCTGCACCATGATTTCAAACGTGCTAACGGGTACAGCGAGCTAGAAGTAAGTCAGAAACGTAGCGCAATTGAAAACGTGATGCGCCCGGATTCGATCCCTGTTCACAGAGAGCGATTTGATAAGATTGGCTTCTCAAGCAGCGAAGTCTGGTTCCAATGTTTCAACTTTGGTTCAATGTTCGCGATAAAGTAAACATTTTAGATTACGTAACCGTCGCGACACCGTTAGCACGTACTAAAATGTCATCCTCAAGAGCGAGGAACAAACGAATTGGGGATCTCTTATCAAACACGATAAACGAGATTCCCTAGCATGTTTGTCCACACTCTTAATGGAGTGACAAATTTAATTTCTACACCACCAACTCAGTGAAAACCTATGTTTAATTTTGCCAATTTTTATCAACTTATTGCCCAAGATACTCGCCTTCAGCCATGGCTAAATGTCCTGCCACAGCAACTGACCGATTGGCAAAATGCAGAGCACGGTGACTTTGACCGCTGGCTACGTGCACTAAACAAGATTCCACAAGACGTGCCAGATCAAGTTGACCTGAAAAATTCAGTGACGATTGGTAGTTCTACGCCATACCACACAGGCGAACTGAAAAAGCTAGAAAGCTTATTGAAGACTTTCCACCCGTGGAGAAAAGGTCCTTACACGGTTCACGACATTCATATCGATACAGAATGGCGCAGTGACTGGAAATGGGATCGTGTGCTTCCACATATCTCACCACTTAAAAACCGTTCTGTGCTCGATGTAGGTTGTGGCAATGGTTACCACATGTGGCGCATGCTTGGCGAAGGCGCTCGTCTTACAGTAGGTATCGACCCTTCTCACCTTTTCTTGGTTCAGTTTGAAGCGATCCGTAAGTTGATGGGCGATGACCAACGTGCGCACCTTTTACCTCTAGGTATTGAACAACTACCAAAACTGGAAGCGTACGACACTGTATTCAGCATGGGCGTGCTATACCACCGTCGCTCTCCGCTTGATCACTTGATTCAACTGAAAGACCAATTGGTGTCTGGCGGTGAATTAGTGCTTGAAACCTTAGTGATTGAAGGCGATGAAAATGCAGTTCTGGTTCCTGTTGACCGTTACGCGCAGATGAGAAACGTGTACTTCTTCCCCTCTGCTCGAGCTCTGAAACGCTGGCTTGAACAGGTCGGCTTTGAAGACGTGCGCATCGTGGATGAGAATGTCACGACAATCGGCGAGCAACGCACGACAGAATGGATGACACACAACTCTCTACCAGATTACTTAGACCCGAATGATCCAAGTAAAACGGTTGAAGGTCACCCAGCACCAAGACGTGCCATTCTTGTGGCGACCAAGCCATAAATGTGATGCCCGAAAGCCATTATTTAGCCGATAACAGAGTAATGGCTTTTTGGTGGCTACAGCGCCACCTTTTGCTTCGCTGTGAGCTTTCACAAAAATGCGCGCAAATTGAACAAAAATTGACTTATGCTTAATAAGCGAGCTATTTAAAATTACAATAATTGGCGTAGCGCTCACATTGCGATTCAATATGACCAGACTCTTACAATAGGATGCTTCACGCATCCTTTTTTGTGGGCTAAACTTCTAAATAGTCTGAACTATTCTCTAATTTCCAAAGGTTTTTTTATGTTTAAGCGATTATCGCCTATTGTGGCGGTTGGTTTGCTCTCTGGTTGTACCCTTACTAACGGTGCTGCCTACCACCAAGAAACTCTCGATGCTATTGCCCGCTCAGAGACAAACATCGCAAATAAGGTTCAAAATCTTGAACTGCAAGTCAGTAATCAAAGTGATTACATTGAAAGCTTAGAAGACGAAATCATCACCCTTTCAAATCAGTTAGATGTTCATCTAACAAGCATGGAACACAAAGTCATTGAAGAGCTAGAGGAAGAAGAACCCGTGGCAGTTGCAGCGGCTCCTATCGCTCCTACCTCACAACCGACTATCCTTGGCGGAATCGAAAAAGTGTCTATCGACTCAATCAAACAAAGCTTTGATGCGCGAGTGGATACCGGCGCAACAACCTCTTCTTTGAATGCCGTCGATATTAAAGAATTCGAACGAAATGGTAAGAACTGGGTTAAGTTCCACCTAGAAGACCAAGGACAAGCGGCAGAAGACCAAAAATGGATTGAAGCGCCTGTTGTACGTTATGTGAAAATCCGCCAATCAACGAATGATCAGACAGAACGTCGAGCTGTGATTGAATTATGGGTTAAAGTTGGAAAAATCCATGAAAAAGCGCAATTTACATTGGCGGATCGCTCTCAAATGAGTCACCCTGTATTACTAGGGCGCGAATTTATCAAAGACATAGCGCTAGTAGATGTAAGTAAAAAGTACGTACAAACGGAAGTTAAATAACAATAGTAGGGTAAGCTATGACGTCAAGAATTCCATTTTATATCTCTATATTCCTGCTTATCGTGGCAGGCATAACACTGAGTATGTTCAGACATACGACCTACGGTGTACCTTGGACTCCAGGGGAAACCAGGCAGGTTTGGGACGTTGAAGCTCGTATTGAGTTCAACGCAGTAGGCAAAGAAGCAAAAGTTTCCTTAGCGGCTCCTCATACTCAGTCTAACTACACACTTATCGGCGAATCGGCTTCATCACCAGGTTACGGTATTTCTTACTTAAATACTGAGTCAGGTCGTCGTGCAGAGTGGTCTATTCGTTACGCAGATGGCCCTCAAACCATCTACTACAAGACACAATTCCTAGTCGACAACCAAGCTAAAGTGAACGACACACCACCAGAAGGTGAAGTGGTTCAACCAAGCTTCGACGGCCCGGAAGAAGCGGCGTCTCTAGCTCTTATTGACAGAGCAACAAAGCGTTCTGCAGACAATCTAACGTTCACTCGTGAGCTCATCAAAACACTTAATGATCCAGACAGTCAAAACTCTGCGCTGATTCTGAACAACATGACCAAAGTGGAAGCGACACACAAGCTACTTTCAGCAGCGAAAATACACAACAAAGTGGTTGGTGTTATCGAGCTAGAAGATGGCCGTCGTCGTCAATCAATTCAGAACATGATTCAGATTTGGGATAACGATGAGTGGATCCTATTCTCTCCTGAATCCAGCGAACAGCAAGTTCAACCAAACCTACTTATCTGGGACGAGTCAAACGTTTCTCTACTGGATGTAGTTGGCGGTCAAAACAGTAAAGTTCACTTCTCTATGATTGCTCAAGAGGTTTCACCAACTGAAGCAACCAACAGTAAAGTCTCGGCTGACCAGCTGTTAAACCTATCGATTCATAGCCTACCGCTAGAAGAGCAAGCGATGTTTAAAACCATCATGCTGATTCCTATCGGTGCACTTATTGTTGTGTTCTTGCGTGTCATCATCGGTTTGAAAACGTCTGGTACCTTCATGCCAGTTCTGATTGCGGTAGCCTTTGTACAAACACAACTGGTAACGGGTATTGTTGGCTTCCTGCTTATTGTAGGTACGGGTCTGATTATTCGAAGTTACTTGTCCAAACTCAACTTGCTCTTGGTAGCCAGGATATCCGCCGTAATCATCACGGTAATCATGATTATCTCTGTGTTTACTGTAGTCGCGTTTAAAGTGGGTCTGACTGAAGGTCTATCTATTACGTTCTTCCCTATGATTATCCTATCTTGGACTATCGAACGTATGTCTATCCTATGGGAAGAAGAAGGCGCGAAAGAAGTAATGCTGCAAGGTGGTGGTTCTCTATTCACTGCGGTTCTTGTTTACTTAGGCATGACTAACCCGTTCATTCAGCACTTAACGTTTAACTTTATTGGTTTACAACTTGTTATTCTAGCGACCATCTTGCTACTAGGTAACTACACAGGCTACCGTCTAACTGAGCTTCGTCGCTTTAAACCGCTAGCGGAGGACTAAGTTATGTTTGATCAGTTTACTTCACCGTTTAGGTTGAAAGACAAAGGCATAATGGGAATGAACAAGCGTAACCATAGTTACATTGGTCGCTACAATGATCGTTCCAAGTATCCACTCGTTGATGACAAGCTTAAGACTAAGATCATCGCTGAACAGGCTGGCGCTACGGTGCCAAAGCTGATTGGCGTTATCGGTCACCAAGCTGAAGTAAAAACAATCCACAAGATGGTAAAAGAGTGGCCGGGTTTCGTAATCAAGCCAGCTCAAGGCAGTGGTGGTAAAGGTATCCTTGTTGTGACTTCTCACAAGGACGGCGTTTACACTAAGCCATCGGGTTCTACTATCAATGAAGAAGACGTAGAGCGTCACATAAGTAACGCTCTCGCGGGTCTTTTCTCACTCGGTGGTAAGAACGATGTTGCTGTAGTTGAAAACCTCATCAAGTTTGACGAGTGTTTTGACGGCTTCAGTTACGAGGGTGTACCAGATGTACGAATCATTGTATTCAAGGGCTACCCTGTAATGGCGATGATGCGTCTATCGACTTCGGCTTCTGATGGTAAAGCTAACTTGCACCAAGGTGCTGTGGGCGTAGGTATTTGTATCGCTACGGGTAAAGCCGTTCGTGCGGTTCAATTTGACCACCCAGTGACTCACCACCCAGATACGGGTAAAGAGTTGGCGCTACTACAAGTACCCCATTGGGAAAAGCTGCTGACACTTGCATCAAGTGCTTGGGAAATGACAGGCCTTGGTTACATGGGTACGGACATGGTTTTAGACCAAGAAGAAGGCCCGATGGTACTGGAGCTAAACGCTCGCCCTGGATTAGCAATACAGATTGCAAACGGCGCAGGTTTATTACCTCGCTTGCATCATATTGAAAACCTGGGCACACCGGCTGAATACCCAAAACCAGCAGAGCGCGTTGCCTACGCTGCTAAGCAATTTGGTGTTCACGGTAGCGAAATTGTTCAAAACTAAGCTCATCTAAATTAAAGCGAAACGACTCAGTTATTGATACTGAATCTAGCTCGATAAAAAGGCCGCATAACTCTGAGAGTTACGCGGCTTTTTAATGCCAGCCGTCTTCACCGAGCTAATATGATTAAGCCTCTGTTACTTCACACTCAGGCTCACGAATAGGATCAATACGCACAGCCGCCACCTTAAATTCAGGGATCTTCGCGTGTGGATCAGTCGCTGTGGTAGTCAAACGGTTAACTGGTGATTCAACAAAATGGAATGGAATAAATACCACACCCTTTTGCATTCGTTTAGTCACAAAGGCCGCGATTTCGATTTCACCACGACGTGTTGAGACCTTAAGCATCTGACCATTCGAGATACCTAGCGCTTCAGCATCATGAACACTCACCATGGCACGCGGCCCTGCTAAGTTATCCAACCCTTTTGTTTTACGTGTCATGGTTCCGGTGTGGAACTGTTCTAGAATACGGCCTGTCGTTAATACTAACGGGTATTCCGCATCCGGTAGCTCAGCAGCGTATCTAAACGGAATCGCCTCCATTTGACCACGCCCACGCGTAAATTGGGTCTGGTGCATGATACGTGTGCCATCAGGGTTGTTCTTATTACTTGGCCATTGCACGCCGTTCACCGTAATGTTCTCCCAACGTAAACCACCATACTGTGGCGTGACACGTGCTATCTCATTGGTGATATCAGCAACGGTTTTGTAGTCCCAACCGCCGCCCATTGCATTGGCTAGCATTTGAATAATCACCCAATCTTCTTTCGCGTCACCGGGCGGATTAACAGCAGGATTAATACGTTGGACTCGTCGCTCTGTATTGGTGAAGTGGCCAGACTTTTCAGCAAACGAACAAGACGGCAGAACCACATCGGCATACTGAGCGGTTTCGGTTAAGAAAATATCTTGAACCACTAGGAAATCTAACGCTTCAAGGCCTTCAATCACATGCGCTTGATTTGGGTCGCTCAACACTGGGTTCTCACCCATGACATACAGACCACGAACATCTCGATGGCACGCTCCATCAATAATTTCGGTGAGCGTTAACCCCGCTTCCGCTGGTAAGTCAGAAACACCCCACTCCATCGCGAATTTTTGACGAACTATCGGATTATACACTTTCTGATAACCTGGAAGGTTGTTCGGCAATGCCCCCATATCACACGCGCCCTGAACATTGGATTGACCACGTAATGGGTTGATACCACCGCCTTCGATACCAATGTTGCCACACAATAGTTGTAGATTAGCGATTGAACGTACGTTGTCGTGGCCAGTGGTGTGTTGCGTAATACCCATAGAATAATACACTGCGGTGCGTTCTGCAGTACCAATCAAGCGAGCCATCGCGAAGATATCTTCCGCTTTCACGCCAGTCACCAATTCGACTTTATCAAGTGAGTAGCTTGGTGACATGACTTCTTGCAATAAGGTATCAAAGCCGTCAACACGATCATCAATATAATCTTGATCGTACCAACCGTGTTTGATGATCTGCTGCATCACACCATTAATCAGCATCACATCGGTGCCCGGTCGGTGCGCTAAATAAAGCTCAGCGTGGTCAGCAATATCGATTCGTTTTGGATCAGCAACGATCAATCGTGCTCCACCATGCCTCACCGCTTGCTTGATGTGCGAGCCAATAATTGGGTGTGCTGAAGTAGTGTCTGAACCGATAATAAAGATCACATCTGAGTGCTTGATACTTGGAATATCATTGGTCATTGCACCGCTGCCCAGCGAAGCCTCTAAACCGGTAACAGTAGAAGCATGACAAAGACGTGCACAGTGATCGACGTTATTAGTGCCTAATTCACGGCGTATGAATTTTTGGAAGGCATAATTGTCTTCATTGGTAGTTTTCGCCGACGAGAAGCCCGCCAAAGCATTGCTACCAAAGCCCTGTTTAATCGCGGTAAATTTATCAGCAATGAGCTTAATCGCTTCTTCCCAACTTGCAGGTTGCAACCAGCCATCTTTACGAATTAATGGTGTGGTTAAACGCGCATCACTGCCCACAAAATCGAAGCCGAATCGCCCCTTAACACACAACATGCCTTCATTAACCGGAGAGTCTCCGCCTTCGATATAGCGGATTTTGTTTTTCTGCTCATCGATATGCATGGTTAGCTTGCAGCCGACACCGCAATAGGTGCAGATGGTATCGACTTTCTTGAGTACGTCTGTGTCTCCCTGCTTTCTGTCGCGAGCATCCACCATTGCACCGGTTGGACACACCTGAATACACGATCCACATTGAACGCAGTTTGAGTCGCCCATTAAGGTCTTATCTGCCCCAAAGTTAGGGCGACATTCAGGTCTTGATGCAGGTTTGCCATCCGATTGATTCATGAAGCTTAGAACGCCATGAACATTCTGTTCTCGACATGCTTGAATACACTGGCCACAACTAATACAGCGGTTGGCGTCAAAGATAATGAACTCAGAACTGTCATCGACCGAAAATTTTTGCCTTGTTAACCCGACCTTCGCTTCTTCAGCACGAATCGCCTGCCAACTCTCATTCGAAGCCACATCGATTTTGTACTCTGGATGCGTTTGCGTTGCTTTGTATTCAGTCGAGTAGTCTCGTAGGTCGCAATCTGTATTAGCTTGGCAGCCACACTCTAAACATCTTGCAGCTTCAGCGATTGCATCGGCATTATCAAACCCTGTTTCTACTTCATCAAAGCTTTGTTCACGCTGCTCGGGCGTTAGTTCTGGCATGATCTTACGAGCCATGCGTTGTATCGACTGGTATTGCTCAGGATCCACCGCTTTGAGCTGTTTGTGCTTTCTTGAGTTAAACGGTTTGGCTGGAATATTGTCCATATCACCATGGAAGAAGCGATCGATCGCTTGTGCAGCAATACGCCCATCCCCCACCGCTTCGACTGCGGTTGCAGGGCCGCGTCGGAAATCACCAATACTGAAAATATTTCCGGTTCCGGTATGCATGGTTTGTGGATCAGCATCTGCGGTATTCCAACGAGTAAGAGGAATATCAATCGCTTCATTGTCCATAAAGCTCAGATCAGGCTTTTGCGACACGGCAGCAATAACCGTATCAAACGCTTCAACAAAGAACTCGCCCGTTGGTTTAGGGCTGCGGCGGCCTGAAGCATCAGCAGGACCCAAAGCCATTCGTTCTAATCGTATTTCTGATACATGACCATTTTCATCGGCTATGTTTTCTGCAGGGTTGGTTAAGAAGTGGAACTTCACACCCTCATGTTCAGCTTCTTCGATTTCGTAATCTTCTGCTGGCATCTCATCTCGAGTACGACGATAAATCAGCGTAGTATCCGCGCCATCACGAACTGCGGTTCGAGCACAGTCAATCGCTGTATTACCGCCACCGATCACGGCAACCTTTTTACCAGTGACGTACTGCTGATCGGTCACGTAATCTTTCAGATAATCGACACCCAAATAACAACCTCCGAGTTCGCTACCCGGGTAATTCATCTCGACCGCTTGCGATGCACCAACGGCTAAACAAACCGCATCAAAATCGTTACTTAAATCAGACAGTGTAAAATCAACACCGAGTTTTTTACCGCACTCAACCACCATTCCGTTGCGACACATCAACTCGATTTCTTTATCTAGAATCGACTTAGGTAAGCGATATTCAGGGATACCGTAACGCAGCCAACCACCCGCTTGCGGCATCGACTCATAGACACTGACATCATAGCCTTCGTTAGATAGGTAATAACCCGCCGTAAGCCCACCGGGGCCACTACCAACAATAGCAATGCTCTTGCCTTTATTTGGCTTCTTCGCTGGCATGTAGCTCTCTTGAGCCGCTAGATCCGCATCGGCAGCGTGTCGTTTGAGTTGGCGAATCGCAATGGATTCATCGACCAAGTTACGACGACATTCGGTTTCACAGAAAGCAGGACACACACGACCAATTGAAAGCGGCATTGGCAATGTCTTTTTGATCACTTCAATCGCTTTAATGTGATCATTTTGAGCAATATGGTGCAGGTAAGATTGGATGTCGACCCCAGCAGGACAGGCTGTTTGGCATGGCGCCTCACAGTCAGCGTAGTGATCGGTCATGATGCGATTCAACGCTTCTTGTCGATGATTCGTTAACTGTTTTGACTGAGTGGTAATATTCAGCCCATTAGACACTTCAAGCTCACAAGAGCGAGTAACACCAACGCCATCAACTTCCACAACACACAAATCACACGGCACTTTATCCGCTGTTTTATTCAAACCACATAAAGATGGGATTTCCAAACCACATGTTTTTGCCGCTTCAAGAACGGTTTGTCCTTGCTCGACGATTCGATATTTCCCATCAATAACGATTTGAATCATACCTAAGTCCTACCTTTACCTTTCGCACACGCGAGTTATCAACAATTAAAATTTAAGTAATACAATATTATTAATATTATTAAATCTATGTCATTACCATACATTATTTGTGGTTTTGTGCGTGTGACCTCAAACAAGTTCCATTGATAATAACCATAATGTATGAGTGGTCTTATCAGTGTCGACGAAAGGATTAAGCGGGAGGGGTTCTGCTGTAGAAGTAAGAAGTAAGAAGTAAGAAATTAGATTCAAGGTACAAAAAAGCCCCTAATGATTAGGGGCTTTGAACAAATATCATTGAGTCGCTTTCGAGCTTATAGCTAAGCTATCAAGGTTATTGCTCGGCTATCAAGATTATAATTCGGCTATCAAAGTTATTGCTCAGTTTCTTCGATAAGCTCTTGCACCGGAGATGCTGGTTTGTTTTGAGCAAAACCGCGCAGGCCAACAACATGTACGTGTTCGTGGTCTTTGAAGACCTTACGAACCAGTTTGTAGGTTGTACCTTTCTCTGGGCTAATGTTTTCAGGTGCTGCAATCAGAAGTTGCATACCCAAACGGTCACACAGTTCAAACAGCGTAGAGATCGACTTAGAATCCAAACGTGCTGCTTCATCAAGGAACAACAAACGACATGGAACGATGTCTTTACTGCGAAGTCGACGAGATTCCTCTTCCCAGCTCTGAATAACCATCAATAGGATTGACTGACCCGTACCGATCGCCTCACCCGTAGACAATGCGCCCGATTCAGCTTGTAACCAACCATCTGAACCACGGTTAACTTCAACACTCAGCTCTAGGTAGTTACGGTAATCCAGTAGCTCTTCACCAAGAACCTGTGGAGAACGTTGACCCATATCGATATGCGGGTTCACTCGTTGGAACAACTTCGCCATCGCTTCTGAGAAGGTAAAGCGCGTTGATTCAAACAAGTCTTTGTGTTGCTCTTGTTGAGTTGCTAGCCCTGATAGCAAGATCTCGTGGCTTTCACGGATCTTAACGTTCAGACGTACGCCTTTAACCTGACCAAAGTAAATGTTAGACAAACCTTGGTTCAGCATTCGAATACGGTTCTGCTCGCGCTGAATCGTTTTCTTGATGATGCTTGCTACGGACTCAGAGCTGATTGCCAGGCGATTTTCACGCTGCGTCAACTCTTCTGTTAGTCGAGCTAGCTCCACTTCCATCTCTTCGATTGCTTCAACCGGATCATCCGTGTGAATAATATCTTGGCGAATACGCTCACGAAGGTGTTGGTAAACCGCAATGTAGAACAGAACTTTACGCTCTGGATGCGCGTTGTCTTCAGATAGACGCAGCGAATCACGCAGGTCGTCATTGTCGGCTACCGCCAGACGTAGCGCACCCAGTGATTTATCCGACATAGAGCGAAGCTCGCCTGCCGTTAGATAAGCCAGTTCACGTTTATGCAGACGACGTTCAACATCATTCTCACGCGCTAAACGAAGTACTGAACACCAACCCGCTTTCGCTGCAACAACGAAGGTACGAAGCTCTGTGTACTCTTTCTGAACTTTCTTAAGACGCTTAGCCAAAGCTTTCATCTCAAGTTCAGTTGATGTAATCGTACGCTCGTATTCACTCTTACGGCTGCGAGATGTGTGCAAACGCTCTTGAAGCTCGTCACGAC
This sequence comes from Vibrio sp. 10N.247.310.23, assembly GCF_041467155.1. Classification (NCBI taxonomy): domain Bacteria; kingdom Pseudomonadati; phylum Pseudomonadota; class Gammaproteobacteria; order Vibrionales; family Vibrionaceae; genus Vibrio; species Vibrio sp. 10N.247.310.23. The sequence continues at coordinate 247,777 of NZ_JBFSTZ010000001.1, read as the reverse complement.
GACGTACAGCACGCTCTTCAGCGCCTTCATCAGCATTGACACCAAACTCTTGCAGCTCTTGTTTGAACTCTTGAACCGTTTCTTGCTTCGCTTGATGTGAGCTCTTCAGTGCTGCCAAAACTTGGTTGTATTGGTTCATCTGTTCGCGAGCTTGCTTCAAGCCATCACGGCCTTTAGTTCGAGCTTGTTCAGCTTGAACCAATTTCGCTTTTAATTGCTCGCTCAGTTCGCTGCTCTTGTTTAGAAGATCAACAGAATCCGCATAGGCAAAGTAGTGACGACGTTCAATCAAGTCAGACAGAGCAAACACTTTACCTTTCAGGCTTTGTAGAGCTTGGTCAGCTTGTTGGTATTGTGCTTCTAGTGTCTCGAACTGTTCAGGGTCTGCGTCTAGTGCAGAAACAATCTGCTCTAACGAAGCAAGTGCTTTGCCATGGTTGTTCAAGTACGACTTAGCTTCGCTCAAGCGCTCTAGTTGCGCTTCTAATTCAGCTAGGCGTTCAGCCAATGTTTCGTCTTCTAAAATACGAACCATTGGTGCTAATTTGTCTAGCGCACCAAGTGCCTGCTTGCTTTGTAGAAGCTGACTGCGTTGCTGCTGCTCTTTAGAGTTAAGCTCAGCCAGAGAACGAACAATTTGATTACGCTTATCACGAATCGCAGCAAGTGCTTGCTCTGGGTCTGCGTTAAACGCAACGTGCAGGTGCTTCGCAACAAAGCTGTTGAATGCTTGGTATAGGCGATTCAGTTTTTGAGAGTCAAACGCTGCCTTCGCGTGGTTTTCAACCACAACGTCACGCTCTTCGCGCAATTTCTCTAGACGTTGTTCACGAGCCGCACGGCCAAACAGTGGGATCTCAGGGAAACGAGAGTAACGCATTTGGCGATCGTTCAGCTGAACACACACTGCGCCTTCAAGCTCATCGGCATTGAATGAACTGTCATCAAACGCGTCGACATCGCCTTCTAGGATGTAAAGGTCTTCTGGACAATCATCAAGATCCACCAGCTTCTCTTTAATACCATCAAGATCAGAAACCACAATTGCGTGACGAGCCGGGCCGTACATCGCACTGAAGTACGGCGCATCACCAATAGTGATATCATCGTAGATCTCAGAAAGCAGCACGCCACCAAGCGTATCCGCTAGGCCTTTGAGGCGAGGATCGTTAGAACCACCTGGAGACGCTAAACGCTCAATTTCGTGCTCAAGTTCAGCTCGGCGCGTAGCCAACTGATCTTTTGCTACCGCTTGAGATTTCTCATCTTCAAGCACTTGTTGCATTTGAGTCATCACCGCTTGGCTATCTTCTAGCTCAGCGTCGGTTTGATCTCTTAATGCTTCAAGCGCATCGTTTGCCGTGATCCATGCTGGAGCAATAGACTCAAGTTTTTGAATCTCTTGATCGTGGTTTTGTTGTACACGACGTTGCTCACTCTTCGCTTCACGCAGCTCTTCTTGAGCGTACTCAAGAGACTCGATCTGCATAGCATGACGTTCACGTTCTTCATCGAAAACCGCTTCGTCAGTCAGTGAGATGTTGTGTTGCTTTTGGTATTCAGTCGCTAGCTCTTTTGCTTGACGCTGCTGAGCCACATCACGAGCCATATCGCGGTGCTGAGCACGCCACTGCTGTTCATTTTCAACAACGTGTTTTGCGTTACGGCCTTTTTCTAAAGCTTGCTTAGCGCTTTGAGACGCTTCTTTACGCTCAACGTCACCCACAATACTTTTAACAAGAGCGAGCGCTTTGTCGAACTGCGCAGAAGCAGCAGAAGACATGTCTAGTTTATGTTTAGTAGACAGCAGCGTTTGAGTGCTTGATTCTTCTTGTGCTTTTAGCTCAGAAACCAGAGTTAGTGCGCTTTCTGCCGTAATAGACTCATCACCAAGTAGCTGCTTAGTTTTCTCTAATGCTTGAACCGCTTGCTGGTATTGAAGTGCACGAGTCTGCTGAACATCCAATGCTTGTTGGTAATCAGCAAGCTGAGTTTTCAGGCTATCCACTTCTTCTTCAGTGATGGTTGCCTGCTCTTCAGCAAGAAGTACTCGTTCTTGAGCTTCTTCAACCACCATAATCTGCTCTTCTAGACGCTCATTCAGCTCTTCTAGATCTTCGCTGTAGCGGGCAATTTTCTCTTGCTGACGAAGTGCAGTTTGAACTAATTGCAGATGATCCGAAGCCGCTTGGTAATCTTGCTCTAGTGCTGATTCTTGATCGACAAGTAACTCTAGTTCTTCTTGAACGCGGTTCAACAAGTTGTTTTGATCAAGCAAGGTTTCACGAGAACCAAACAGCTCACCACGGAACTTCATGGTTTGATCAAGCTTGTTGCGACGATCGTTAGCATGGCGCATGTAATCTGCTGCCACGTAGTTCGTAGATTCAGTGATCAAGTGCTTAAACAAATCACGATCCGACTGAGTCGTTTTGATCGCTTCTAGCGTCATACGGTTTTCGCGTAGTGCTGATTCCATGTCTTGGAACGCTTTCTTCACACCACCATTTTGCGGTAACAGATAATCACGCAGAGAACGCGTAATCGCACTTGAGATACCACCGTAAAGTGATGCTTCAATTAGGCGATAGAACTTAGAACGGTCGCTGCTGTTACGTAGTTTCTTCGGTACCACACCGTATTCAAACATTTGCGAGTGGTAATCAACAATCGAAGAGAAGGCCTTAAAATGCGTGCCTTCGTATTGTGCAACCGCCGCTTTCACGTCGTTCAACTGACATACGCGAGCGTGGCTGTCTGAAACGTTCTGAATCAACACATCCGTTGGTTTCACATGGCTTGGAAGGCCTTGGATAACGAACGGTTTAATGTCGACTTTCTTATCACGACCCGCGACTTGCTGCAGTTTTACTGCAAACAATAGACGCTGATTACGAGAGTTCACAACATCTAGTGCGGCATAACATGCGCCTGGCTGAAGCTTACCGTAAAGGCCTTTATCACGAGATGACTGTGAGCTACCCGCTTCCGTTGTGTTACGGAAATGCAGAAGGCTTTGGTCAGGGATCAGTGCTGTGATGAATGCCGCCATTGTGGTCGACTTACCCGCACCGTTACCGCCAGAAAGCGTTGTAACCAATCCATCAATATCAAAAGTACGCGCAAAGAAGCCGTTCCAGTTGACCATGGTTAATGATTGATACTTACCTCTTTCAATCATGCTTCACCTTCTACTTTTGTTTGTTCGCCAGCATTTGACTCAAGGTCAAAGTCAGCTTGATCGTTAAAAATGTCTTGTTGACCGTTTTCGTCTACGTCTGCATCTACTTCTGATGTGGCTTCCGCTTGTTCTTCATTCAACAAGCTACCTTGGTTAGGCTCTTGGGTATGCACCACAGCTTCACCATCACGGATAAGACGTAACTGCGCTTCTTTCATATCATCGCCAACACGAACGTCAGCGCCAAAACGGAATACCGCTTCGCTGATACGGAACTTGCCGGTTTCACCAATCGCAATCAGCATGCCGATACGGCGTAAACGACGTAGAGAAGTACGTACTTTTTCGAACAGCTTTTCTTTATCTAGGTCAGAACCAGACGCACGGTTGGTTGCTAGCTTCATGAGTTTTTTCTCATCCGCTAACGACATCAACTCATCAAACAGTTCTTGGTTGGTGAAGATACCTTCATGAGCAAGACGTTCTGGGCTTAGGTATAAGAAACACAACACCTTTCCAACCAACATGTCGAGCTCAGACAACACACTACGACCAATCAGAGACGTAGAACGCGGACGCAGGTAATAGAAACCTTCCGGCGCTTTTACCAATTCCGTATTGTAGCGTTGATAGAAATGCTGAAGCTCAACTTCAAAATCAGACAGCAACGCGTGGTTATCTAGGTCTTCTGTTGAAACATGCTTACCTGAACGCAGCATGCTATCTAGCGCAGGGAACAGTGGGTTCGCTATCGCTTTTACCAGTTTCTCTGGCATGTAATCATCAGTACTTGTTAATGACATTTGCTTGTACCTTTGCACCGAAATCGTTAATTGCCTGCCAATCTGGCTGAATAGCCTGATAGTCAGACTCTGAGTAACCTAAGCGCACGGCTTGGTCGACAACAATTCTGGCTAAATCAAAATGGTGTGTGCGAGGGTGTGCAGCGAGGTAATCGCGTAACACAAGGCCAAGATCAATTGGCGCGCCTTGCTGTTTGTGAGCTTTTAACATCTCTGCAATTCGATCTGAAAGCAGGTCATTTACTTGCTCAAATTCTTCGTACTCTACGTCGATTGGTGCTTGTCCCATCACTTCGTCATCACGAAGCACGAGCGCTTCATCACGAAGATCCGTCAGCTTCTCAGCATCGGCGTAGGTCAATAACCAAGGCGCATCAAAGTAGTCAGTGACTGACTGACGCAAGCGCTGGCTAAAGGCGCGGTTTTTATCCATATCAATCGCGGTACGGATGAACTTGTGAACATGGCGGTCGTAGCCGATCCATAAATCGATGGCTTGTTGGCCCCAACTGGTGATTCGGTCTAGCTTCATCTGCAAGCCGAACAGGGTTTCGCCAACGAACTCGAGTTCATCGTCACCGTAAACAATTTCTTGAATATCGAGGATCTGTGTTTGCAGTTCATCCCCCGCCGCTTGCAAGGTGTCTTGCAATTCTTTTAGTGTGGACGAGGTTTCTGAAAGCAAGGTTTCACAGTTGTTAATCGCCTCTCGCCAATCCTTGTTTAAAAGGTCGGCAATTTGCTGTTTAACGGTTTGCTGCTGCTCATCCATAACACGTTGGTTAAGATCAATCTGATCGAAAATTTCACCAACAGAATACTTGAGCACGCCGTAAACATTCTTTCTCCAATGTCCTGGAGTTCCGCCTTTTTGTGCTGCTTCAATGGCTTTTGCCATCTCGTCCGCAACCATAGAAAGCTGGATAGACAGTTTTAACTTAGAGAACTGACGGTGGCGTAAGTAATAATCTGAAATACCAATCGCCAATGGTGATAAGCGATAAATACTCGCACCATCGGTGATTTCGCTGGTAAAGCGGCTAATCAACTTCTGTTTAACTAACTCGTTGATGGCATTGTTGGCACGAAACGCGGACGCTTCGCCAGTATCTTCAAACAGTCGAGTGACGATGGTAAATGCATCGTGCAGTTCACCCTCGCCCAACTCTTCATCGAACCTTTCATTGCTTAGTACTGCGATAGCAATCAAAAATGCTAAGCGCTCTGGTGGCAAGTTTAATGAAAAATCATGCTGCTTGACCCAGCCCACCAACTCATCAATTGGCTGCTCTTCGGCAGTTTGAGTCATTTCACTCATTGTGGTTCCTGTTACTGTTCTTCGTCATATCGAATGTATTAGATATGACGCCTATTTCTTTATGACGCGGGCTTCTTACGATTGCATAGCGCATGTTGTGGCTTCTTTTACCACATTCACCGCTGTTATTGCGCAGGTTTTTGAGCCCAAACGTGAATATAACGGCCTAGTGACAGATATGGCTCTTGACGACATAGCTGTTTTTCCAGTTCCAATACATCTTCAAATTGGTAATCGCCCATGTACTCCATATTACCTATGTAGTCACTGAAAGAGCGAATGCCTGATTTACCACAGATTTCTAGACCAGCGTCTTCTATCCATTGATAAACCTCTTCCGGCTTCAAGCCTTTTTGTGGTTGCAGCTTAAACCGTTTTCGATGTGGCATCCCATTCAATACATGAGGAATGTTGCCACAAATCACATTTTTCAGGACTAATCCGTGGTGGTTGTAAAACATTATCGAGGCAACACCACCTGGCTTAACTTGTTCAAGCAATAAATCAAGCGCCTCTTTAGGATCGGCTAACCATTCCATTACGGCATGAAACATCACAAAATCGACTTTCTCATCGAGATGTTCTGCGACTTTTTGTACCGGTGAATGAATAAATCGATATTGCTCTAGCAAACCCGCTTCGCTGATACTTTCTTCGGCGAGCTTCAGCATTTCAGAAGAGAGATCACACAGAGAAACGTTATGCCCAAGCGACGCAATTTTTTGCGACATCTGCGCAAGGCCGCCTCCAGCATCAAGCACATGCAGCGGCGAAGCTGATTGCTCAAACTTGCTCAAAGCTTGTTCTAAATCTTCCCATACGATGATCTGACGGATCTCTCCTTTGTCAGAGCCGTAAATATTTTTTGCAAATTTGTGGGCAATATCGTCGAAATTACGGTCTTCAGTCACGGCTACTTGAGTTATTATGTCCTATCGTGCCTGCTATTCTGTCACAGGAATTTCAGGAATAAAGAGGCGATGTCTCTTTTTACTACTAAGTGATGTTTTTTCGGACTATTCGGATATGTTTGAGCTGAAAAAAGTAGTGTCTTCGCTATTGATGCCACTGCCAGCAATGTTAATTCTCGCTTTTCTGGGTTTAGCCCTAGTGATGTTTACTACCAAAAGGAAGACTGGTTGCCTAATCACCCTCTCAGCCCTATGTGGTATTTTCCTAATCGCTTTCCAGCCAGTTTCTAGTCAACTTTTAATGCCAATGGAAAGGCAACACACCGCATTTTTACCTGTCGATGAAACCGTCGATTACGTGATGGTTCTTGGAAGTGGTCACGTCGTAGACGACCAAATTCCACCGACATCAGAACTTAGCCGCACCGGCCTGATGCGTTTAAGTGAAGGGATTCGTATTCTACGCCTCTACCCTGGTGCAAAACTCATTTTGTCTGGCTATGGCGCAGGCACTGAAGTAAGTAACGCAAGAATGATGGCTAAAGTGGCTTTAGCACTTGGCGTAGCAAAGCCCGACATCATTCTGCTTGAAACCGCAAAAGACACTTGGGAAGAAGCCCGCCAAGCCGCTGCGTTCGTTAAGAATAAAAGAATGGTGTTGGTGACTTCAGCGAGCCATATGACTCGCGCACTGAACGAATTCAATGCTGCTGGAATGAAACCACTGCCGGCACCAACTAACTACCTTGCACAAGAAGGTATAGTTGAGCCGTGGGAAAAGTACATGCCGAAAGCGCTATACCTTGAGCAGACTGAGCGTTACTGGCACGAAACCATGGGATTGGTTTGGCAAAGCCTGCGTGATTGGCTAGATACAAGCAATGACATTGTTGAAGAGCCTGTTATTCCAGAAGCTTCCAGCTTAATTGAAGATGACGGTGAAGTTTCCGCGGCTCAGCCTCAATAAGCCCATTGAATCTTTAAACTCATCTTAAGCATACAGAGTCGCCAAGTATTTGTAGATTCTCTGGTTGTTAACAGTAAAAGCTGAGTAATAAAAAAGCCGATACATCAATGATGTCTCGGCTTTTTACGTTTAAATGTCGTTGTTAATTAATCACTCCCGAAGGAAATCAATCACCAGCGAACATGTAACCTTCACCGTGAACCGTCACAAAGATTTGTGGGTTCTTAGGATCGAACTCCATTTTTGCACGCATACGACGAATCAGCACGTCGATAGTACGGTCATTAGGCGCGTCCACTCGGTGGCTAATCATATTCAAAATACGTTCGCGGCTTAATACTTGATTAGGGTAAGAAGACAAAGCCACTAGCAGTTCGTATTCTGCTTTGGTCAGTTTCACTGGTTCGCCGTTCTTGCTTAACGCACGACGAGGGATATCAAATGTCCACTCACCAAAACGAACCACAGACTCATCTGATGTTTCTTCTACAGCGCCCGCTGCTGTTTTACGAGCAGCAGAGATACGCCAAAGTAGGTTTTTAACTCGAACTAATAACTCGCGAAGTTCGAAGGGTTTAGTAACGTAATCGTCAGCGCCCATTTCAAGGCCTACGATCTTGTCGATGCTATCCGTGCGTCCAGTAACTAAAATAATTCCAATGTCTGATTGACTGCGTAATTCGCGAGTTAGCATCAATCCATCTTCGCCTGGTAAGTTGATGTCCAGCATAATGAGGTCAACGTTGTTTTCTTCTAACACGTTTCTCATTTGAGCGCCGCTTTCTGCTTCGCTCACTGTGTAACCCTCGTTCTGGAAGTATCCAACCAGTTTACTGCGGGTTACCACATCATCTTCTACGACTAATACGTGATAGCTCATCTACACCACTTTTCTTATTTAATAGTTTCAGTGACTATTCTATTCATAACTAGTAACAATTCTAGTGGTACAGAAGATAAAAGCCAGAAACATGGATTTTTTTTGATACAAGACAATCTTAAACCTTGCTATTTATCGTCCATCGCAATTCAATATAGGCATTACTACTAACGAGTAACTTTGCGTTTCGCAAATAACCTTGTTATTCAGCCTTGGTGTGCTTATGCCCAAGTGACTTCAAGATGCATATAAGCAACATCACAAGACTAAGTCAGGATCTAACAAATGAAAGATACGAAAGCGTTCAACGAGCAAAGAGCAGAAATATACTGGTGGCTATCAAGCTTATTTGCCAAAGAGCTCACTCAAGAAGAACTCGATCACTACCACTCTGTTGAAATTCGTTCTTTCCTAACTGGTTTAGGCGAAAATGAGACACTAAAGCCAGCGATTGATAAGTTAGTGGATGCGCTGAACCGCCTACAAACTCGTGAAGATGCTCAGCTAGAACTGTCTGCAGACTTTTGCGATCTTTTCTTAAAGACAGATAAGCACGGCGCTCTTCCTTACGCTTCTATGTATATCGGCGAAACTGGCCTTTTGAATGATAAGCCAGCAAAAGATATGGAAGAGATCATGGCTAAGCACAACTTAATCGTGAACCAAGATCTAAAAGAGCCAGCAGACCACATTGCTATTGAACTCGATTTCCTTGGTAACTTGATCATTCGTTCAAACGAAACAGATATTGAAGAAGAGCTAGAGAAATTATTTGCCGTTCAACAGCAGTTTATCGAACAACAACTGCTGACTTGGGTACCAAAGTTCAACGTAAAATGTCATGACGTTGATGAATTCGGTTTCTACGCTAGTGTCTCATCTTTGCTACTCGCATTCTGTCAATTAGACACTCAATATTTAGCTGGTGAATAGCTTCTTGGATGACTAGGTAAATAAATTCAGTAGAATGTGACAATTCACCCGGATTTCTGGGTGAATTTTATTGCGAGTAATTTCTAGTCAGTCTAAAATTGTGACCGCAAACGATAAAATATGAAACATTCACGAAATGCTATGCTTATTAAAGTTCAGAGCATTTCGGTGTTAAGACAAGCCGCTCAATAGCGGTTTTTTGTTTTTTAGCACTTTAGTACCCAAAGAGCCCTACAAATTTAAGCTCTTAGTTAGGTAGCTTAACGGCTACTTTATTCCGTACTTTGGGAAAGTAGCTTCTAATAGGATAAAACCATGGCCACTATAAAAGATGTCGCTCGCTTAGCCGGCGTATCAACAACAACCGTTTCTCACGTAATCAACAAAACTCGCTTTGTTGCAGAAGCAACTCAAGAAAAAGTAAACAAAGCCGTAGATGAACTGAACTATGCACCAAGTGCTGTTGCTCGTAGTTTGAAGTGTAATACAACACGCACCATCGGCATGCTAGTGACTCAATCAACTAACCTATTCTTCTCTGAAGTTATCGATGGTGTTGAGAGCTACTGCTACCGTCAAGGTTACACTTTGATCCTGTGTAATACGGGCGGTATCTATGAGAAGCAACGTGACTACATTCGAATGCTTGCAGAGAAACGTGTAGATGGCATCTTAGTTATGTGTTCAGACCTAACTGAAGAACTAAGAGAGATGTTAGACCGTCACGCTGACATCCCTAAAGTTATCATGGACTGGGGTCCTGAGAGCTCTCAGGCTGATAAGATCATCGATAACTCAGAAGAAGGTGGCTACCTAGCGACCAAATACCTTATTGAACGCGGTCACTCTAAGATTGCATGTTTAAGTGGCCACTTAGACAAAGCAGCATGTGTTGAACGTATTGCCGGTTACAAGCGCGCACTCAACGAAGCAAAGATTGCTGCTGATGAAAATATGATCATCGAAGGCAACTTTGAGTGTGATACGGCTGTTCTTGCTGCAGAACAAATCGTTGAGATGGAAGATCGTCCAACAGCGGTATTCTGCTTTAACGATACAATGGCACTCGGCTTAATGAGCCGCCTGCAAGAAAAAGGCATTCGCATTCCAGAAGATATCTCAGTGATCGGTTACGACAACATCGAACTGGCTGAATACTTCTCTCCGCCGCTAACGACCGTTCACCAACCAAAACGTCGTGTTGGTAAGAATGCATTCGAAATTCTATTAGAGCGCATCAAAGACAAAGACCACGAAAAACGCGTCTTCGAAATGCACCCTGAAATTGTTGAACGAAGTACAGTTAAAACGTTAAATTAGTTGATAATTCGAGTTTAATTTCATCAAGCGCACCTTTAGGTGCGCTTTTTTTATCAGCAACTATAATGAACCCTTATGCATAAATGAAAGATCATTAATTGAAGCAATGTCACATTTTGAAATATCAACTGTGAGCTTCATTCAACAAAAACTTTATTCTATTCAATCAGTCACGCACAGGGCAAACCACTCGAAAGAGTGAGACGCAAAGCTTCCGGCCTAAACCACTCGTTGGTATGGTAGCGGGGTTACCGATGGCAAAATGCAGTAACTACTAATAATTTAGTAATTTACGGCTTATTGACAATTTAATTGCAACATTTTGCTAATCTCTCGGACCTGCTTATTTGGTGGCGTAGTTCAAATACACCGAGATAAATAACATGGATAAACCGATACTAAAGGACTCGATGAAGTTATTTGAGTCCCTAGGAAAAATAAAATCACGCTCAATGTTTGGTGGCTTCGGTCTTTTTGCTGATGACACTATGTTTGCTCTGGTTGTAAATGACCAGTTGCACATACGCGCAGACAAAGGCACAACGAAACAATTCGAACAACAAGGGTTTCAACCGTACGTCTACAAAAAACGTGGTTTCCCTGTCGTTACTAAATATTTCGCTTTACCTGAAGGCCTCTGGCAAGACCAAGAGAAAATCTTGCAGCTTGCAACCACGTCTCTAGGTTTTGCTAAAGAAGAAAAAGCTGAGCAGTCTTCTGCTAAGCCGACCCGACTCAAAGATCTGCCTAATCTTCGACTCGCTACCGAGCGTATGTTGAAAAAGGCAGGGATCGATTCTGTAGAACGTTTATATGAATCTGGCTCTGTAAACGCATTTAACGCCATCAAAGAATCGCATGCGTCTTCTGTCAGTATTGAACTACTTTGGGCGCTAGAAGGCGCGATTAATGGTACACATTGGTCTGTTATACCGCAGCAGCGTCGCGAAGAGCTTATCAATCGCGTCAATTAACATTGTCAGTGCAATCTATATACATAACTAAGCCGCATTTACTGCGGCTTTTTTTATATCTGCTGAAAGTTAATCTATGCTTTGCCTGTCTATCTATACTATCGGTATGCATTGAAAATTTAGAGGAAGTATCAATGAGTAAGAAAATGATATTGGGTATTGTGTTGGTCGTAACCATCGTCTTGTTAGGCATCAATTTCGGCCAGTACTTAACGCTTGAAAATGCTAAGGCCCAACAAGCTGTGTTAAATGACTACATTGACAGCAACTTTATTGCGGCTGCCGCTATCTATTTTGTCGCGTATGTAATGATTACAGCTTTCTCCATTCCCGGTGCCGCTGTTGTGACCCTATTAGGGGCCGCGCTATTTGGCTTCTGGAACAGCTTGCTGCTGGTATCTTTCGCAAGTGCGATCGGTGCGACCTTAGCCTTCTTAAGTAGCCGTTACCTGTTGCGTGACTGGATTCAAACCAAGTTTGGTGACAAATTGGCGACGATTAACAAGGGGGTTGAAAAAGACGGCGCATTTTACCTGTTTTCTCTGCGTCTGATTCCTGTATTCCCATTTTTCCTTATCAACCTATTGATGGGTCTAACACCCATGTCAGTGAGTCGTTACTACCTTACGAGTCAAATCGGGATGTTACCGGGGACGGCGGTTTTCTTGAATGCTGGTACTCAGCTCGCAGAAATTGATTCACTTTCGGGCATCGTCTCCCCTTCAGTACTATTGTCATTTGCGTTATTGGGTATATTCCCAATAGTGGCTAAATGGTTGATGGGTAAGTTTCGTTCAGCGCCCGTAGCTGAATAATTTATAATAACTAAATAACACAGATAGCCGAATAAGGTTCTAATTCAATGAAAATCTTCAGTGCATCGAATCCGACAGAAGCTCATATCATCTGTGGGTTGTTAGAAAGCGAGAATATTGCCTGTGAAGTCCGTGGCGAGGGGTTGTTCGGATTGAAAGGGGGAATCCCATTCACTGAAGAAACTGACCCTTACGTATGGTTATATGAGCCAGAATTGGCCAGTAAAGCTCGCATGCTTGTCAATGACTACCAAAAGCAGCAAGATTCGATCATCTATGAAGAGTGGCGTTGTGGTGAGTGTCATGAAGTCAACGAAGCGCAATTCGGCTCTTGCTGGCAGTGCGGTGCTGCCTCACCTGAATAGCAGGGTTTCAGTGACCTGATAGAACGATTCGGTCAGATACCTCCTCCAATTAAAAACGGGAAGCTAAAGTTAGCTTCCCGTTTTTATTTCAATTCGATTAACTCATCATCTTTGATTTCACGCCTAGAAAATCACTGAATTTGTTTTTGAATAAACGCAATCGAACGCTGATTAAACTCTTCAGGGTTTTCCACGTTACACACGTGTCCACAATTCGGAATTTCTACTAGCTCACTCGACTCATGCGCTGCGACCATTTCTTTTACAGGCTTGATGAACATGTAGTCACGTTCTCCCATTAAATAAAGGGTTGGGATCGGCAATTCTCTGTCTTTGAAATACTTCATCAATGGGTTTACATCAGCCGTTAAGATAAACCAACGCTTAAACTCTTTTTGACACAGCTTTTTAGCTTCGCGGATAAAAAGATGACGAGACTCTTTTTGGCTCTTTTGTGGCATCACAACATAAGCAAAAAGGCTGTATAACCACATGTAAGGAATGATGTGCTTGCTGAGGTTACCCAACTTGATTAACACTTGAGAGCGAGTATTTAGCTTGGTGACAGCGCCACCCAGTACCATTGAACGTACACGGCCAGCCGCTAGTTCCGCAACGTTACGCACAATAATCGTGCCCAAAGACATGCCAACGAAATGTGCAGAACGGATTTTAAGATGGTCTAACACTTTAAGAATATCAAGCGTCACCGATTTGAACGTATAGCGATTCGAAATCAGCCCTTTAAGTATATTGTCTGATTTACCGTGCCCTCTCAGATCAATGAGAAGTAAGTTGAAATGCTGTTTATACGCTTTGATCTGCTTGAACCAGATGGAGGAACTGCCTCCTGCGCCATGCACAAATACAACCCACTCATCGCTCGTAGGGTGAGTAAATGTTTTATGAAATAGTAAACTCTCAGACATACCTATCGCTTTAATTATTGGAATGGAGCTATGCCTCATCACGAGGCGATGACTAAGGATATCACGCTATTAAGAACTTTAAGTGATAATAGTGTCAAACCTATCATTAGTCATGTGAATACCTACCTCACCTTTTCTACCTGACTAAAATGAGTTTGCAAGCTTTGTCTTCGTAAACGTGATGTGCTCTGACCAGGAAACAAAAAGGCACTCTACAATTAGAGCGCCTTCATTTATTACGAGCGGTTGTTGCTCGCCAGCTAATTTTAAGACTAAGTCAACAAGTTAAAGTGCTGAATGGTACATATCCAAGTATTCTTTAGCCGCATCTTCCCAACTAAAATCTTGCTGCATAGCATAAAGCTGAGCACGCTTAATTTCAGATGGGTTTTGTGCGTAAAGCAGTAATGAACGATGTAACACAGCCAATAACGCCTGCGGTGTTGGCTCTTCAAAAGCAAACCCAGTCGCGACTTCAGGATCCTCATCGTAATCATTCACACTGTCTTTTAAACCTCCCACAGAACGAACAATCGGCAAAGTACCGTAAGCCATGCTGTAGATTTGGTTTAAGCCACACGGTTCAAATTCCGAAGGCATCAAGAAGAAATCAGAGCCTGCTTCAACCAAGTGCGCAAGTTCATTATTGTACGCTTCCACGAACGAGAACTTATCTGAGTGAAGCGCTGATAGCTCTTTCAATTGACTCGCTAAAACCGGATCGCCAGTACCGACAATCACGATCTGCAGATCATTTTTCAAAAACTGTTCGATGATAGGCAGTAAGTAATGAACACCTTTTTGATTCGTCAAGCGACAAACCATGCCATAAACCGCGCAGTCGGCAACGGGTAAACCTACATCTTGTTGCAGTTTTTGCTTACAAGCTGATTTTCCGCGAGCCATGCTGTGCTTGGTCGCTTTGTATTTACGAGGCAGGAAAGCATCAGTTTCCGGATTCCAAGCCCCGTAATCACACCCATTCAAAATGCCGAACAGATCAGCCGATCTGTGTTGGAATTCTGCAGCCATACCGTGGCTACCTAATTCCGTTTTCAACTCTTCTGCATAGGTAGGACTTACTGCGTTCACTTTATCCGCGCACATCACACCAGCTCTTAGCATAGTGACATGAGTGTCACTCACTGAAGCTTCAGGCGCATGGTAACTGTGCATCTCTGGCAGGAATTGAAGTTCATCGTATGCGAACACACCTTTGAAAACCGCATTGTGGATCGAGATAACACTGCGCGTATTTTCAAAGAAATCGTGTTCTTGATAACGCGATTTAAGCAAGAAAGGAACGAAACCAGTATGCCAGTCATTTGCATGAATGATATCCGGTTGAAAACCAAGCTTAGGAAGCATATCAAGACAGGCTGCACTAAAGAACGAGAAGCGCTCTCCGTTATCAGCATAAGCTTGATTGTTTTCTGCGTACATTTCCGGGCGGTCGAAATACTTGGCACATTCAATACCAAAAACTGGAACGCCTTCTACGCTCAGTTTTTTAACTTGATAAGCCGTATGAGGCCAATGATCGAGTTCAGTCGATAAAATAACTTCTGCTGAATCAATGTTTGGAATGTTTCTATATGCGGGGATAGTCACTCGAACGTCCTGTTCGAGTGTTTGCAACGCTTTCGGCAGTGCCTTGGCTACATCAGCCAAGCCACCACTTTTAATCAAGCCTTCAACTTCAGACGCTACAAAAAGTACCGAGAGAGTCTTAGTAACCAACTCGTGCTCCTTTAGAAATCACTACAACACCATCGTCAGATACGTGGTAATGCTTTTTGTCTTCTGTCAGATTCACACCAATCTGTGTACCCGGTGCGATGTCTGCATCTTTATCAATGATAACGCGGCGCAAGATACAACCCTCACCCACTTTTACATCACCGAGTAAGATACTTTCGCTGATATCACACGCTGATGCGATATTGCTGCGGAAGCCCAATACACTCTTTTCAATACGCGAACCACGTACATAACTACCGCTACACACAAGGCTATCAATGATCTGAATTCGACCATTTGCCGAATCAGTAAACGTAGCTGGTGGTAGTGGCGGGTAATAAGTGTGTAGAGGCCATTTACGGTTGTATAGCGAGAATGGCGCATCTTTCTTAAGAAGGTCCATGTGCGCTTGCCAGTACGCGTCAATCGTACCTACATCGCGCCAGTAAACTTCTTCTTTCTCACCAGTAATACGGTTGGTGCTGAAATCATAAACAAACACATCACCACGTGGGAACATGTTTGGAATAATGTCTTTGCCGAAATCGTGTGTCGAACCTTCTCTATCAGCATCTTCCGTTAGTTCGGCAAAAAGCTCTTTCGCTTCGAACACGTAGTTGCCCATTGAAACGAGCGCTGATTCTGGATCGCCCGGGATCGACTTCGGATTTGCAGGTTTCTCTTCAAAGCCAATCATACGGCCGTCAGCATCAACCTCAATAACACCGAATTCTGATGCTTCAGCTAGCGGCATGCGCAATGCTGATACTGTTAGAGCCGCTTTCTTCTCTTTATGGAAATCAAGCATCTGTTTGATGTCCATCTTATAGATATGGTCTGAACCAAAAATACATACTTGATCAGGTTCTTCCAACTCCATAAAGCCCATGTTTTGGTAGATAGCATCTGCTGTGCCTTCATACCAACGCTTTCCTTTACGCATTTGCGCAGGAATTGGGTCGATAAAACGGTCTGTTATGCCACTGATATTCCAGCCTTTTTTCATATGGTGGAACAGTGACTGTGACTTAAATTGTGTTAATACGTAGATCTTCATTAGATCAGCATTAACGAAGTTGTTCAAAGCGAAATCAATTAAGCGGTAACTACCACCGAAAGGAACCGAGGGTTTGCTGCGAGATTCAGTTAAAGGTCTTAAGCGAGAGCCTTCACCACCAGCAAGAATCATTCCCAATACACCAGCCATTTTATTCTCCATATATCTATAGCTTGTCGATGTTAGTACTCGTAGAGGTATCTTCCTCTGGGGGATGAGCACCAACACTTATTTCGGTATTTAGCGAATATCCATTCACATACAGTGACAATATCCTAAGCCAAACGTTGTTATGTGTGCACTATTCTTTGCACTTGGTTTTATATACGTTATCGACTTTTCGGCCGAATTCAATTTTTAATACGCCATTCTGTGGTACGTAAGCTGATTGCTTTCCTAAGACTTAAAGCAGCTCACACTACACCGTCCAGACGAAACATTACATTAACACCCGACACACATCAGGTATACAACTAAACGCTGATCTGTGAGTTACAATATTTTAATTAAGTTACATTCTCGTTAAAGTTGCATAAGAAGATATGATTAATTACCGCCATTAATTTCGCGGTGTGAATTTAATAAATTCCGGCCGACGAAATACTAAGTCAACAAGTCGCATATTTAGTCATATTGAGATCAAAAAAAAAGCAGCCATTAGGCTGCTTTTTCATCAATAACGTTCAGTTACTTCTCTTTAGGCTTTTTACGCTTATCCGTAACTTCCCACTTACCGTCGATGTACAACGCAGTCCAACCGGACGGTTTTCCATCTACTTCAGTACGAACGTAGTTTTCTTTAGTCTTACGACTAAAACGAACCACTGTCGGCTTACCATCAGGGTCAGCAACTGGCGCTGATGCTAGGTATTGGAACTTAGGTGAGATACGGTCTTTAAAACGAACCAACTCTTCCACTAATGGTGCACGTGTTTCACGTGATTTAGGGAAGTTGCTCGCAGCCATAAATAGACCAGAAGCACCATCACGAAGAACAAAGTACGCGTCTGAATTTTCACATGGAAGTTCAGGGAAATGTACCGGGTCTTCTTTCGGTGGCGCAACTTCGCCATTTTTTAGAATCTTACGAGTGTTCTTACAATCGTCATTGGTACAATCCATGTATTTACCAAAACGACCGTTCTTCAGAACCATGTCAGAACCACACTTGTCACACTCAACAAGTGGACCATCATAGCCTTTCACTTTAAATTCGCCGTGCTCAACCACATAACCTTCACAGTTCGGGTTGTTACCACATACGTGCATCTTACGCTTATCATCGATTAGATAAGCATCCATTGCCGTTTCACAAATAGGACAACGCTTTTTAGCTCGAAGTGCTGCTGTTTCAACGTCTTCTTCAAGCACGTTGATAATGCCTTCTTCATCACCAAGGTTGATTGTTGTCTTACAACGCTCTTTTGGTGGAAGTGCATAGCCAGAACAACCAAGGAATACGCCTGTCGAAGCAGTACGAATACCCATTTTACGACTACAAGTCGGACACTCAATATCGGTTTCCACGATATGATTTGGCTTCATGCCACCAGCGTCTTCGTCTAAATCTGCTTTTTCCAAATCGCCAGTAAAGTCTTCGAAGAAGTTATCTAGCACGCCTTTCCAGCTTGCTTCGCCTTCTGCGATTTGGTCCAACTTCTGCTCCATACGAGCAGTGAAGTCGTAGTTCATTAGGTCGTTGAAGCTGCCGTCTAGACGGTCAGTAACAATTTCACCCATCTTCTCAGCATAGAAACGACGCTGTTCAACTTTTACATAACCACGATCTTGAATCGTCGAGATGATAGATGCGTATGTTGAAGGACGACCAATACCACGCTTCTCAAGCTCTTTAACTAGCGCCGCTTCAGTGAAACGAGCCGGTGGCTTAGTGAAGTGCTGTTTAGGGTCTAGCGCGATCAGGTCAAGCTTATCGCCGATCTGAACTGCTGGAAGGATCGTATCTTCGTTCTTACCCATTGGACGCTGAACACGAGTCCAACCATCAAATTTAAGGATACGACCTTTCGCTTTTAACGTGTACTCATCGGCTTTAACGCTTACTGTCGTTGAATCGTATTGAGCTGGTGTCATTTGACACGCAACGAATTGATTCCAAATTAGCGAATAAAGCTTGTGTGCGTCTGCATCTACGCCGTTTAGGTCTTCCGACTTAACATCTACACTTGAAGGACGAATCGCTTCGTGGGCCTCTTGAGCGCCCTCTTTGCTGCCGTATACAAGTGCTTTAGGTGGAAGGTATTGCGCGCCGTACTCAGAACCAATGTATTCACGAGCGGCTTCTACAGCTTCTGAGCTCAAGTTAGTTGAGTCAGTACGCATATAAGTGATGTAACCCGCTTCATACAGGCGTTGAGCCAGCATCATGGTTTTCTTTACGCCATAACCAAGACGCGTACTCGCCGCTTGTTGCAGCGTCGACGTGATGTAAGGTGCAGACGGCTTACTCTTTGTTGGGCGGTCTTCACGTTTACATACTTCGTATTGCGCTTTTTCTAAAACGCTAACAGCAGCTTGTGTTTGCGCTTCATTTTCAGGTTTAAACGCAACACCGTCTTTCTGTGCAACTTGCAGTCTAAAGTCGGTTTTCTCTGCTGTTTTAGTATCAGCATGCACATCCCAGAACTCTTCAGGGATAAAGGCGTTGATCTCGCGCTCACGCTCTACCAGTAGTTTTACCGCTACTGATTGAACACGGCCAGCGGACAGGCCTCGTGCTACTTTTTTCCAAAGCAGAGGTGACACCATAAAGCCAACAACACGGTCCATAAAACGTCGTGCTTGTTGTGCGTTTACGCCATCAATATTTAGCTCACCTGGCGTTTCGAAAGCTTGTTGAATAGCATTCTTGGTGATTTCGTTAAAAACCACTCGCTTGTATCGCGTTTCATCGCCGCCGATGATCTCACGAAGGTGCCATGCGATAGCTTCTCCTTCGCGGTCCAAATCGGTTGCGAGATAAACATGGTCTGCGTTCTCAGCCAGTTTTTGCAATTCAGCGACGACTTTCTCTTTACCAGGTAGGATTTGATAGTTCGCTTCCCACTCTTTATATGGGTTGATACCCATCTTTTTGATAAGAGCTTTGCGATCTTTTTCTTTTTTGATACGAGCTTTGTCTTCTGGGCTCATACCCTTGGTTGAAACTGCAGCAGCCTTTTGACCAGTACTTTGACCTGCCGTTGGTAAATCACGTACGTGACCTACACTCGACTTAACGACAAAGTCTTTGCCAAGATATTTATTGATAGTTTTAGCCTTGGCTGGCGACTCCACTATAACGAGCGATTTACCCATATTGACTCTAACGTCCTTAATCACGATGCTTCAGCACCAACAATTTAGCTTGTGGGCTTTTACGCATGATATTCTAAATTCATTGCTTCTTTTTTTACTATTGTGCGAGATTACTAGAAGATCAACCGCTTTTTTCAAAATTGGATCTGATCGCTCGACAATTCGACGACTCATAGATAAAAGGGTCACAATATAAAGAAGCTATAAAGTACTCACTAAGAATACTTGCAAGAGCCTATTCATCAGGCATTACGTCTAAACGGGCTCATACTAAGCTTGTCCGCGAATCTAACGCGAGCCCCATTCAATTATTTTTGCCGTAAATCACAAAATAAATTGTGGATGTTTGAAAAGACTCTCTTAATCGGTTGTGAAATCATTGAATTTCTAGTTCGACACCATAAACTCAACGTTATATTCAGTTATCAGAGATAAACTCATGACAAAGAAAGTAATAGCAGAATTTGATTTACTGCTTATCGCAAACCAAATTATCCAATCACATGATGACTACATTGAAGGCATGCGCGCAAACAGCGTAGTAGAAAAAGACGATGTACTCGTCTTCAAAGGTGAATACTTCTTAGACAGCAATGGAATGCCGACCGAGAATACAACCGCGGTATTTAACATGTTTAAATACTTAGCGCACCACCTTTCGAAAGAATTTACAATTCAGCAATAATTAAAAAGCTTGCCACTTAGGCAAGCTTTTTTGTTCCTAAACCTTTACATACTAAGCATTTTTATAGACTTAGCATTTTCAGCTTGTCGAAGTAATCAGGGAATGTCTTTGACGTACAACCTGGATCATTAATCGTCACAGGCGTATCGCTCAAGGCAACCAGCGAGAAACACATCGCCATACGGTGATCATCGTAAGTATCAATCGCCGCATGGGTCAGTTCAGCCACAGGGTTAACAATAATGTAATCTTCACCCTCTTCCACTTCAGCGCCGACTTTGCGTAGCTCTGTTGCCATTGCAGCCAAGCGATCTGTCTCTTTCACACGCCAGTTGTAGACATTACGGATTGCCGTTGTGCCTTTCGCAAACAATGCGGTTGTCGCGATAGTCATCGCAGCATCTGGGATATGGTTATAGTCCATATCAATGCCTTTCAGCTCGCCACAACGAGAAATAACGTAGTCGTCACCCCATTCGATTTCCGCACCCATTTTCTCAAGCGCATCAGCGAATTGGATATCACCTTGGATACTGTTTTTACCAATACCAGTGACCTTAATCTCACCACCTTTGATAGCAGCGGCTGCAAGGAAATATGACGCAGATGATGCATCACCTTCAACCAAGAAATCACCCGGTGCCGAGTAAGATTGCCCGGTAGGAATCACAAACTCTTGGTAATCATTATTGATCACGTCCACACCAAATTGCTTCATGATGTGCAGCGTAATATCGATGTAAGGTTTAGAAACCAATTCACCGTCAATTTTAATGGTCACTTCACCTTCAGCTAAAGGCGCAGCCATCAAAAATGCCGTCAAAAATTGACTAGATATCGAACCGTCGATAGAAACCGTACCGCTCTTCAAACCGGTACCTGTGATCTTCAATGGCGGGTAGTTTTCGTTCTCTAAATATTCAACGTCGGCACCGGCTTCTCGTAGTGCTGTTACTAAGTGGCCAATTGGGCGCTCTTTCATGCGAGGCTCACCAGTAAGAACGTATTCACCGCGACCTAAACATAGTGCAGCCGCCAACGGACGCATCGCCGTACCCGCGTTACCTAAGAAAAGCTCTAGGGCTTTGTCACTTGAGAATGCACCACCAACACCTGTCACTTCACAAACGGTTTTGTCTGCAGACAACTGATAATCAACACCTAACTGAGTCAATGCATTCAACATATGACGAATATCATCACTGTCTAGCAAGTTTGTTAGGCGAGTGGTTCCCGTAGAAAGTGCAGCCAAAAGAAGTGCACGGTTGGAAACGCTTTTTGAACCAGGTAGGTTAACTTCCCCGTTCACTTTTTGAATTGGTTGTAACGTAAGGCTTTCCATTAAATCTTATAGTCCTTGTACCACCCGAAGTCACTGGTGCGTATTTATTTTCGGGTGATGAATAATTCTTCGTACTTGCAGACTAACGAACTTTTCCAACGAACTCCAGAGCTAATCCGGCCCAAACCGGTGATTAATTAGCCAATCAATCGTATTTATATACTAGTACGCGAGATCAACTCGAACACCATCTGAAAAATAGAGAATTCGTACATCATCGCCTCGGTTGAACAGCATCGAGTTATCGACATCTTGGATAATGTTGACCAACTTGTCGTCTTTGGTTTTGACCAATAACTCGACCAGTTTGTACTCTACTTTATATTGTGTGTTACCTCGGTTACGAGCAATACCCGCACCTGCTACTGCACCTACAGCTGTCGCCACTTCTTTACCAGTGCCGCCGCCAAACTGGTTACCAATCAAGCCACCAATCGCCGCACCTAACAAGGTTTCCCAACCATTCGCTTTCGACTCAACGATCTCTTGCTGAGTGATGTATCTGACCGTATCAATCTCACCATAAACCACCTCGTTTACTGGTCGAGCTTGGTTTCTGTTGTAAGCTGCATTTGCCAACATGGGCAAAACAAGTAAAATCCAAAGCAACTTCTTCATGGTAAAACTCCTAAAGACCTCTTGGTCAGTGATTAATCTGTAATGCGGTACTTATGACTATATACCTAACCGAACTTGATACTACTAGTATAGAGTTTCCTTCGCCTTTCGACGCGCTTGATGACCCCAACGGTCTGCTCGCCTTCGGTGGTGATTTATCACCAATGCGAATTTTAAACGCTTATAGCCAAGGTATATTTCCATGGTATGGCCCAGGTGAGCCTATACTTTGGTGGAGCCCTGCACCGCGAGCGGTATTTAATCCTAAGACATTCGAACCGTCAAAAAGTCTTAAAAAGTTTCAAAGAAAGCACAATTACCGAGTCAGCATCAACCAAGCGACGGACAGAGTAATTGGTTATTGCTCTTCACTAAGACCCGAAGAAGAAACCTGGCTAAACAGCGACATGCAGTCAGCCTACCGCAAACTCGCTTCATTAGGTTTCTGCCACTCGGTTGAGGTTTGGCAAGATGATGAACTGATCGGTGGACTTTACGGCTTACAAAGAGGCCAAGTCTTTTGCGGTGAATCGATGTTCAGCCTAAAGACCAATGCCTCTAAAATTGCGCTGTGGTACTTTTGTAAACACTTTACCCGATTCGGCGGACAACTGATTGATTGCCAAGTCATGAACCCTCACTTGGAATCCTTGGGCGCTATCGAGGTTGATAGGGATGAATTCCTAGGCTCTCTGCAATTACTCAAAGAGTTCTCCGTTGACGATGCATGCTTTAAAACCCAATGGCTAAAGGAAATGCCTTAATGAATCCAGATTTACAACAAATCAGAATTGGATTAACAGACAATCACGCTTGCAGCTACTTACCTCACTTCGAAGAGAGAGTGGCGGTCACGCTTGACGAACACATGCACACCTCAGATAACTATGAAGTTCTGCTTGCGAATGGATTTCGCCGCAGTGGTTCAACCATTTATAAGCCACATTGCGATAATTGCTCAGCATGCCAAGCGATTCGGCTTTCAATTCCTGAGGTTAAGCTTTCCAAAAGCCAACGACGGATCCTTAACAAAGGAAAATCACTACGTTGGGAACTGAAAGATGAGATGGATGACAACTGGTTTGACTTATACAGTCGCTATATCACCGCTCGTCACCGTTCGGGAACCATGTACCCACCCAAGAAAGAAGAGTTTCTACAATTCTCTAAAAATGAGTGGCTTACTACAAAGTTCATGCACATCTATGATGAGAACAAGTTGGTTGGTATCGCCGTAACCGACATCATGGCTCACTGTACGAGCGCGTTTTATACCTTCTTCGCTCCTGATATAGACATTTCGATGGGAACACTTGGCGTTCTATTTCAGATCCAACATGCCCAGAAAGAACAAAAACAATGGTTATATTTGGGTTATCAAATCGATGAATGCCCTGCGATGAACTATAAAGTACGATTTCAACGTCATCAAAGGCTAGTAAATCAGCGGTGGCAAGGGTAGAATACGCGACAACTTTACATATTTTGATTTTAACGGCACAATCAAGCCGTTGAAAACCGCCAAATTTCGAAAGAGGATTAGATGGCTAAAGAAGACGTAATCGAGATGCAAGGCACTGTCCTTGATACTCTACCAAACACAATGTTCCGTGTTGAGCTTGAAAACGGTCACGTAGTGACAGCACACATCTCTGGTAAAATGCGTAAGAACTACATCCGTATTCTTACTGGTGATAAAGTAACTGTTGAGATGACTCCATACGACCTTTCTAAAGGCCGCATCGTCTTCCGTGCTCGTTAATTTTTAATTAGCGAATACAATAAGAAGCGGAGCTTAAGGCTCCGTTTTTTATTGCCTGAGCTTTTTACTACACAAGCACATCAATCTCGCATCTCGCATCTCGCATCTCGCATCTCGCAAGCATAAAAAAACGCACAACCTAAGTCATGCGTTTTATATTTAAGCCTTTGATTTATCAATCACTTCGTTAGTGCATGACCTCTTCTTTAGCACCAACATAGATGAAATCCAATTCGTCTTTTTTCAGGGATACTTTAACCGTACCGCCATCAACCAAGCTACCGAACAGTAACTCGTTAGCAAGTGGTTTCTTAAGCTTCTCTTGAATAACACGTCCCATTGGACGAGCACCCATGGTCTTGTCATAGCCTTTATCAGCTAACCAGTGACGAGCATCCTCAGAAACCTCTAAAGACACGCCACGAGCGTCCAGTTGAACCTGAAGCTCGACAATGAACTTATCAACTACTTGGCTAATCACACTTGGGTCAAGGCTGTTGAACCAAATGATATTATCAAGACGGTTACGGAACTCAGGAGTAAATACCTTCTTGATTTCGCCCATCGCATCTGGCGCATGATCTTGTTGGATCAGGCCGATCGATTTCTTCTCGGTTTCAGCCACACCTGCGTTGGTCGTCATCACTAGAATCACATTACGGAAGTCCGCTTTGCGACCATTGTTGTCAGTTAGCGTGCCGTTATCCATTACCTGCAGTAGCAAGTTAAAGATATCTGGGTGAGCTTTCTCGATTTCATCCAGTAACACAACAGAGTGCGGGTTCTTGATTACGGCATCCGTTAGCAAACCACCTTGGTCGTAACCAACATAACCAGGAGGCGCACCAATCAAGCGGCTCACTGAGTGTCGCTCACCGTACTCAGACATATCAAAGCGCAGAAGCTCAATACCCATCAACTTAGACAGCTGAACAGTCACCTCTGTTTTACCGACACCAGTAGGACCAGCAAACAAGAATGAACCAACAGGTTTATTGTCTGCACCCAATCCAGCACGGGTCAGCTTAATTGCTTCACTCAATACATCGATTGCAGGGTCTTGTCCGAATACCAACATTTTCATGCGCTCATCCAGTTTCTGGAGTGTATCTTTGTCTGAAGACGATACTGACTTTTCAGGAATACGCGCCATTTTCGCAACCATTGACTCAATATCAGCCACGCTTACCGTTTTCTTACGACGGCTTGCAGGTGCCAAACGACTACGAGCGCCCGCTTCATCGATTACGTCAATGGCCTTATCAGGAAGGTGGCGTTCATTAATGTATTTAGCTGACAGTTCCACAGCGGCACGCAACGCTTTGTTGGTGTAGCGCACTTCGTGGTGAGCTTCGTATTTTGGCTTCAAGCCAATCAGGATCTTGGTCGTATCGTCTAGCGATGGTTCAATAATATCTATTTTCTGGAAGCGACGAGCTAAAGCACGCTCCTTCTCAAAAATACTGCTGTACTCTTGGTACGTTGTTGAACCGATGCAACGTAATTTGCCACTGCTTAGTAGTGGTTTAATTAAGTTTGCCGCATCAACCTGACCACCCGATGCAGCCCCGGCACCGATAATGGTGTGGATCTCATCGATGAACAGAATCGCGTCTTCTTCTTTCTCCAGTTGCTTAAGAATCGCTTTAAAACGTTTCTCAAAGTCACCACGATATTTGGTTCCGGCTAACAGTGAACCGATATCTAGAGAATAAATTACGCTGCTCTGAATGATTTCAGGCACTTGTCCTTCAACGATGCGCCATGCAAGACCTTCCGCGATGGCAGTTTTACCTACCCCCGCTTCACCCACTAACAGAGGGTTGTTCTTACGACGACGACACAGAACTTGGATAGTGCGTTCTAGCTCTTTGTCACGACCGATTAGTGGGTCAATATTGCCCTGCTTTGCGACTTCGTTAAGGTTAGTAGCAAAATTTTCTAAACGGTCTTCAGAGTTAGCTTCTTCAGCATTTTCTGCACCACCAAATGAATCGGATGATGAAGGACTGTCGCCTTCGTTGCTCGCTTTGGTAATACCGTGTGAGATGAAGTTAACAATATCTAAGCGACTAATGTCGTTTTTCTTAAGAAGATATGCCGCGTGAGATTCTTGCTCACTAAAAATAGCCACAAGTACGTTAGCACCTGTTACTTCGCTGCGACCTGAAGATTGAACATGAAAAACAGCGCGTTGAAGTACTCGTTGGAAGCTCAACGTAGGCTGAGTTTCGCGAGTTTCGTCGCTTTCAGGGATAAGTGGGGTCGTTTGATCGATAAAAATATCGAGCTCATTGCGAAGAGCATCGAGATCAGCCTGACAAGCTTGGAGCGCTTCCTTGGCCGCATCATTTTCTAATAATGCTAGTAGGAGGTGTTCGACAGTCATGAATTCATGTCGCTTGTCTCGCGCACGAGCAAATGCGCCATTTAAACTCGTCTCTAATTCTTTATTTAGCATAAGTACCTCCTAAGGGAACAACAGTGTTGTTCGAGCAATTTATACTTGCTCCATTGTACATAGTAGCGGATGCTCATTTTCCTTTGAGTACATCGTGACCTGCGCTACCTTTGTTTCCGCTATTTCAGCACTGTATGTGCCGCATATAGCTTTACCTTCATAATGAACCTTGAGCATCACTTCCGTTGCTTTTTCGATATCTAGTGAGAAGAATCGCTCTAGGATCTCGATTACAAAGTCCATGGGCGTGTAGTCATCGTTATTCAACACAACGTTATACATCGCCGGTGGCTTTACTTTTGTTGCTTCTTTCTCCAGTAAATCTGAGCCTGGAGATGCCCATTCAAAGTTTCTGCTCATATCGCTTTGCTAAGGGTTATTTTTCGGAAGTCGTGAGTGTTTACCTAACTCAAATTTACCACATTCACGCTTTACCGTGTACTAAGAAACTGCACCTAGAAACAGTACCAAAAAATATTCCTCTATACTGAGCCTAATCCACCATTTCCATCGCTGCAAATAAAAGATCTCGATTAACAAGATTAACATATGTGATTGATTAAAAAGACGCCATAACTATTGATACTAACGATAAGATTACCGCTAAGTTACTATTTGGTTAATAGTTTGCGGTTAATCTCGAATGTGATTTGTTATTAAAATTGATCACTTTTATACCAATTTACTATTGACTGTGCTCAATCATTAGCTACATTGGAGCTAAAAGGTTTTTTAATACACTTTTGCAACATGAATTAAAATCAGTAACACGCTTCAAAAATTAACAATAAGGAATAATTACGCAGGGTAGCGTTAATTTCCGTAAGCAATGTACGAGATTCAAGCTATTAGCTGAAATTCTTTAGCTGGTAGGAATGATATCAATCGCACTTACAACAATTGATATAACAACGTTAGTAACAAAATGCATGAGGGATGTATAGCATGGCTACAGGTACAGTAAAATGGTTTAACAATGCCAAAGGGTTTGGCTTTATTTGTCCAGAAGGTGAAGACGGCGATATTTTCGCGCACTACTCCACAATACAAATGGAAGGTTATCGAACCTTAAAGGCTGGTCAGCAGGTCGACTATGAAGTAGAAAGTGGACCTAAAGGCTCGCATGCTAGCTCCGTTGTTCCTGTAGAAGGCAGCGCCGCAAAATAGGCGAATGCAAACTCATGTTAACCTCCATCAGTCGTCATTAACGGTGACAGGTAAACAGAATATTGAAACCGCTCATTTAATACCTGTAACACAGGATTACGTGAGCGGTTTTTTTCGTTTTGGGGGCTCTAAAGTTGCTCACTGGACAATGAGCTCGAAGAGCTACTCCCCTTAAGCTAGGTCTTAAGAAGTATTAGACAGAAAAAAGACGCTTTAACATTATCGTTAAAGCGTCTTTCGTTTTGACTTTATCTATAACTTAGCTATCAGCCTAAGCAACTCGTTAGCAAATCACGTTCATGAGTGACTAACGATGAGTCCAATCACTATGCATCAATAAACGCGTTTAGCGTTGAGCTTGGGCGCATTAGTGTTGAAACCAATGCATCGTCAAGTAGGTAGTAACCACCTAAGTCGCCAGCCACACCTTGAGCGTTGTTCAGCTCTGCAACGATCGCTTCTTCACTTTCAGCCAGTTGACTTGCCACACCTGCAAACTCAGCAGCAAGATCAGCGTCAGCCGTTTGCTCAGCAAGCGCCTTAGCCCAGTATGCCGCTAGATAGTAGTGGCTACCACGGTTATCAAGCTCACCTACTCGACGTGAAGGAGACTTGTTGTTATCAAGGAACTCACCCGTCGCTTTATCAAGCGCATCAGCTAGAACTTGTGCTTTAGCGTTACCTGTTACTACGCTCAGGTGCTCTAGAGATGCCGCTAGTGCCAAGAATTCACCTAGAGAATCCCAACGCAGGTGGTTTTCTTTCTCTACTTGTTGAACATGTTTAGGAGCAGAGCCGCCAGCACCTGTTTCAAACAGACCACCACCGTTCATTAGTGGAACAATCGATAGCATCTTAGCTGATGTACCAAGCTCTAAAATCGGGAACAAGTCAGTTAGGTAATCACGTAATACGTTACCAGTAACCGAAATAGTATCTAGGCCTTCTTTGATACGAACCAGTGAGTATTGAGTCGCTTCAAGTGGAGCAAGGATCTTAATTTCAAGACCATCGGTATCGTATTCAGGAAGGTATGCTTCAACTTTCTTGATAAGCTGAGCATCATGTGCGCGTGACGCATCTAGCCAAAATACCGCTGGAACACCCGATGCACGAGCACGCGTTACCGCAAGCTTAACCCAGTCTTGGATTGGTGCATCTTTAACCTGACACATACGGAAGATATCGCCTTCCTCTACGTCTTGCTCAAGAAGCACAGCGCCTGAAGCGTCAACAACTTGAACCTGACCAGCAGCTTCAAGGATGAAAGTCTTATCATGAGAACCGTACTCTTCCGCTTTTTGAGCCATCAAGCCAACGTTTGGTACGCTACCCATCGTTGTTGGATCGAACGCGCCGTTCTCTTTACAGAAATCAATAACCGCTTGGTAAATGCTCGCGTAGCTACGATCTGGGATCATTGCTTTGGTATCTTTTTGCTTACCTTCTGGATCCCACATTTGACCAGAAGAACGCAGCATTGCAGGCATAGATGCATCCACAATGATATCGCTTGGTACGTGTAGGTTAGTAATGCCACGGTCCGAATCAACCATCGCTAGTGGTGGCTGAGTCTCGTATACCGCTTGCAGGTCAGCTTCGATTGCTTCTTTCTGCTCTTGAGGAAGCGCATCAATCTTCGCGTAGACATCACCGATGCCGTTATTTACATCAACGCCTAGCTCTTCAAACAGCTGACCGTGTTTAGCAAATACGTCTTTGTAGTAAACCTTAACCGCGTGACCAAAGATCACTGGGTCAGATACTTTCATCATCGTCGCTTTCAAGTGAAGAGAAAGCAGTACACCTTGCTCTTTAGCCGATGCGATTTCTTTTTCGAAGAATGCAACCAAAGCGGCCTTATTCATCACTGACGCATCAATGATCTCTTTATCTTGCAGTGCAAAAGCTGGCTTCAATGTTTTCTTCGCACCATCTTTGCCAACGAATTCAATGCTAACTTCTGTAGCACCTTCAATGGTTACTGACTTTTCGCTACCGAAGAAGTCTTTGTCGTCCATACTTGAAACGTGCGACTTAGAATCTGCAGACCAAGCACCCATTGAGTGTGGGTTCTTCTTCGCGTAGTTTTTAACAGAAAGTGGAGCGCGGCGATCCGAGTTACCTTCACGCAATACTGGATTTACTGCACTGCCTTTGATTTTGTCGTAAGTCGCTTTTACTGCTTTCTCTTCGTCAGTGTTTGCTTCTTCTGGGTAATTAGGAAGTGCGTAACCTTTTGACTGTAGCTCTTTGATTGTTGCTTGAAGCTGAGGTACAGATGCAGAGATGTTTGGAAGCTTGATAATGTTTGCTTCTGGTGTCTTAGCCAATTCACCTAGTTCTGCTAATGCATCACCAATACGTTGCTCTTCGTTCAAATAGTCAGGGAAGTTGGCAATAATACGCCCTGCAAGTGAAATGTCGCGAGTATCAACGTTAATACCAGAAGAAGCTGTAAAAGATTGAATGATAGGCAGCAGAGAGTATGTTGCTAGCGCCGGAGCTTCGTCTGTAATGGTATAGATGATCGTTGGTTTTTCAGTAGGCATGAAATTTCCCTATAGTTCTTACAAGCTCATTTAAAGTAGTGAGCGTGTTATAAATTGACCAGTAAGCCACTCTAAGAGTGAAAACTGCTTACTCGATAGTCGTACTCTATCTTATTTTTCATACAATCTTGATGACAGCATGAACCAAATCCGTGAGTGCGTTGTTATAATAAAACACGAAGGTATAATTAAACAAATCAGGCTTAAGAGTCCATCAACTTGTTCTATTTTGTGTCTTTTAGGCGCGCAAATGATAGCTCAATTCCGTTTCAGTGAAAACTTTTCAGCACACTTCGTTTACATTTTTGCAAGGTAGTTAACATGTCTACTCGCTCACGCAGCGCATCTCGTTCAGACAAACCGGCTCGTTCTGGTGCAACATTAAAACAAAGCGGTAATAGACAAAGCCGAAGCAGTGATAAGAATAACACTGGCAATTCGCACAACAAATCTCACTCAAGCAAGCACCGATATAAAGGCAAGCCTACCAATGCAAAACCTAAGGTTGCGCTCGAAGATCGCAAAGTAATTCTGTTCAACAAGCCTTTCGATACTCTAAGCCAATTTACAGATGGCGAAGGGAGAAAAACGCTAGCGGACTTTATTCCAGTGAAAGACGTTTATGCTGCAGGTCGCCTTGACCGCGACAGCGAAGGGTTAATGGTCTTGACCAACGATGGTATTTTTCAAGCTAAGCTAACTCAACCAAACTCAAAATCCCCAAAGACTTACTGGGTACAGGTTGAAGGCGTACCTTCTGAGGAAGATTTAGATAAATTGAGAAAAGGTGTCGAACTAAAAGACGGCATGACACTGCCCGCTCAGGTTGAGGTGATGTCTGAACCTGTTGTGTGGGATAGAACCCCTCCAGTACGCTTCAGAGCCGCGATACCGACAACATGGTTGGCTATTACAATCATTGAAGGACGTAACCGTCAGGTAAGACGAATGACAGCCAATATCGGCTTCCCTACCCTGCGTCTTATCCGTTACTCAATGGGTAATATGAATGTGGGGCAGCTGCAGCCTGGTGAGTGGAAAGAGATTTAACTCATAGCAATATATTAAAGCGAGATTTACGTCTCGCTTTTTTGTACGTGAAGATTGATTACTCTTGGTCAATCATCCATTTACGGAATACTTTACGGTCTTCTTTTGAAGTGCTCAGATACAAAGCTTTAAGTTGTTTCAAAGACTCCGATTTATCTACAACCTGAGCTGATGTGTTAGCCGTTAAACCTTCAGCGTTTACTAGCGTGTTTTCTTCTAAACTTGTAGCATTAACCTTAACTGCAGGACGAACTTGGTTTTCTACAACTAAATAACTCATGGTTACAGCAGCAGCACCACCAACTTTATTATATTCTGTAGCTTCTTCAGAATAACTTCTATTTAGTTGAACTCCGTCACTAGCTAAAATGTCTTCATTTTTGATTAAGGCTTGTCCTTGCTTGTTTTTAATTTCCCAATTCAAGTTTCCAATGTTTTCTTGAGCAGAACGCAAGTTTTTAAACTCAGGCATAGATAAGGTAAGTTCTTCGTTTTTTGCCTCAAATTTAGCGATAATAACAGAACTGTAGACTTTCCTTTGATTATCTCTTTCATCAAATACTGGTTCATATTGAAAAACGATTTGGTTTTCACCGTCAGGTAAAAGCACTGTCTTATCTGCAGAAAACAACCCTTGTTCAAAGTCAGGAACACTCATGTTTACTGAAAGTAAATTTACATTTTCAGGGACATCCAATATTACTTCGGCATCAACTACTGTAGAAGCAACTAACAGCCCCAAAAAAGAATATTTGAAACTTTGCATTATTGTATCCATCCTTATAAAAAATAGGCAAAAAAAAGCCCAACTCTATGTTGGGCTTTTTCTAACAATATATCAAATTACCAGTAAACACGAGCACCGATACCGAAATTGTTTTCGCCCTCAACAGTCTGAGGCGCTACAACCATATCACTACCTTGAGCGGTGAAACCTAGAGTACTACCGTCTGCATAACCATACTCAGCATAGACACGTGCCCAGCTAGCGTACTTGTATTCAGCACCAACGTAAACAACGTTGCTATCTTCTAATAAATCGTGATCTTGAGACACGAACTCATAACCACCATATACTGTTGTTTTATCAGCAACGCCATACGTAGCAGCTACTGAGAAACCTGTTTGGTCTGCTTTATCAATAGCAGATTCAACAGAAGATGCCGCAACAGTTGCACCAACTGTTAGAACATCTTTAGAGTACTCAACAGTACCTTCGTAGTATGTGTTCTCAAGGCCTGTAAAACCAGAACCAGCTACATCATCAGTTGTTTGACCACCACCAACGTGGATATTTACGTCACCAACAGAAAAACCAACGTAAAGTTCAGCTAGCTCTTGATTAGAATCATCTTCTGCTAATCCGTATCCTGCTTTTACCCAGAAGTTGTCAGAATCGTAAGAGTACTTTACTTGTGAGTCATGAAGAGCACTGTTCAAAGCAGAGTAAAGCAGTGCAGAACCACCAAAGAAGTATGAGTAATCAGCGCCGTATACATCATCTGATGTAGTCCATTGCTTACCAAATTTGATTGTTCCCGCTTGATCGCTGCTAAAGCCAAAAATGTGGTTACGTACATACATGTCGCCACTGTCTTTCAATGCAAATTCTACTTTACCAAGAACTTTAAGATCATCAGATACATTATATTGAGCGTCAACACCAGCACGCGAAGAACCTGAACCTAATTTGGCATCTTGCCCGTCTAGGAACTTAAGCTCTGTACGTAGTTGACCGTAAAAGTCTACTGCGCCGTCTTCTGATTTATAAATTTCCGCTGCGTTTACTGAGCCTGCTGCTGCAACAACTGCAAGTGCTAATAGAGTCTTTTTCATAATAAATCCACTGCCTTTTCTAAGAATGGGAGATCCTTGCCCGGTTCCCTTTTATTTTTATGACTGGTCATTACCACTCTTTGTTGGTTAATCACCGTCACTAAATTTCGAGGTCTAGATTGCAAAAGATTATCCTGCGTGTCAAATAAACTAAAAACAAACCTAAAAAAAACACAAAGCAATCAAAATCAACCACTTACATTTTTTTTCATAGTTTTACGAGCAGCTTATCCTTAGTTTTATCAGGAAATATAATAATCCAAAAAAAGAACAAAACAGCATTTAACACCACAAACAACTTGTAAAAACGCCACATCTCAGGATTTAACACCTACAAGCAAGTCTTTTTTAATATTTATATTTCGCAACATAAATAAAATAGTTAAGTTCCTGATGGTTCAGTTTTTTTTTGTGAACAAGATCTACCTTTGATTCAAAAGCAAGCTATTTCACCGTAAATGTACCGACTAGTGATATGTGCTACTATCCTCGCTCCGTTACGTAGGTCACAGTATGCTAACTACTAAAATTCAAAAATCTATTCGCACCAGTTATCAAAACCTCCAAGATCAGTTGGACAACTTTGTACCTAGACGTGCTCAAAATTACCTTGTTGCAGAAATAGCGAAGACACTTTGTGGTCAATACCACAAAAGTAATCGCATGATTGTTGCAGAAGCGGGAACCGGGATCGGGAAATCACTGGCTTATTTAATGGCAACTATTCCTGTCGCTGTGCTCAATAACCGAAAAATAGTCATATCAACGGCGACGGTTGCGCTACAAGAACAGCTCGTCAATAAAGATCTCCCTCTATATAGAAGACTGACTGATCGAGAGTTTTCTTTCATATTAACGAAGGGCAGACAGCGTTATTGTTGTTCCGAAAAGCTAGCCGCTGCCTGCGGGGTTGATGGCGGACAAATGGCCATGTTCGAATCTAAGCCAAAGAAGAAGGATATCGACCAACTTCAAACCATGTATCGTAGCCTAACCCAAGGTAAATGGGATGGTGACCGTGATTCGTGGCCAAAACCCATCGACAACATGATTTGGCAGATGATTGTCAGCGATAAGCACAGCTGTAATAACAGTATGCCTACTCATAGAGACTGCCCTTTCCAAAAAGCGCGCTCAGAGCTAGATAAAGCAGACGTGATAATTGCCAATCACAGCTTGGTGATGGCGGATGCAGACCTAGGAGGCGGTGTGATACTGCCTGAGCCAGAAAATAGCATCTATATATTCGATGAAGCTCACCATTTACCGCATGTAGCCAGAGATCACTCTTCTGCGGCTGCGAGCTTAAAAGGCGCGGCGTCATGGTTGGAGCGTTTGAACCAATCCATCACTAAGCTTTCAGGCCTCGCTGACGAGAAACGTGTCCACCGGTTTCGAAATGAACTGCAAGACTCAGTGCAACAGCTGATCCCTACCCTGACTCAAATGAGTAAACAGTTTGACGCTAACCACTTTGAAGACGGCTTGTATCGCTTCGAACATGGCGACTTACCTGAGTGGCTAGAGAATGAATCTAAAGATCTTAAGCAACTCACACAAAAGGCGAGCCAAGCTGTTGCGAAGATTGCAGACCTGATAGCAGAACGAGTTAAAGATGGGGAGCTTTCAGCAAAACTTGCAGAGCCTGCGTTGGCAGAAATTGGCTTCTATATACAAAGAACAGAAAACCTTGCTCAAGTTTGGCGCTTAATGGCTGAACCGAAGAGAGAAAAAGGTGCTCCTTTGGCTCGTTGGCTCGAACTGAATAAAGAAAGCGAAGGCGATTTCGTTGTGAATGTTTCGCCACTAGAGGTAGGTTGGCAACTGGATCAACAAATCTGGAGCCGCTGTGTGGGTGCCTTATTAGTATCTGCGACCATGAGGGCGCTCAACTCTTTCAGCTTTTTCTGTCATCAAGCAGGTATCAGCCAAAAAGCAGAAGATGGAGTACAATTTTTGGCTTTGGCATCACCGTTTGATTACCAGAATCAGGCTGAGCTTATCGTTCCAGCAATGAAGTACGAACCACAAGCACCTCAGTTTACCGAATATCTTATTGAAATTTTGCCTAAGGTAATAGAAGACAAAAAAGCCAATCTCGTTCTATTCTCTTCTTACTGGCAAATGAACAAAGTTGCAGAGGCTTTAGCAACAGATTTCGTTAAAAAATCGTGGGCATTGCAGGTTCAAGGTGATACTTCACGAACTGAAATCCTAAAAAAACATAAAAAGCTAATAGACCAAGGTAAAACCAGCGTTCTTTTTGGAACTGGCAGCTTTTCTGAAGGTCTTGATCTACCGGGTGAGCTTCTTGAAAACCTCGTGATTACCAAGATTCCTTTTGGTGTTCCTACCTCTCCTGTAGAGCAAGCACATTCAGAATATATTGAATCACGCGGTGGCAACCCTTTTATGCAGATTACTGTTCCAGATGCGAGTAAAAAGCTTATTCAATCTGTGGGTAGACTACTGCGTAAGGAAAGAGATTCTGGTAAAGTCACGATCCTTGATAGACGCATAGTAACGAAGCGATACGGAAAGTCCCTACTCGATTCACTACCGCCTTTTAAAAGAACAATAAAATACTAATATCCCCTGCCCTTGAGGTAGTTATGGGCCTTCATCGCTAGGCCCTTGCATTCACAACCCAACATGACTAATCCATCGGTTTTTCATGTGGCTGCCCTATCAGCCGATAACGAGAACACTAGCTATTTATGGAAATGATTGAGCCAACCATGTTGGTCATACTTGCTCTGGTTGCATTTGCAGCAGGCTTTATTGATGCTGTCGCAGGTGGCGGAGGGATGTTAACCGTTCCAGCTTTGCTATCGCTTGGTTTACCGCCACACATCGCATTGGGTACTAACAAGCTTGCAGCAACCTTCGCTTCATCTACAGCTGCATTCACTTACTACCGTAAAAAGCTGTTCAAGCCTGAGTGTTGGGTCAATGCATTCATATCTACTTTAATAGGTGCGACCATCGGCACACTCACTGTTGATGCCATTAGCACCGAGTGGTTAGAGAAGGTATTGCCGTTAGTCATTCTTGCCGCAGCGGTCTATACCATTTTTCATAAGACTCCAGATGTGAGCCATAATGTGTCTCCTAAGCCATGCCCTGTGCTTAAGAGAAAACAAAAGTACCAAGGATTCATTCTTGGCTTTTATGATGGGGTTGCTGGCCCAGGAACTGGCGCGTTTTGGACGGTAAGCTCTATGGCGCTTTATCGCTTAAACATCTTACTTGCCTCTGGTCTATCCAAAGCCATGAACTTTACCAGTAACTTTACCTCTTTGGTGACCTTCGCGATTCTTGGTCATATTGATTGGGTTCTAGGTTTAACCATGGGCCTTTGTTTGATGGCCGGTGCATTTGTTGGCGCTCACTCTGCTATTCGGTTCGGTGCAACATTTATAAGACCTGTGTTTGTTACAGTTGTAAGCGTACTTGCAATTAAACTGGCATACGAAGCTTGGTTTGTGAACTTATAGGCAGTAGCCAACGGGAAGTGAAATGAATCAATTTTCAAAGCTAAAAAGTGTTATTGATACCTTGATTGGCCATTGCTCGCAGGTTGACAAATCTCGAGGGGCTTATCATCAAGCCTTGTTTGACCGAGCCTTATTTAAATGCGGCGCCTCTGTTTTGCTTCCCTATGCACTTGAAACTCAGGCAACGTACCGCACCATTGTACGTGAACAAACCTCAAATCAACTGACCGCGTCCAGAGCCAACTACCTGACAGAAAAGCTGACCAATCAGATTGCAGCAATCCAAAGAGAGTTAGCCAACCACGATTTACGCTTGGACCGAAAAAGCAAGTCAGGGAAAACCCTGAACGACCTATACAACGAACTCGCCCAGCACCAAGACTGGCAAAAGCGATTGGTCGATTTAGTACGAGTACGAAAGTTAACGTTTGATTCTGCGCCTCGCCACAGTAAGAAAAAAGCGGAAGAGGCTTGGCAGTTAGCAAAAGAGCGATTAGAACGCTGTGAAGACTCAATGAAAAATATTGAGAGACTGATTAACTTAGAGAACCCTAAGCGAAATGAACACTGATAACACACCATCACCACTGGATAACGCACCAGAAGAAGTTAAGTTAGCTGTCGACCTGATCTATCTGCTCGAAAGCAACGAAATCGATCCAAAAGTCGCGTTAGAAGCAATCAAAATTGTCCAGCAAGATTTACAAGCCAAACTAGCATCTAGCATCTAGCATCTAGCATAAAAATATACAGGATTCACATGTACCAACTCAGCTTTTCTATGCCCGAGTTTCTTGAAAACTACTGGCATAAAAAACCAACCATCTTAAAGGGTGGCTTCCAAAACTTCGTCGACCCAATTTCGCCGGAAGAACTTGCTGGTTTATCGATGGAAGAAGAAGTGGATTCTCGCTTTGTCTCTAACCTCGACAATCAGTGGACTGCAGAACACGGCCCATTCTCTGAAGAAAAGTTTGGCGAATTAACCGAAACTCATTGGCAACTGATCGTTCAAGCAGCGAACCACTGGCACCAAGGCGCAAATCAGCTGACTGAGGCGTTCCAAGCGTTACCAAACTGGTTATTCGACGATCTCATGATCTGCTACTCAGCACCTGAAGGCGGCGTAGGCCCACATATTGATCAATACGATGTCTTCATCATTCAAGGTCAAGGCAAACGTCAATGGAAGGTTGGCGCTAAAGATGTTGGCCAATACAAAGAGACTGTTCAAGCGTCTGCACTTCGTCAAATTGAAGGTTTTGACCCAATCATTGATGAAACTTTAGAGCCGGGCGATATCCTTTATATCCCACCAGGTTTCCCACATGAAGGGAGCACGTTAGAGCCGTCAATGAGCTACTCTATTGGCTACCGCTCGCCTAAAGAACAAGAACTGATCAGCAACTTTGCCGATTTTGTGCTTGCTCATGATATGGGTGACGTACACCTGCACGATCCAGAATTCAAAATGCAAGAAGGCTACGGAAAAATTCGTTCATCGGATTTAAGTAATCTCACAGGCATGTTGAAATCTGCACTAGAGCAACCTGAAACCATCAGTGAATTCATGGGTTGTCTGCTAAGCCAATCACGCCACCAGCTTGATATCGTTGCTCCAGAGCCACTATGGACTCAAGAAGAGATCGCTCAACACTTAGAGTCTGAAGGTGAGATTCACCGAGTATCAGGCTTAAAGGCGCTCTACCACGAAAATGAAAGCAACACTGCTTACATCAATGGCGAAGTGGTTAAGGTGGATGAAGCGGATTCTTCGTTACTCAACATACTTTGCGATGAGACCATGATTACCTCGGCTACTGCCCTATCTCCTTCGGGCATAACTGTCGTGACTGAATTGGTCAACAAAGGCTACTGGTTTATCGAAGAGTAAGCAGCGTCAACCGCTGGTTATTGCATAGCCTCTAAATAAACAATTAAAAAAGGGACAAATGAAATCTTCATTTGTCCCTTTTTCTATTCAAGAACTGGTTAAGGCTTAATGCTTATACCTTGAACTGATTGACCAACTTCTGTTGTTGTTGAGACAGTTGGTCAATTTCATTGCCGACTTGCTCAGAAGCCGCGGCTTGCTCCAAGATCTTCGCACTCAAATCGCGAATATTAACCACGCTTTGATTTACTTCACCGGAAACCGATTGTTGCTCTTCGGCTGCTCGAACGATCTGACTGTTCATATCACTGATCGCCTCAATAGAAGTAAAGATCGACCCCAGATCTTCAACTGCTTTCTGAACGTGTAGTGCTGTATCGTTAGCTAGGATATTGCCTTCTTGTATTGCTTCAACGACATCTTGAGTTCCAGCATGAACCTTGTCGATCACCGCTCTGATCTCACCAACCGATGACTGGGTGCGACTTGCGAGGTTTCTTACCTCATCCGCAACAACAGCAAAACCTCGACCTTGTTCGCCAGCACGAGCCGCTTCAATCGCCGCGTTCAATGCCAGTAAGTTAGTTTGCTCAGAGATCCCTTCAATCACACTTAAGATCTCGGTGATGTTTCCGTTATTTTTTGCCAATTCTTCAACAATAGGAACAGCACTCGACATACGCTCAACCAGCTTTCTCATTTCACCGGCTGAAAGTTCGATGACTTGTTGCCCTTGTTGAGCAGAACGATTCGCTTCACAAGCAGCATCAACGGCCACTTCTGCGTTTTGTACCACTAAGCCCGCAGTTTGAGTCATCTCTTCTGCCGCTGTCGCCACAAGATCCACTTCTTTAAATTGAGATTCACTGCTTTCTCGAGTGCTTGATGCCGATGCTTTAGCCTGGCTTGTCGTGCTCGCCACTTGCTCAGTGGTGTGAATCACTTCTTTGATCGTGTGTTGTAGCTTGTCTAAGAATAAGTTGAACCCTTTGGATAGCTGACCAATTTCGTCTTGAGATTTCACTTCCAAACGTTGGGTCAAATCACCTTCACCAGAAGCAATATCATTAAGTCGCTCAACCACTTGTCGAATAGGCTTCACAATTGAAAGGGAAGCAAATGCGATAATGGCTAAGCCAAAGATAATAAACACTGTACCGGCGATCACTTCTGTTTTGATGCCTTCACTTAGCTTAGTGCTAATGATGGAATCCAATTTATTTGCGTCAGCGACGACACTGTCTCTTGGGATCTCAAACAACACCCCCCAAGTTTGGTTAGC
This sequence comes from Vibrio sp. 10N.247.310.23, assembly GCF_041467155.1. Taxonomy (NCBI): domain Bacteria; kingdom Pseudomonadati; phylum Pseudomonadota; class Gammaproteobacteria; order Vibrionales; family Vibrionaceae; genus Vibrio; species Vibrio sp. 10N.247.310.23. The sequence continues at coordinate 208,120 of NZ_JBFSTZ010000001.1, read as the reverse complement.
TGCAACAACAGGTGCAAAGGCAAGTAACCACTCACCGTTCTCGCTCCATTGCGTTGTCACTTCACCACCAAAGATAAAGTCGGTCATTAAATCACTGTTTGTATTGCCACTTTGGAAAGTTGAACCGACTGCAATGCTTGAATCATCAGAAGCGATGACCGAACCATCTAGACTAACCACGTAAGCTTTACCCGCACCGTTAAACAAGCTCTGGTCAGATTGAGTAATCACACTGGTTAAACCATCAAGTCTTAGATCAATACCAAGAAAACCAATAGCAACGTCGTCAACCAAAATAGGGACTGAAATAGAGGACGTAAGTAGTGCTACACCACCGCTGTTCAGGACTCTCGGCGTACTAATACACGTTTGCCCTGAAGACAAAGGACAGTAAAAACGTTCGCTATTGCTGTCATCATTCAAGATAGATTCTGAAAGAACGTTCGCTAGAACATTTTCACCGTTATCTGCCACCTTCCAGTAAGGAGCAAAACGACCTTTTTCGTTAGAACCAACATAATCAGCATCGACATAATTCGCATCTTCACTATCGAGCAAGTCAGGCTTGAAAACTAGATACGCTCCTTGAATAGAGTCGAAGTTTAAAACCGAGCGACGAACCATTTCATCCAAGGCGGTACGAAGCTCTTCACTTGGTGTAAAGTTTTCGTCTGCATTGTTTTTTAGAAACTGAGCACTGGCCGCAAGCATCTCTGCGCGGTAAATAGCTTCGTCTACATAACGTTGAGTTTCTTGAGCGTTTAGCTGAGAAACAGACGCCAGCAACTGCTGAGTTTTATTGATAACTGATTCTGAACTTTGAGATTTGATGACTTGTTGATTGCTCGTCGCGTTGTAGATCGAGAAACCAATAAGAGACAGTGACGTAATGATTAAACAACAACCTGCTAAGAGGGTTATTTTCCACTGTACCGATAGAGAGCGCATTTAATATCCTTATTTAAGCCAAAAGACTTCCATAACCATAACTATCACATCGACAACGAATTGCTGTACACAATGTAAATGAGTTAGACGAATAGCTTAGCGGATAATTACAGCACAAATTGCTTACATATAAAACGAAAGTTTATACAAATGTTAATAGAGCGTGTTTTCTTCCTTTTTTCTGTGATTTCAAATGATGTACTCATATAATCATTAGCTGTGTTGCTTAGGTTTTAGCGCTTTGGACATAGCCAGAACATCGATATTTAAAGGAAGCCCACTCCACCCTCTCCCTCTTTAAAATGCAGTAACTTCGGATTAGTTTTTGTAATCCAAGTTATAGATTTTTATCTTGCTCAACTTCACACTTTTTGATTGCTAAGCCCGCAATCAAGATCTAATATCTCGCGCCTAGATTCCCTGAACACTTTATTCATTTGGCTCTCCTTTAATGGAGCGCTAAGGCTTTTTACGTCTTAATTTTTGGAGAGATACGCAAATGTCCGCCTCGTTTCCATTAGCGAAACTTACCTTTTTAATCGCTATTCTGACTGCCGTAGGTCAAATGACTCAAACGATGTACGTGCCTTCTATCGGTCATATGGCAGGTGAGTTCTTAGTTTCGGCATCTTCACTGCAGGCAGTGATGGCGTGTTACTTGATCCCTTATGGTCTGTCGCAATTTGTTTACGGCCCACTTTCAGATCGCCTAGGTCGTAAACCGATCATCGTGATTGGTTTGATCATCTACATCATCGGTACTTTGGTAGCATTGTTCGCTCACGAATATGAATGGTTCTTAGCGGGCAGCTTTATCCAAGGTTTGGGCATCGGTTGTGGTGGTGCGATGTCTCGTACATTGACTCGCGACTGTTTTGAAGGCGCAGAGCTGCACCGTGCAAACAGCTTGATTAGCATGTGTGTGATTTTCTCACCATTGATGGCTCCTGTACTGGGTGGTTACCTAACAGAAGTTTTCGGCTGGCGTTCTAGCTACTTATTCCTTGCGCTGTTTGGTATTGCTGTTGTGATCACTATGATGACGAGCATGATGGAAACACTGCCGAAAGAACGACGCAAGCATGAATCGGTTGCCAACAGCTACAAGTTCGTTCTGTCTGATAAACGTTTCCAAGGTTTCTTATTGGTATTAGTCGCAACCTTTGCTGGTGTAGCCGTATTTGAAGCAGCGGCAGGTGTGTTGCTTGGTGGCGTACTTGGCTTACCGGCAACCACAGTAAGCTTGCTGTTTGTCTTGCCTATTCCAGGTTACTTAGTCGGTGCAGGCTTATCTAGTTACATCGCACAACGTCGCTCTGAGCGCCGTGCATTGAATGTTGGTCTGGTTGCGATATTGGTAGGCTCAACAGTGGTATTGATACCGGGTCTGTTTGGTCAAACAACAGCATTAACTTTGATTGGCGGTGCCACAATTTACTTCTTGGGCGCTGGCATATTATTCCCAGCAGCAACAACAGGGGCACTTTCGCCATTCCCGTACCACGCTGGTACTGGAGGTGCGATTTTAGGTGGTATGCAAAACCTAGGTGCTGGCATCGCAACACTATTGGCATCGTTCTTCCCAGCTCAAGACCAACTGCCACTCGGTTGCCTGATGATTGCTATGTCATTCATCGCTATGCTTGGTTTACGTTGGGTTAATCGTAAACCTGACCACTCAAACGAAATGCCATTGGCTATTTAACGTAAAACTCGAATCTTGCTAAACAAAGGAAAGGGACATACTGAAAAGTGTGTCCCTTTTTGTTGCACATTTATTCCTTCCACTCTCACGTATCAGTAATTTCATTTAACATTGCTTTGATTTTTTGAAAACAATAACAGACACTTACGATGAAGGTGCATATCCAGAATCCAATTATAAATAATATCACTGGAAGAACACCAACGTACCTGAACTCTCACAACAAAGGATGCTGGCATTAAAACGAGTAAGGTACACACTAAGGATATACAGATGCGTATCGCTTTAACCACATTAGCCGTATCAATAGCGCTTGTCGCCGGATGCAGCAATCAAGGAATCTCAACCATGAACCACTACTCTCAATCACAGCTCGTCGCTCAGCAAACCCAAGCACCCGTTGCTAAGAAAGTCCCTCACGCAATGACGATTCATGGTGACACCCGAATCGATGATTACTACTGGATGCGCAACGATGCACGCCAAGATCCAGAGATTTTGCAACAACTTGAGCAAGAGAATCAGTACGCAGATACAGTGTTGAAACATACAGAAGCAGCACAAAAACAATTATTTGAAGAGATCAAAGGCCGAATCGCAAAAGACGACAATTCGGTACCGGTTCGCAAAGGCAGTTACTACTACTCGAATAAGGTCACAGGTGACAACGAATACCCAGTTCACCTGCGTGAAAAAAACTTTTTAGGCACAGACAAGCAAGTCATCTTAGATGTTAACGAGCTAGCAAAAGAACATGAATTCTTCAGTATTGGTGGCTTAACGATCAGCCCAGACGAAAACTTGTTGGCCTATGGCGAAGATACGCTAAGCCGCCGCATTTACACCATCAAGATCAAAGACCTCACAACAGGTGAATACCTAAAAGATGAAATTGAAGGCGCTTCGAGTGCAATCGCATGGCAAAACGACAACCAAGCCTTCTACTACATCAAAAAAGATCCACAAACATTGCTGGGTTATCAAGTTTACCGCCACGTATTAGGCACAGATCAAGCAAGCGATGAGTTAATCTACGAAGAGACCGATAGCGCTTACTACACCTCTTTGAGCAAAAGCAAAGATGGTGAACAGGTCTACATTTGGCACTCGAGCACAGAAACCAGCGGTGTTTCAGTCATCGATGCCAACAACCCAAAGGCTACAGCTGAGGCTTTCTACCCAAAAGAGACCGGCATAGAGTACAGCATCGCTAAGCTAGGTGATTGGTATTACATCTACACCAACTACCAAGCGGTCAACTTCCGTTTAATGAAAGTCACCGCCGAAGAGATGCATGATCGCTCAAAATGGGTCGATGTCATCCCAGCAGACGATAATACTCAGCTTGTAGATTTCGAGTTGTTTGATGACCATCTTGTTTACGAACAACGCGCGGATGGCTTGTCTACAGTGAAAGTTCGCCAACTCTCAACAGGCAACGAGTTCCCACTTGAATTTAACGACACCGCATTTGCCGCTTACCTAACGCGTAACTATGAATTAGATAACGCAAAAGTTCGTATCTATTACAGCAGCTTAACCACGCCAGGTACTTACTATGATTTCGACCTAAGTACAGGTGAATCCGAACTCATGAAGCAAACACCCGTATTAGGTGGTTTCGAAGCGGATAACTACCAATCAGAGCGAATCATGATTACGGCTCGCGATGGTAAGCAAGTTCCTGTCTCTTTGGTTTATCGTAAAGACTTATTTAAGAAAGACGGCACTAACCCAATCTACCAATACGGCTATGGGTCTTACGGCTCTACGATTGAACCTACCTTCAGCTCAACTCGCCTAAGCCTACTGGATAGAGGTTTTGTTTATGCCATCGCACATGTCCGCGGTTCAGAAATGCTTGGTCGCCCTTGGTATGAAGATGGCAAAAAACTGACCAAACAAAACACGTTCAACGACTTTATTGATGTAACCAAAGAGCTTGTTGAAGAAGGCTACGGCGCGAAAGATAAAGTGTTCGCCGTTGGGGGGTCTGCTGGCGGTCTATTGATGGGAGCAATCATCAACCAAGCACCAGAACTGTACCGTGGTATTGGTGCACATGTTCCGTTTGTAGACATTGTGACAACCATGCTCGATGAATCGATCCCTCTAACCCCCAATGAGTATGACGAATGGGGTAACCCGAACGATAAAGCCTACTACGATTACATGCTGGGGTACTCACCGTACGACAACATTAAGGTACAAAACTACCCGAACATGTTGGTAACGACAGGCCTGCATGACTCACAGGTGCAGTACTTTGAGCCAATGAAATGGGTTGCGAAGCTGCGTGAAATGAAAACAGACAACAACGTATTGCTGTTCAAAACCGATATGGAAGCCGGTCACGGTGGCGCTTCTGGCCGATTTAAACGATTAAAAGAAGACGCACTTGAATACGCGTTCTTTTTGGATTTACTTAAGACTCAATAGATTCTACGTAACTGTAAGTATTCACATCATTTAATGTCGCCATTTTGTCTCTACAAAGTGGCGACAGAAATTATTAAGCATGGTTAAATACGATGAACCATGAAATCCACCAAATCAAAAACCTTTAAAAACAAGCAGTGACAAAGGTTTACGAGAGGTATAAAAACAAATGAAAGTAATTAGCTTCAACATCAACGGTCTTAGAGCCCGCCTTCACCAACTGCAAGCTATTATCGACAAACACCAACCCGACGTGATTGGTCTGCAAGAGATAAAAGTGCACGATGAAGCCTTCCCAATTGCTGATGTTGAAGCAATGGGCTATAAGGTTTACTTCCACGGTCAAAAAGCCCACTACGGTGTGGCAATGTTGTGTAAGCAAGAGCCTATTTCTGTGCAGAAGGGTTTCCCAACAGATAATGAAGACCATCAAAAACGCATGATCATGGCGACGTTTGAAGATGAAAATGGTGAAAAGGTTACCGTGCTAAATGGCTACTTCCCTCAAGGGGATAACATCAAGCATGAAACAAAATACCCGTACAAACGCCAGTTCTACAAAGACTTGATGACTTACCTAAATGACTACCACAACAAAGACGAACAAGTCATTGTGATGGGCGACATTAATATCAGCCCTATCGACGCAGACATCGGCATCGGTGAACCTAATGCGAAACGTTGGTTGAAAACAGGTAAGTGCTCTTTCCAACCAGAAGAGCGAGAATGGTTGAAAACACTGATGGATTGGGGTTTTGTGGATAGCTTCCGCTTACTGCACCCTGAAGTAAACGACCAATACTCGTGGTTTGACTACCGCTCAAAAGGCTTCGTAGACAACCGCGGCCTGCGTATTGATGTAGTCCTAGCGACTCAAAAGCTTGCCGATAAGTGTACTGAAGCTGGCATCGATTACGAGCTACGCGGCATTGAAAAACCGTCAGATCACGCTCCGATTTGGTCAACGTTTAAGTAATCAACAGCAACAGAATCTGCTCATAAAAAACGGCGCTATAGAAGCGCCGTTTTGTTAATTATGATGTGTAATTAGCTAAGTGGTCTTAAGTAAGCTAAGAAACGTTTCTCTGCGAATTTGAAAATCGCAATGATGATAAACGTCAACCCCATGTAAAACAGACCTGCTGTTAGGAAAGATTCAAACGGAGCATAGTAGCGAGAGTTAACCAAACGAGCTGCACCCGTTAGATCCATAATCGTCACAATACCTGCAACGGCTGAGCCGTGAAGCATAAAGATAACTTCGTTACTGTAAGCCGGTAATGCACGACGTAATGCACTTGGCAGAATGATACGTCGGTATGTCTTAGGTGTGCTCATGCCATACGCTTTTGCTGCTTCAACTTCACCTTTTGGTAAGCCGTTAATCGCACCGCGAATGATTTCAGCTGTGTATGCCGATGTGTTAAGGATGAATGCCACCAAAGCACAAAACCATGCATTTTCCCATAGTGTATCTTTTACAGGGAAGAACTGATCCATTCCGTAGTAAATCAGGTACAACTGCACCAATAATGGCGTACCACGGAAGAAATAGATGAATGACCAAGCCGGAGCATTAATCAGCATATTTGGACTGTTACGAGCGATAGCTAGTGGTATGGCGACGAATAAGCCAATGATCAAAGCAACGCAAACCATCCAAGCCGTTGTCCATAAACCACCAAGGTAAATCGGCAGGCTTTCAATTATCAATGAAAAGTCCATAACTACCTCGCGTGGATACTGAATTTACGTTCAACCAGCTTAAGTAAGCCCGTTGAAACACTGGTGAAGAATAAGAAGATAATCGCCACAGTCATGTAGAAAGTGAATGGCATTTTGGTTGAACCCGCCGCCAGTGCACTAACACGTACCATGTCTTCTAGGCCAATAATCGAAACCAGCGCAGTGGTTTTAAGTAATACCAGCCAGTTATTCCCAAAACCCGGTAATGCGTGACGAATCATCTGCGGTAGCAGTATGCGGTGAAACGCCTTTACAGGGCTCATACCATAAGCTTTTGCCGCTTCCATTTCACCGCTGTCGACAGCCATGATGGCACCACGGAACGTTTCTGCCATATAGGCACCGAAAATAAAGCCTATGGTTAAGACACCAGCAACAAATGGGCTGACATCAATATAATCAGGTAGGTAAGAGGTCCATTCGTGGTTAGGATCACTGGATGCAAACCACTCGTTGAGCCACTCGTTGATGGAATACAAACTGTTGTTTAAAAGGATTTGTCCACCAAAGAAAATCAGCATCATCAATACGAGATCGGGAATACCTCGAATGACGGTTGTGTAGAGGGTTGCAATAGCACGAGCCCAGCGATAAGGCGCGAGTTTTGCTAAGGCACCTAGCATACCAAGAACCATAGCTAAAATTAGCGACAGCAAGGCAACTTCGATTGTGAGCACCGCCCCTTTCAGGATCGACGCTTCATATCCTTGTAAATCAAACATAATGGATTCCAACAGAACTGCGAAAAAGTTGGTAAGACAGGGAGAGGAGAACCTCTCCCTTAAGAATTGACGCTAAAGATTACTGACCGTATACGTCGTAGTTGAAGTATTTAGCCGCGATATCTTGGTAGATGCCTTTTTCACGTAGTGAAAGGATTGCCGCATCTAATTGCTTAGTCAGATCTTTGTCTTGCTTACGTAGAGCAATACCAAAACCTTCGCCGAACCACTTAGGATCAGTTAGTGATGGACCAACGAACTCGTAGTCTTCACCACCAGCTTTGTTTAGCACGCCTTCTTCTAGAGCAGATGCATCACCTAGTACAGCAGCAACACGACCGTTTGCTAGATCAAGGTAAGCTTCGTCGAATGAACCGTAACGAACGATCTCTACTGTATCGCCGTAGTTGTCTGTTAGGTATTTATCGTGAGTTGTTGCACGTTGAACGGCAATCTTTTGACCGCTTAGATCATCAAAGTTAAGGCCTGCACCTTTCTTAGCGATGAACTTGTTTGGGATAAGTGCGTATTTACCTGTGAAGTCGATTTTTTTCTTACGTTCTTCCGTGATAGACATTGCCGCAATGATCGCATCATATTTACGAGCAAGTAGAGAAGGAATGATACCATCCCAGTCTTGTGCAACGATCTTACACTGCACCTGCATTTCAGTACAAAGTGCGTTAGCCATATCGACATCGAAGCCTTTCAGTGAACCATCAGCTTCTGTCCAGCTAAATGGAGGGTAAGCACCTTCAATACCAAAGCGTACTGTTTTCCATTCTTTTGCTTGAGCTACGCCCGTTGCAGCAGTTGCAGCAAGTGCCGCGACTAATAACCACTTTTTCATATCCCTACTCCTGTGATTTAGGTTTTTATGTTTTGCTAGTTTTAATATTGTGTTTGTTGTTGCTTATTAACTTACTTGTTGTGTTTTATTGTTCACACCGTCGCTGTTTACCTTGGCAACGGCGTTTCAATTCTGATTAGTAAATCGATGAGATAAATTGTTGTAAACGTTCAGATTCAGGTTCCGTAAACAGTTTAGCTGGATCGCCCTGTTCTTCCACTAGACCTTGGTGCAGGAACATCACATGGTTTGATACGTCACGAGCAAAAGCCATTTCATGTGTTACCACAAGCATGGTTCTTCCTTCTTCTGCTAGATCTCGCATTACACCAAGTACTTCCCCTACTAACTCAGGGTCAAGTGCTGATGTTGGCTCATCAAACAGCATCACTTCCGGATCAACCGCTAACGCTCGAGCAATTGCCGCTCGTTGTTGTTGTCCACCGGATAAATGACCTGGGTAGTAATCTTTGCGCTCATACAAGCCTACTTTTTTAAGTAGTAGCTCTGCATTTTCAATCGCTTGTGCTTTAGGTACACCTAAGACGTGAACAGGCGCTTCGATAACGTTTTCGAGAACGGTCAGGTGAGACCAAAGATTGAAGCCTTGAAAAACCATCGCTAAGCGAGAACGGATTCGCTGTACTTGTTTTTCATTAGCAGGAACAGATACGCCTTGGCGGTTGTTTTTCATTTGAATTAATTCGCCATTAACCCAAATCTCGCCTGCAGTTGGTGTCTCTAAAAGGTTGATACATCTAAGGAAAGTACTTTTACCCGACCCTGAAGATCCGATAATCGATACAACATCGCCTTTGTGCGCAGAAAGTGAAATTCCCTTTAAAACTTCATTTTGACCAAACGTTTTGTGTAGATCCTTTATGTCCAGCGCTGGTACATCTTTCATGCGCTTTCTCTCCCAAGTTTGTGAAAATGCAAGGTACTCCGACCTTTTCATGCGATACAAACTAGCACCACACGAAACAACATGCAACAAATTATTAACCTAATAAATTGGAATAAATAGCGATTCACTCTGACTTATTATGCAAAAGGTAGCGTTTTCGCCTCAATTTAATGAATGAGTTCTATCAATAAGCTGTAATTACACCCTTTACATTGTTTAAATAAAGTTAACCAAAATGAGATTCACGTAGCTTGATGTCTCACAAGAAAAACAAGTTTTGTGAACTTAGATACGCCGAGATCTGCAAAATATAATCTGCACGCTCAACACTACATACACACCGTAAGGCACAATTATTTTAAGGTTATTACATTGTAAGCATTTCACTCGGAACAGTTGGGAAGCAAGTAATAGTGAAATAACTCAGTAAGAATTGAGTATTGAACTCAAGCCATGACGACAAAGGCTCGAAGAAGATAGGTAAACGTCAATTTGTGAAAACTAATTACACGATTCATCAATGGGAAGTTAATGAATCGCTGCGTTTTGTAGCTTTCTTTCACATATACTCATAAAGTGATCAAGATCAATCACCCTAAAGGGTAAGCTTGTTAGACTCCTCAGCAAAGAATAAGGCATTAAAAATGCCAAACATTTCTTTTAACTTAGCTGCATAAAGCACATCAAAACCGTGCAACATGATGTTAATGAGTTATAACTAAGAAATAACGCAATTACGCAATTACGCGAACTTATAGAATTCAATTTTAGAATTACTAACATAAAATATGAGGAATCTATGTCAGACGTTGTGAACAATGCGAACTCTGAAGTAGAAGAGAAAAGCTATAAAGAGCTACACCGCCCTGCTTCTGAATTTGAGAACCGCTCAGATTATCTAGATCACGAACTTCAAATCATGAAGCCTCGCCGCTTTGGCCTAAACCTTCCTGGCCGTGACTTCCGCTTTGAACTAGAAGACCTTGTTCCTGCACTGGCTGGTACCATTGGTATCATCGCGATGTACTCTGCAGTAATGATGTCTTGGGCTGAAGGCCTAACTCAAGCTTGGGATCACGTAAACCTTGGTAAAGACTTTGCGATTGAAGTCGCTCGTGTAGAAATGCTTATCCCTGCACTGCTGTTCTGTATCCTTGCTTCTGGTTTCTTTAACCCTAAAGCTAACCTTGCCGGTAACCACGGCCCAATGATTCCTCTTATTGGTACCATCGCTCTTGCTGGTGCTCACCCTCTTGCATTGGCAATCCTTATCGGTGTCTTCGGTCTTATCCTAAGCTTCCTAAAAGGTGGGTCTAAACTTGTTAACCTTACCTCTGAAGGTACGGCGGGTGGCTTGCTCATCTTCTTGGGTCTAACCGGTACAATGAGCCAAATCAACTCAATTCAAGCTTGGGCTGTTGGTCTTCAGTCTGACACTGTCGCTGCTGGTAGCATGGGTTACATCGGTTTGATTGTTCTAGCCGTTACCATCGGTCTATATGCATTCCTTGCTAAAGTGAACAAGCGTTGGTTAGCAATCCCTGTTTGTGCTTTCACTGGTCTAGCTATTGCTCTAGTACTTGGTGCTGGTTTCGATATCAAATTCGTAACTGAAACAGGCATTCCAAACCTAAACCCAATCTACTGGTGGGGTTCTACTGAAGAAGGTTGGATGCTTGGTTTACCAAACGTTGAGCACTTCATCGCTTCTCTACCATTTGCAATCCTAGCAGTAGCAATGTGGTCACCTGACTTCCTAGGTCACCGTATCTTCCAAGAACTGAACTACCCTAAAAAGTCTGAAAAAGTACTGATGGACGTAGACGACACAATGACTATGTGTTCAGTTCGTCAAATGGTAGGTACAGCAGTTGGTGGTGGTAACATCACTTCATCTTGGGGTACTTACATGATCCCAGCAGCAATCGCGAAACGTCCAATCCCTGGCGGCGCAATCTTGCTTGGCTCTCTATGTATTATTGTTGCGATTCTTGGCTTCCCAATGGACGTAGCAGTATGGCCACCAGTGATGCGTGTTGCGCTACTTGTAGGTGTATCTCTACCTCTACTTGAAGCGGGTATGCAGATGGTTAAAGATTCAAAAGACTCTCAAGCAGCTGGTATCTGTATCTTCGGTTCAGCGGTTGTTAACCCAGTATTAGCATGGGCACTGACTATGCTTCTAGATAATAACGGTCTAATTGGTGATAAAGAGCGTGCGAAGCGTCTATCATTTGTAGATAAGATTGTTATCCCAGTTGGCGTTTTAGTTATCTGTCTAGTAGCAATGCTTGCAGTTGGTATGCTAGAAAGTCAATATGGCCTAAAAGCTTGGCTATAATGGTCCTTACTACACAAAAGTAGTATTAGGATTAAAAAAAAGTTTGGGTGGCAACCCCTGCCACTCAAATTTTTTCAACTTTTTTTGGCATTTATTGATTTAGTTTAAGGTTTACAGAAATTTTTTAGCGTAGTCTTGAATTCATAGAGTAAAGACAACATATAAAAGGTAGTGACAATATATATAACCATATGACGCTTATATGCTCATATATATTGTTATTAATAAGAGTGTACTACCCTTACGAGGGGCGCTGGCTCAACAGTGTTAATGTACGTATTTTTTCTACTAAAAAGGTAGGTATGTCATGGCAGAGCAATTTGCTAAAGCTTGGGAAGATTTTGCTGCAGGTGAGTGGCAAAGCGAAGTAAACGTTCGTGATTTCATTCAAAAGAACTACACGCCGTATGAAGGCGACGAGTCTTTCCTAGTTTCTGAGGGTACTGAAGCAACTAACAAGCTTTGGTCTTCGGTAATGGAAGGTATCAAACAGGAAAACGCAACTAAAGCACCTGTAGATTTCGATACTTCTGTTATCTCTACCATTACTGCTCACGATGCAGGTTACATTGAGAAAGATCTTGAGACTATCGTTGGTCTACAAACTGAGAAGCCACTAAAACGTGCAATCATCCCTAACGGTGGTGTGCGTATGGTTGAAGGTTCTTGTAAAGCATACGGTGAAACTCTTGACCCAATGGTTTCAAAAATCTACTCAGAATACCGCAAAACACACAATGCTGGCGTTTTCGATATCTACACTCCTGATATCCTAAAATGTCGTAAGTCTGGTGTTCTGACTGGTCTTCCTGATGCTTACGGCCGTGGTCGTATCATTGGTGACTACCGTCGTGTTGCACTTTACGGTATTGATTTCCTAATGAAAGACAAGCAAGCTCAATTTGCTTCTCTTCAAGAGCAATTCGAAAACGGTGAAAACCTAGCAGAAACAATGCAACTGCGTGAAGAGATCTCTGAGCAACATCGTGCTCTAGGTCAAATCAAGCAAATGGCTGAGAAATACGGTTTCGATATCTCTGAGCCAGCTCAAACAGCTCAAGAAGCTATCCAGTGGACTTACTTCGGCTACCTAGCTGCTGTTAAATCTCAAAACGGTGCTGCAATGTCTCTAGGTCGTACTTCGACTTTCCTAGACATCTACATCGAGCGTGATATCGCTGCTGGCAAGATCACTGAAGAACAAGCACAAGAAATGATCGACCACTTCGTAATGAAACTGCGTATGGTTCGTTTCCTACGTACTCCTGAGTACGATGAGCTGTTCTCTGGCGACCCAATCTGGGCAACAGAGTCTATGGGTGGTATGGGTATCGACGGTCGTACGCTAGTAACGCGTTCGAACTTCCGTTTCCTAAACTCTCTATACACTATGGGTCCTTCTCCAGAGCCAAACATCACTGTTCTTTGGTCTGAGCAACTACCTGACGGCTTCAAGCGTTTCTGTGCGAAGGTATCTATCGATACTTCTTCTATCCAGTACGAAAATGATGACCTAATGCGTCCTGACCTAGAGTCTGATGATTACGCTATCGCTTGTTGTGTATCTCCAATGATCGTTGGTAAGCAAATGCAGTTCTTCGGTGCTCGTGCTAACCTTGCGAAAACAATGCTTTACGCAATCAACGGCGGTGTGGACGAGAAACTTAAGATGCAAGTTGGTCCTGTTTCAGACAAGATCACTGACGAAGTTCTTAACTACGATGACGTAATGGGTCGCCTAGACACATTCATGGACTGGTTAGCTAAGCAATACGTGACTGCACTAAACAGCATTCACTACATGCACGACAAGTACAGCTACGAAGCGTCTCTAATGGCTCTTCATGACCGTGATGTTCGTCGTACTATGGCTTGTGGTATCGCTGGTCTATCTGTTGCAGCTGACTCACTGTCTGCAATTAAGTTTGCTAAAGTGAAGCCAATCCGTGACGAAGACGGTATCGCAACTGACTTCGAAATCGAAGGCGATTACCCTAAATACGGTAACAACGACTCTCGTGTAGATGATATTGCTTGTGAACTAGTTTCTACGTTCATGAACAAGATCCGTAAGCTTAAGACTTACCGTAACTCTATCCCTACACAGTCAGTTCTTACTATCACGTCTAACGTTGTATACGGTAAGAAAACTGGTAACACTCCAGACGGTCGTCGTGCTGGCGCTCCTTTCGCTCCTGGTGCAAACCCAATGCACGGTCGTGATGAGAAAGGTGCTGTAGCATCACTAACGTCTGTAGGTAAACTACCATTTGCTGACGCACAAGATGGTATCTCTTACACGTTCTCTATCGTGCCAAACGCACTAGGTAAAGAACAAGACAGCCAACGTGCTAACCTTGCAGGCCTAATGGATGGTTACTTCCACCACGAAGCTGGCATTGAAGGTGGTCAACACCTTAACGTTAACGTTCTTAACCGCGAAACTCTTGAAGACGCAGTTAAGCACCCTGAGAAATACCCTCAGCTAACAATCCGTGTATCTGGTTACGCTGTTCGCTTTAACTCTCTAACTGCAGAGCAACAAGCTGACGTAATCGCACGTACATTTACTGAGTCTCTATAAGCTCACGCTCAATAGACAGTAAATAATATTAGCCTCGCCAATGTGCGGGGCTTTTTTATATCTGAAATAAATCGCACTACACTCACCTATCCCGCGAAATGTTAGGTTGAGCAAAAAAGCACCCTGCCATTCACTTTTTTTCCACAAATTCTGTCAAATTACGGTAATATCGCGGTTCATAATTTAAGAGTAACTGCTCCATGAAATACCTGCGTTGTTTACCCCTGATTCTTCTCTCTTTCTCATCTTTAGCCTCTGAGCGTTCTACGTTAACTTTTGCTTTAGATAATGATGGTATTTTTGGTGTCGACCAAGACTATACCAACGGCTTATTTCTGGGTTACACATCATCAAGTATTACGCCATATAACTGGGTAAAACCATTGAGTCTTTCCTACTGGGGCGCAAGCTCTCTAGACAAGTGGGAAATCACCATTGGCCACAAGATGTATACGCCTTCTGACATTGAGTTAGAAACGCCATCGCCTAATGATCGCCCATACGCAGGTTACCTTCACACTGAATTCAATTACATCAGCTTAAACCCACAGCAAGCCCAGCGTTTTAATATCACGTTTGGTACTACGGGCGAACGTGCACTGTCTGAAGATGCTCAAAAGCTGGTTCACTCAATCACTAAGTCGGATGAGCCGATGGGTTGGGAATACCAAGTTGATGATGAGTGGGCGGGAAGCGTTGGTTACCTAAGCCATTTCAACCTAATGCGTAATCAAGCTCTTGCGAATACTGACTACGAAATCTCTAACGTTTCTGAAATCAACGTCGGTAACTTTAGAAGTGATATCTCGACTGGTTTTATGTTCCGTTGGGGTACGGACTTAGGCGGTAACTTTGGTGCAGCTAACATCACCACAGAAAACCCATTCAAACCTGGCATGATCGGCGCATCAAACGCTGGTTGGTTTACCTATGCCGGCCTTGAAGGTCGCTACCGATTCAACGACCTGACTATCGAAGGTGATCGTTCTGAAATCGAAGATAATTGGCCGAATCCAGAACAATACGATGTGACTTTAGAGAACATTCAGGCTACTGCTGTGCTTGGTGTGGCTTGGTATAACCAATACGTTGGTGCATCTTTCGCGCTAACAGCAAAAACACCGGATTACGAAGAAGCGAAAGAGTCAGTGTACACCACTGGCGGTATCACAATGTTTGCTTTCTTCTAGCCACCAGTAAGGGCTTTCGTCCTTTACTTTTCAAGTTTAATAAAGGCAATCATCTTCACAGGTGGTTGCCTTTATTTTTAAAGGTCTCGTTACCATTTGACCCTATTTTATGTACCGATTTTGTAATAAAATAAACGGTATAAATTCCTCTACGAGAATAGCTCATGTCTACAACTGGTCGCATTCACTCATTCGAATCTTGTGGTACTGTCGATGGCCCTGGTATCCGCTTTATTGTGTTTCTTCAAGGCTGCTTAATGCGTTGTATGTACTGTCATAACCGTGATACATGGGATCTTCATGACGGAAAGGAAGTAACGGTCGAAGAGATCATCAACGAAGCAAAATCATACCGTCATTTCATGAAAGCTTCGGGCGGTGGTATCACCTGTTCTGGTGGTGAAGCGATGCTACAACCTGAGTTTGTTCGTGATTTTTTCCGCGCAGCTCAAGCTGAAGGCATCCACACTTGTCTTGATACTAATGGCTACATTCGTAAGCACACTGAAGTGGTTGACGAAGTACTAGAAGCCTCTGATCTAGTGATGCTCGATCTTAAGCACATGCGAGATGAGATTCACCACGATTTCATTGGTGTATCAAACAGACGTACTCTGGATTTTGCGCGCTACCTACACAAAATCGGTAAGAAGACGTGGATTCGTTATGTGATTGTCCCTGGCTACACGGACACGCCTGAAGATGCTCATCTGCTAGGTGAATTCATCAAAGACATGGATAACATCGAGAAAGTAGAGCTGCTTCCATACCATAAGCTGGGTGCACATAAGTGGGAAGCACTTGGTTTTGACTACCCTCTTGAAGGTACAAATCCGCCAAGCAAAGAGAAAATGGATGAGATTGTTGCTGTTCTTAGCCAGTATCATTCAAACGTAAAATACTAATACTGCAGACGATGCTCAACCTCTATTTTAAACGCCTTATTTTCGATTGGGGCGTTTTCTTTTCTAGCGCTAACTATCCTTTCACTTTTCTTTACAACTTTTTTTTATCAACTCAAAAAATCATATTAAATCCGTGTTGAGATCATGTTTCCACTCGTAGGAATGCTGTTACTCTTACTGCAAC
This sequence comes from Vibrio sp. 10N.247.310.23, assembly GCF_041467155.1. Classification (NCBI taxonomy): domain Bacteria; kingdom Pseudomonadati; phylum Pseudomonadota; class Gammaproteobacteria; order Vibrionales; family Vibrionaceae; genus Vibrio; species Vibrio sp. 10N.247.310.23. Next base: position 191,599 of record NZ_JBFSTZ010000001.1, on the reverse strand, counting down.
AAAAGAATACAACATTTAGTTTTTAGTGAGGCTCCTCCCATGGAAATGACCAATGCTCAGCGTCTAATTCTATCAAATCAATACTACCTAATGTCTCAAATGGATCCTGAGAACTCCGCGAAATACCAGCGTCTACAAACGATTGTAGAACGTGGTTACGAACTCCAAATGCGTGAACTTAACAAAGAGTTTGGTTGTTTGACTGAAGCAGAATGTCGCGAAATTATCGACATCATGGAGATGTACCATGCAATGCAAGAGTCGAACAAAATGCTTGCAGAACAAGAGCGTGCTGAAGTAGACCAACGTCGCCTGCAGTTCTTAGGTTTTGATATCGCTTCTGAAGCGCAGATCGTACACTACGTGCGTTTCCTTGTTGATTCTGAAGGTCTTTACCCTCAATTCGACAAAGCCGATCACCACTTCAATAGCCAGATGCCAATGCTAGAGAAGTACCGTCGCATGCTAACAACATGGCGCAACTGCCCTCGTCAGTACCACCTATGTGCGACAGAGCTATCTCAAATCTTTAGCGCTTAATTCGTTAATAGATCAGCGATAACTTTTAAAAAGTTTCAAGAAAAAGGGTTACTCATCATGAGTAACCCTTTTTTTAATGTTCGCACACAAAGAGAAAAACCAAAGCAACTAGAAAACGTAAGCAACACCAACGTTCGCGGCCATGTTGATACCACTTTCAAGTATTGGGCTATTCTCTATATCACCTTCAAGGTTGGTATAACGAACGCCACCAGTTACTCGAACATTTGGCGTAACATGCAGATAGCCACTATTTTGAACCCATTATTCTTCACTACATCTACCTATTTATTGAGCAATTTTTGATAACTTAGCGCATTATATGGTACCCCATTCCAAAAATCAATAGAGCCCAGTTATACATCTAATGCACATAAATCCATTGTGAGTATTGTTAAGCGACCTAAAATCTCAAAACAAACGGCCAGATCCCCTCGAATGTAAAATAATTTGATTCTACGCGCCTCAAGTTGCCTATTGCGCTCGCCACGTTTTTCACACGCAAAATTGTAAATAAATACATAATTGTTAAGCAAAATTGTGGAAGCGGGTCTAACCTTAAAATGTAGGGAGAGCCTATTTTTCAATCGCTCGTCAGTTTTGACTGGTTAACAAGGGGAATGTGACTATGAGTATCTTTGACCACTATCAATCACGTTATGAAGCAGCCAAGGAAGAAGAGCTGACATTGCAGGAGTTCTTAGGGCTGTGTAAAGACGATAAAAGTGCTTACGCTAATGCTGCCGAGCGCTTATTACTAGCCATTGGCGAACCAGAGGTTATTGACACTGCTCAAGACCCTCAACTGAGTCGTATTTTCTCGAACCGTGTCATCTCACGCTACAGCGAATTTAAAGATTTCTACGGTATGGAAGATGCGATTGAACAGATTGTTTCTTACTTAAAACATGCTGCGCAAGGTTTAGAAGAACGTAAACAAATCCTTTACCTACTTGGCCCTGTGGGCGGTGGTAAATCTTCTCTCGCTGAAAAACTCAAAGCCCTGATGCAGAAACTACCAATCTATGTATTGTCTGCTGACGGTGAACGAAGCCCAGTAAACGATCACCCATTCTGTCTATTCGACGTTAACGAAGACGGCGACTTATTGAAGAATGAATATGGCATTGAGAAACGCTATCTTCGCTCAATTATGTCTCCGTGGGCAGCGAAACGTCTGCACGATTTTGGTGGTGATATTTCCAAATTCAAAGTCATCAAACTGCGCCCTTCTATTCTCGATCAAGTTGCGATCGCGAAAACGGAGCCAGGTGATGAAAACAACCAAGATATCTCGTCTCTGGTTGGTAAAGTTGATATTCGTAAACTTGAACACTTCTCTCAAGATGATCCTGATGCCTACAGCTACTCTGGTGCGCTTTGTAAAGCCAACCAAGGTGTGATGGAATTCGTGGAGATGTTCAAAGCGCCAATCAAAGTATTACACCCTCTACTTACGGCAACACAAGAAGGTAACTTCAACGGTACCGAAGGGCTTTCTGCACTGCCATTTGACGGTATGATTCTCGCTCACTCGAACGAATCTGAGTGGCAGACCTTCCGTAACAACAAAAACAACGAAGCATTCCTCGACCGTGTGTACATTGTAAAAGTCCCTTACTGTCTGCGTGTGTCTGAAGAAGTTAAGATCTACAAGAAACTGCTTGAGCACAGTGAGCTATCCCAAGCGCCTTGCTCACCAAGCACACTCGATCTGCTATCGCAATTCAGCATTCTTTCGAGACTAAAAGAGCCTGAAAACTCATCTCTATTCTCTAAGATGCGTGTTTACGATGGTGAGACTCTAAAAGACACCGATCCAAAAGCGAAGAGCTACCAAGAGTACCGAGATTATGCTGGCGTTGACGAAGGCATGTCTGGGCTATCAACGCGTTTCGCCTTTAAGATCCTGTCTCGTGTGTTTAACTTCGACCAAGCCGAAGTGGCCGCGAACCCAGTGCACCTGTTCTACGTTATTGAGCAGCAAATCGAACGGGAGCAGTTCCCTCAAGAGACCGCCGAGAAGTACCTAGAGTTCTTGAAAGGATACCTAGTGCCACGCTACGTAGAGTTCATCGGTAAAGAAATTCAAACCGCTTATCTAGAGTCTTACTCTGAGTACGGTCAGAATATCTTCGACCGCTATGTCACCTACGCAGATTTCTGGATTCAAGACCAAGAGTACCGCGACCCAGAAACAGGCCAACTATTTGACCGTGCTTCTCTGAATGGCGAACTAGAGAAAATCGAGAAGACAGCCGGTATCAGTAACCCTAAAGACTTCCGAAATGAGATTGTGAACTTTGTGCTTCGTGCCAAAGCCAACAATAACGGTCAAAACCCAGTGTGGACGAGCTACGAGAAACTGCGCACTGTGATTGAGAAGAAAATGTTCTCTAACACAGAAGAGCTACTTCCTGTTATTTCGTTCAATGCTAAGACCTCAACGGATGATCAGAAAAAACATGACGACTTCGTTGCTCGTATGATGGAAAAAGGCTACACCGAGAAGCAAGTGAGACTGCTATCTGAGTGGTACCTAAGAGTTCGTAAATCCTCATAACTAAACGGTATTGAGCTGCTCAACTGAGCAGCTCGTATAAACCAATAACTTTTATACCTTAGTAAATCAATAACTCTTATACCCGAATAAAAAGTAGGATCGCGACATCAGCTGAGAGGGAGTTCTTATGGCACAATTTATCGATCGGAGGCTCAATGGCAAAAATAAGAGTGCTGTGAATAGACAGCGTTTCTTACGACGCCATAAAGAGCAAATCAAAGAATCTGTGGCCGATGCAGTTAACCGACGCTCAATCACCAATACAGAAACAGGTGAAGACGTCACTATTCCCCATAAAGACATCAAAGAGCCGAACTTTCACCAAGGTCAAGGCGGCGTAAGAGAGCGCGTTCACCCAGGTAATGATCAGTTCATCACTGGCGATAAAATCGAACGCCCTAAAGGTGGTGGTCAAGGTGGTGGCTCAGGCCAAGGCGACGCAAGCCCTGACGGCGAAGGCCAAGATGAATTTACCTTCCAAATTTCAAAAGATGAGTATCTTGATATTCTCTTTGAAGATTTAGCTCTACCTAATCTAGAGAAAAATCAGGTCAACAAAATCACCGAATGGAAAACTCACCGCTCTGGTTACCAAAGCGCGGGGATTCCATCCAACATCGCTATCGTTCGTTCACTACAGCAATCTCTGGCTCGTAGAACCGCGATGACAGCAGGTAAAAAGCGCGAGCTTAACCTACTGATGGAACAGCTTGACCAAGTTAAAATGACGGAGCCGGCACAACCTTTTGAGGAAGGTCGCCTCAAAGAAGAGATTGCCGAGTTACGTAAAAAGATTGAAAGCGTGCCGTTCATTGACACCTTCGACTTACGTTTTAAAAACTACGAGAAGCGCCCTATTCCATCTAGCCAAGCCGTGATGTTCTGTCTAATGGATGTATCGGGCTCTATGGATCAGGCCACAAAAGATATTGCGAAGCGCTTTTATGTTCTTCTGTATCTGTTCTTAAATCGCACCTACGAAAACGTCGATGTTGTGTTTATTCGTCACCATACTCAGGCTAAAGAGGTCGACGAACATGAGTTTTTCTACTCACAAGAAACGGGTGGCACCATTGTTTCGAGCGCACTGAAACTGATGAAGGAAATTGTCGCAGACCGCTACCCTGCTAATGAGTGGAACATCTATGCAGCACAAGCCTCTGATGGCGATAACTGGGCTGATGACTCTCCTCGTTGTAAAGAGTTACTGGTCAATACGCTTCTGCCAACTTGCCAATATTACTCTTACATCGAAATAACACGCCGCTCTCATCAAACGCTTTGGCACGAATACGAAAAACTCGAGAGTAGCTTTGACAACTTCGCCATGAAAAACATTAAAACGGTGGATGATATTTTTCCTGTGTTTAGAGAACTGTTCCAGAAAGAGACAGCGTAAGGGAGTTTGCCATGACAGCGAAATCAAACGTTGCAGAGAAAGACAAAGCTGCAAAGAAGAAAAACGACAAGATGCTGCCTGATGGTCCAGATTGGACATTCAACCTCTTGGAGAAATACCACGTAGAAATTAAGCGTGTGGCGCAGCATTACCGTTTAGACACTTACCCAAACCAGATTGAAGTGATTACTTCAGAACAGATGATGGATGCCTACTCGAGCATTGGTATGCCTATCAATTACAACCACTGGTCTTTTGGTAAGAAATTCATTCAAACCGAGCAAAACTACAAGCATGGCCAAATGGGCTTGGCATACGAAATCGTAATCAACTCCGATCCTTGTATCGCTTACCTGATGGAAGAGAACACGGTCACAATGCAGGCGCTGGTAATGGCTCACGCTTGTTATGGCCACAACTCTTTCTTTAAAGGCAACTACCTGTTCCAAACATGGACCGATGCCAGTTCCATCATCGATTACTTGTTGTTTGCTAAGAAGTACATCAGTGGTTGTGAAGAGAAATATGGTGTTGCTGAAGTCGAGCAGCTCCTTGATTCTTGTCACGCACTGATGAATTACGGCGTAGACCGATACAAACGCCCTGAGAAGATTTCCATTGCAGAAGAGACAGCAAGACAAGAAGAACGCGAAGCTTATCTGCAATCTCAAGTGAATGAGCTATGGCGAACCGTTCCTCAAAATAAAAGTAAGGAAGAAGAGACCAAGATCCGCTTTCCTAGCGAGCCTCAAGAAAACATTCTCTACTTTATCGAGAAGAACGCACCACTGCTTGAACCTTGGCAACGAGAGTGTGTTCGCATCGTTCGCAAAGTGAGCCAATACTTCTACCCTCAAAAACAAACTCAAGTGATGAACGAAGGCTGGGCAACCTTCTGGCATTACACCATTCTTAACCACCTTTACGACGAAGGCTTGGTGAGTGATAAGTTCATCTTAGAATTCCTACACAGCCATACCAGTGTCGTCGCACAACCCGCCTACAACAGCCCTTATTTCAGCGGAATAAACCCTTATGCGCTTGGCTTTGCGATGTTTAGAGACATCCGACGCATCTGTGAAGAGCCAACCGATGAAGATAGAGAGTGGTTCCCTGAGTTAGCAGGAAGTGATTGGTTAGAAGCGGTGCACTTTGCGATGCACAACTTCAAAGATGAAAGTTTCATCAGCCAATACCTTTCTCCAAAAATCATTCGAGACTTTAAGCTGTTCTCTGTACTCGACGACGACCGTAAAAATACCATTGAGGTGAGTGCTATTCATGATGATCCGGGCTATCGCCTGATTCGTGAGAAGCTTGCGGCGCAATACAACCTAAGTAACCTTGAACCAAACATTCAGGTGTTTAATGTCGATGTTCGTGGTGACCGCTCAATGACACTGCAATATGTGCCTCACGACCGCATCCCGCTTGATAAAGGCTACGACGAAGTGATGAAGCATCTCTATCGCTTGTGGGGCTTTGATGTGATTTTGGAAGAGCTCAAAGACACGGGTCATCGAGAAATCCTGACGACTTGTCCGAAACGCAATGACTATGGAGCCAAGATTTAATACCCATCATAGTAAGTAGATTATGGGTATAAAACTCCGCTCCCCCTACAACATAGTGGTCACCCGCTCGGAAGTGGAGCAATAAAAAAGCGCATAAGTCTGATGACTTATGCGCTTTCTTTTTAAGGCTCGAACTAAATAAGCTTAAACAATCGGCTTTTGACCGCGTTCAATCAGCTTCATCAGCACGCTGTCTGCAGATTTACCTGCCACGCCAGCTAGCTTGTCTGACAGCTTTTTCTTCTGTACATAGTGAATCGCTAAAACCGTCTTGTCTTTGCATGCTTCAACAACTAAGTCATCAGAAGTACGGATCTCATCCACCAGCCCAAGTTCATGTGCTTGTGTACCAAACCAGTGCTCACCCGTTGCAACCTTATCAAGGTCTAGCGCTGGACGATGGTCACGAATGAAGTCTTTGAATAAGCCGTGTGTCTCTTCTAGCTCTTCTTTGAACTTCTCACGTGCTTTATCGCTGTTCTCACCAAACATAGTCAGTGTGCGCTTGTACTCACCCGCAGTTAGCTGTTCAAACTCAATGTCGTGCTTTTTAAGCAGTTTATTGAAGTTTGGTAGTTGAGCAATCACGCCAATAGAACCAACGATAGCAAACGGTGCAGATACAATTTTGTCTGCGATACATGCCATCATGTAACCACCGCTTGCTGCTACTTTGTCTACCGAGATAATCAAAGGCAGGCCAGCCGCTTTGATACGATCAAGTTGAGAAGACGCCAGACCATAGCCATGAACCATGCCACCGCCAGATTCAAGCTTAAGTAAGACTTCATCGCCTTCACGAGCCACAGCCAGAACCGCCGTTACCTCTTCACGCAATGAAGCCACTTCTTTCGCATCAATGCTGCCGTTAAAATCAAGAACGAATAGATGTGGTTCACGCTTGCTATCAAGCTCACCCTCTTTCGCTGCTTTCTTCACTTCTTTACCGCGTGATTTTACTTTCTCTTTTTCCGCTTTCTTTTCTGCTTTATCACGGGCTTTGATGAAAGCATCATCATGTAGATGGTGCTCTAATTGTTCAATCGTCTGTTTATGGTGTTCAGATAGGTTCGTGATTTCCAGCTCACCTTTAATCGCGCTTGATTTTCCACCCACAGATTTAGCAATGACTAAAATTGCAATGATGGCGATTACAACGGTCGCAATCTTGGCTAAAAACAAGCCGTAGTCCAACAAAAATTCCAATGTCATATCCCCTATTGTATGAATTAGTGTATTGTAACCATCTTGTCACGATTACCAAGAATTTCTCATCATTCCTGCGGTTATCTGTGTGATTAAACATCAATGGAATGACGAACATAATAAAAGAAAGAAGGATAAGCACAGTGGATTACCCAATCTCTACAGATGCCCTCAAAGATAAAGTAATTTTGGTTACAGGTGCCGGTGCTGGCATTGGTCGCCAAGCTGCACTAAGCTTCGCTCAACATGGCGCAACTGTCATTCTGTTAGGCCGCAATGTTAAAAACCTAGAATTCATTTACGATGAAATCGAAAGCGCTGGTTACCCGCAGCCTGCAATTATCCCATTGGATTTAAAAGGCGCGACAAAACAGAACTACATTGATATGGCTGAAACCATTGAATCGCAGTTCGGTCGTTTAGACGGTCTACTTCATAACGCTGGCGTTTTAGGTACTCTGAGCCCGTTTGAGCAGATTGATGAAGAGACCTTTGATGATGTTATGCAGATCAATGTGAAGTCTGAGTTCTTGATGACTCAAGCTCTGCTACCTGCACTTAAAAAAGCAGAAGCAGGTCGTATCGTATTTACCTCTTCAACGGTTGGTCACTCTGGCCGTGCATTCTGGGGCACTTACGCGATTTCTAAGTTTGCTACCGAAGGTATGATGCAGATCCTAGCGGACGAGCTTGAAGACACGAACATCCGTGTTAACGCAATCAATCCAGGCGGCACTCAAACACGTATGCGTGCAAAAGCGTACCCAGGTGAAGATGCGAACAAGCTGAAAACGCCACTCGACATCATCCCACTGTACCTACACTTAATGAACCCAAGTGTGACAGACATTAATGGCCAATGTATCGACGCTCAACCTAAGTAGTTGATATTATAACCAATAACAAGAAGCCGCTTCCATAGCGGCTTTTTTTGTATCTAAATCAACTACCTAATACTTACTTCCGCTAATTTTCATCATTTTGCTTTGCATCTTTTCCATTGTTAAATATACTGTATAAATATACAGGTATTTAATTATGCATGAACTCATAAAAAACTTACAAGACCGCCAGCTAATCTGGAAAGGGCTACAATCAACAACGCAAGGAAGTACCACTTCGACAGGCTATCCGCAATTGGATAAACAGCTTGATGGTGGCTTTCCTACACACGGCGTTATTGAAGTTGAATCACAACAAGGGATTGGCGAACTGCGCCTTCTTACCCCCTATTTAGCTCAGCAAAACTCACAGAAGCTGGCCATATTCATTCACCCGCCAGGGAAGATCTGTGCCGAGTTTTTTAGCAGCCAAGGGATTGAACTCGATAACATCTTAGTAATCGAGCCTCAACGCGATCTCGATGCGTTGTGGGCAGCTGAGCAGTGCCTCAAAAGCGGCGCTTGTCACTCTGTATTGCTATGGGGAGTCGATCTAGAAATACACCAAACAAAGCGCCTACAAGCAGCCAGTGAAACCGGTAAGTGCCTGCAGTTTCACTTTAAAGCCACCAGCCATAATCAATTATCCCTGCCCGTTTCCTTAAGCATGAAACTCTCTTCTCACGCGCAGGGATTAAAGGTTGAAGTGACTAAGAGAAAAGGCAGCTGGTCGTATGGCGGCTTTATTCTAGACATGACACACAACTGGCCGTTACTCACAGAGAACGTCATTCATGAAGACAATTTAGATCGTGCTTTGTCAGGTAACACTGTGCTGGCTTTTCCTATTGCGAAGCAAGGCTAGCGTATGTTGTGGCTTTATCTGCACTTTCCGTCCCTGCAGTTGGATACCTTGTTTAACTCTAATGAATTGGGTTCGAGCGAAGACTCACGCGAACAACCCATTATCATCGTGGATGAAAAAGATCACCGAGTACTGCAAGCAAACCCAGTTGCGTTGCAATCGGGAATTTCACTTGGTACGGGCTTAGGATCTGCGGCGGCGCTGTGTCACAACTTACACGTCCACCCTTACAGTATTGAACTGGAGAAAAGTAAGCTCAAAGAGATCGCTCAATGGGCGTATTTGGTCACTTCCGACATGGCGTTATTGCCACCTAATGGTTTGTTGATTAAAGCCTCTAACATGCTGTCACTTTACGACGGGCTAGATAACTACTGGCATGAGCTCAAAAGCCACTTAGAAACGCTCAATATCCAGTTCAGCTTCGCTACGGGTTATTCGCCGCTTTCTGCGATCCTTTTGGGTAAGCAAGCGATCAACCAAGCAACAAACAATATTGAGCAGATGAAAACTTGGGTCAATCAACAAGCATTGAATTCCAGTGAGCTACCGACCAAGCAAGTTGAACGCCTGAACCGTGTCGGTATCAACATCGTTGAAGATCTATTAAAGCTGCCTTTGCAAGAGGTCGCACGCCGCTTTGATATCGACTTGGTCAATTATATCGGTCGCCTAAACGGCCAGTTCAAGCACCCAATTGATTTCTATCACCCACCAGAGAATTTCCAGCAATATTTGGAGCTGTTGTTTGATATTGAAAACATCCTATTTATCGAAAAGCCGTTGCTGAAATTACTAAATCAACTCGAGTGTTTTTTGAAGCTACGCGACCGAGTGGCTTTCGAGTTAACACTGACTTTGCATCTAAGAGATAAAGACGAACACCCTGTCTCTTTTTATTCGGCACAAGGTGATTACCTTGCTGGAAAATGGGCGAACCTTACCCATCTAACTTTAGAATCACTAAAGCTCACAGCACCGGTTCAGGGCCTAACCCTCAGCTTGATTCGTCATGGAGAACCGCAAATGGCCTACCATGATCTTTTTGATGGCAATACCGGAACACTTGCTGCGCTAGACCTGCTTTCACTGTTACAAGCGAAGCTTGGGCAGGCCAGTATTCAAACACCGAAAATACAGCATGACCCAAGGCCAGAAAAAGCCAATCAGTACTCGATCCCAACACTGAGTAAATCTGTGTCAAAGAGTAAAACTCCCTCAGAGTTCGAGCAACAAACCACAGATCTCAGCGTCAATCAGCAGCGACTCAGGCCCAGTATTTTGCTGCCAGAGCCCGAAGCCTTAACCGAAAGCGTCACCTTATCTCAAGGCCCAGAGCGCATTGTGTCTGGCTGGTGGGACGGAGAGAAGGTCATTCGTGACTACTTTATTGCTCACAGCGAAAACGGTCGGTGGCTCTGGATATTTAGAACGCCAGATAAACAGTGGTTTTTGCACGGCTTATTTAGCTAGTCGGTAAGAACGTAAGTCAGCAAGAAACTTTGTTAGCTCCTCCGTTCTACTTATTCAATTTCAGCGTCCCTTTTCAATCATGTTCACTCGCAATGGTTAAGTGAGATTACGTTATGTCTCAGCAATACTCAGAGCTATTTTGCCAAAGCAATTACTCCTTCCTTGAGGGAGCCTCACACGCAGAGGAGCTTGTTTTACAGGCCGATTTCTTGCGTTACAAAGCACTCGCGGTTACTGATGAGTGCTCAGTCGCGGGCATCGTTAAGGTTCACTCTGCGATCAAGCAACATAAACTATCACTCAAGCAAATTGTCGGGAGCATGTTTTGGCTAAATGAAGAGTGCCAAGTGGTCTTGATATGCCCAAACAGACAAGCCTACGCCGAGCTGTGCCGTATTATTACCAACGCGAGACGTCGTAGCAGCAAGGGACATTATCAGCTCTCTGAGTGGGATATCATGTCGGCTAAGCACTGCTTTATTCTTTGGCTTCCTCAACAGAAAAATGAAGACGCGCACTGGGGGCAATGGCTATCTCAGCACCATTCAGGTCGGCTTTGGATCGGCTTACAAAGACACCTAAAGCAAACCGACCAGCAGTACACAGATTACTGCGTTGAGCTGTCACAACATCATCAACTGCCGATAACAGCTTGTGGTGGCGTGCTAATGCACAATGCTAACCGCTTACCCTTACAGCACTCACTCACTGCGATAAAGTACCAAAAGCCCATTACCGAAGTGGGCAGTCACTTACTCGCTAATGCCGAGCGCTGTTTACGGAGTATCAATAAGCTCTCTCATATCTTCAAAGCGGAGTGGCTAGAAGAGAGCAACCGTATCGCTGAGCTGTGTGAATTTGATTTAAATAGCTTGCGATACGAATATCCCAGTGAGCTGATTCCTCAAGGGGAGACACCCATGAGTTATCTGCGCATGTTGGTCGAAAAAGGAAAACAGACTCGCTTCCCACAAGGTGTACCTAACGACATCCAACAAATCATAGATAAAGAATTGGGATTAATTGACGAGCTTGACTACCCTTTCTTTTTTCTCACCATTCATGACATCGTGATGTTTGCCAAAAGCCAAGGCATTCTTTACCAAGGTCGAGGTTCAGCGGCCAATTCCGTGGTCTGTTACTGCTTAGAAATCACCTCTGTCGACCCAAGACAGATCTCGGTGCTGTTTGAGCGTTTCATCAGTAAAGAGCGCGATGAGCCGCCTGATATTGATGTCGATTTTGAACACGAACGTCGTGAAGAAGTCATCCAATACATCTATAAAAAATACGGTAGAGAACGGGCTGCACTTGCTGCAACAGTCATCTCTTATCGCTTCAAAAGTGCGGTGAGAGATGTCGGGAAAGCATTAGGGCTACAAGAAACTCAGCTCGACTACTTCATCAAGAACACCAATCGCAGGGACAAAAGCTTAGGTTGGCAGGCTCAGCTCACTCAATTAGGGCTACAACCTGATTCTTTGAAGGGGCAGCAGTTTATCCACTTGGTTAATGAGATTATCGGCTTCCCACGTCACTTATCTCAACATGTCGGTGGCTTTGTCATATCCTCAGGGCCTTTGTATGAGCTGGTTCCCGTCGAAAATGCAGCGATGCACGATCGAACCATTATCCAATGGGATAAGGATGATCTAGAAACCTTAGGCTTGCTGAAAGTTGATGTGCTCGCGTTGGGTATGCTCTCTGCGATTCGTAAATGTTTCGACCTGATCAAACGTATTCACGGGCGATCACTGACCATTGCTGAGATCACTCGCCTTAAGGACGATCCTCAGGTTTACGGCATGATTCAGCGAGCAGACACAGTCGGGATATTCCAAATTGAGTCACGCGCACAAATGAGCATGCTGCCAAGGCTTAAACCGAAGACTTATTACGACTTGGTGATTCAAATCGCTATCGTACGCCCAGGCCCTATTCAGGGTGATATGGTGCATCCGTTTCTCAAGCGTCGAGATGGCATTGAGCCAATCAGTTATCCATCTAAAGACGTGGAATCAGTACTGTCGCGCACCTTAGGTGTACCGATATTCCAAGAGCAAGTGATCAAACTCGCGATGGTCGCTGCAGGGTTCACAGGCGGAGAAGCAGATCAACTCAGACGGGCAATGGCCGCTTGGAAGAAAAATGGCAACGTCTTTAAGTTTAAAAACAAACTCATCGAAGGAATGCAAAAGCGCGGCTATGAGACAGAGTTTGCTGAGCAGATCTTTAAACAGATATGCGGCTTTGGCGAGTACGGTTTTCCTGAAAGCCACTCCGCTTCGTTTGCGGTGTTAGCGTATTGCTCCGCTTGGTTGAAATGCTACTACCCAGAGTGCTTCTACGCTTCTCTGTTGAATAGCCAACCGATGGGGTTTTATAGCCCTTCACAGTTAGTACAAGACGCACAACGACACAATGTGGTGATACTTCCGGTATGTGTGAACGCTTCTCAAAACGACCACACGGTTGCCCCTCATCAGAATGGTCTAGCGATTCGCTTAGGGCTGCGACAAATCAAAGGATTCAGCGAGCATGGAATTCAAAGCGTGCTCGCCAATCGTCCACCATCCGGTTATCGCCACCCTAGTCAGGTGAAACAGTTATCGATGAATAAGAAAGATATCGAGCTACTGGCATCGGCCAATGCGCTACATAACGTTTCTGGAGACCGCTTCCAGACTCGCTGGGCGATCATGGACTCGGCGTCGGATTTACCTCTGTTTAGCCAAGCCTATGACGATGCTGAGGCAGGACATGACGAACATGTACTGCACAAGCCCAATGAGATGCAAGATCTACTCGAAGACTTCACCAGTGTCGGAATTTCATTGAACAAGCACCCCATCACTTTGCTCGAAGAAGCAGGACGATTAGGTCGATTCACACACATGAAAGATTTAATACAGCAAAGACACAAATCTATGGTCACCGTTGTCGGATTAGTCACAGGTAAACAATCTCCCGGCACCGCGGCAGGTGTCACCTTTGTTACGCTGGAAGATAGCACTGGCAATATTAATGTCGTGGTATGGGGAGCAACCGCACGCGCTCAACAGCAAGCTTATCTCACAGCCAAGGCGTTAAAAGTACAAGGGATATTAGAAAAAGAAGGTGAAGTCGTGCATGTTATCGCGGGAAAACTTATCGATATTACCGATGAAATTGTTGGCTTGAAAACCAAATCTCGGGATTTTCATTAGCGAAGTACCAACTGTTCTCAATCGATCATTGGCTAAAGAAAAGAGAGAAAGAAAAACGAAAAAGGGAAGCATCCGCTTCCCTTCAATTCCAGTTGTTGGGTTATGACTCAACTTCAGCTTCCGTACGTCTTTTCTTAAATTCCCTATACAGTAATAAGCTCAAAGTCATGACGACTTTAGACGTTAACCATATCATTAAGAGGAACTACCTTAGATTGTGTGTGAAAAATTACGCTAGTAGTTGAGCATATTTCGTTAAGAAAAATATGCTGCGTGAATATTAGCAAGCGTTTTCTATAAGGTCACTCAAAACAAACCGTACAGCAGCATTAATTATAAAATCTGACGCATTCGCTCTTGAGTCACTTCAACCAAGAGGTCTGGCTGGAACTTAGAAATAAAGCGGTTACACCCTACTTTCTCAACCATAGCTTCATTAAAACTTCCACTTAATGAAGTATTTAGCGTGATGAATAGGTCATGCATTCTTGGGTCAGTACGTACTTCGTGTGTCAGCTTGTAGCCGTCCATTTCAGGCATTTCAGCATCGGTGATCATCAACAATATTTCTTGATTGATGTCTTTGCCTTCATCACACCAGCCCTTAAGTAAGGTCAGTGCTTCTAAGCCATCACAACACTCAATAATGTTCAAACCCAACTGCGACAAGGTGCCTTTGATCTGGTTACGCGCTGTTGAAGAGTCATCAACGATAAGCACATTGCGTCCTATCATCTCCTGAGCTAATTGTTCATCTAAAACGCCTTCAGAGATCGAGACATCGTAATCAATGATCTCAGCCAACACTTTCTCAACATCGATGATCTCGACGATCTTGTGCTGCTCTTCTTCTTGAATATGCGTAATAGCGGTTAGGTAGTTTGCACGGCCTGTTGTCTTTGGCGGCGGCTGGATTTCTGTCCATGTCGTGTTCACGATATTACGAACTTGCCCAACCAAGAAACCTTGTACGGTTCGGTTGTATTCCGTAATAATCAGGTTGCTCTCTTGAGACTCCGCACGAGATGGCGGAAAGCCAATGGCACTGCGTAAATCGATAACAGGCACCGATTCACCACGTAAAGACGCAACACCCGTAATATGATGATGAGAGCCCGGTAAGCGAGTGAGTACTGGCACTTTGAGGACTTCTTTCACTTTAAATACGTTAATCGCAAATAGTTGACGACTATTTAAGCTGAATAACAAGAGTTCCAGACGGTTTTCACCGACCAGTTTGGTTCTCTGATCAACCGAATTTAAAACGCCAGACATACAACACCTTAGTGACAAATAATAACTGTGGCTACAATAGCCTACTTCAATAGGTTAAAGCAAAGCGCCAATGCACAGAATGCTTAAACTAAGTACAACAAATGATGTTATACAAAGCTTAAGTACATGGAAAGGTTCAAGGTAAGGCTACAAGACGAGAAAAAGGGGTTAACCTTCAATAACTTTCATTAACAGTTGGCCATCGTATAAGGCCTGCTTGATGAGCGCAGCACCTGGCATGGTTGCCTGCTTATAAAAACGAGATTCCACCAGCTCTAAGTCTTTATGGTAAACCGATAGACTCTGCTCTTCGATACACTTTTGAATCGCCGGGTATAACACGCTCTTCGCCTGATTGATAACACCACCCACCAAGATTTTCTCTGGGTTGAACAGGTTAATCACAATCGCAATCGCAGAACCTAGATAACGGCCTAACTGTTCAATCACTTCGACAGCCAGCGGATCCCCATTAGCAGCGGCAGCACAGATCTGTTCAATAGTGACGTCTTCAAACACCGTTAGCGTTGATTCTTCACCATTTACCAATCGCTCTTTGACTTGCTCACGGATTGCCTGAGAACTCGCCACCGTTTCTAAACAGCCTCGATTACCACAGTGGCAAAGCTTGCCTTCCTTGTCGATCTGGATATGCCCCAACTCACCGATGTTACCGTGACGTCCTTGCAGAACGCGACCATCAAGAATGATCCCGGCACCTAAACCGTGGTGAATCGAGATAAGAACAGAGTTGTCGTTGTCTTGTGAGTTACCAAACAGCTTTTCTGCTAATGCCCACGCTCGGGTATCATTGGCAATAAAAACTGGCAAACCGGTTTCTTTGTAGATCTCCGGCCCCAACGCTAAGTTTTCAACGTTATAGTGCGGCATCTGCAACACAATACCTTGCTCTGAATTCACCAGACCTGGCAGTGTGATAGCGATACTCGTCACCCTGTCGAGTTGCTCGGCATAGGTTTGGAAGAACTCATCGATTTCATGGAGAAGACGCGCAAGCACATCGTCTTGATCACGTTCATGGATATCAATCTTGGTATCGATAAGCACGTCGCCGCCCAATTCATGGAGCGCGATCGTCAAGTATCCGCGACCAAGACGCATCGACAAAAATTGCCAACCTTCGTTATTGGTTTGCAGACCGACAGCAGGACGCCCACGAGTCGTGGCTTCTTGAACCGTCGTTTCGTGAATAAGGTGAGCTTCAATGAGTTCACGGGTAATTTTAGTAATACTCGCCGGAGCCAACTCACTTTGCTTGGACAGATCGATACGAGAAATAGGACCTTTAAGGTCAATTAGTTTATATACACGACCAGCATTGACCTGTTTGATATGATCAATATGGCCCGGTTGAGCCATGTACATTTTACGCTCCAGAAATCATCAACGAGGTAATTTTTTTACTTTGCGAAGTAATTGTGAAGTCACTTGGTATATCGCCGTGACCAGTATCACGTATATACATGAATCTTTGTGTATCGAGTCAAATAGTTCGAGGAAAATTAACACCCACATCGATAATTTGCGACTTAATTTTCAGAATAAAACATCGCATTTGAGCCCTGAATTCAATAATTAAAGGCAAATCAAGAAATATCCTCCTAGCTCCCAATAAATTATCAATTAATGCATATACTTAATTCAGTCTTTTAAAAGATTACTTGGCCTCACTCTAGGAGTATTCATGACAGCCGAATTAAGAAAAACGAAAATCGTCACAACGCTAGGCCCTTCTACTGATAAAGGTAACGTGCTTGAAGAGATCATCAAAGCCGGTGCCAATATAGTCCGTATGAACTTCTCTCACGGCACCAGCGACGACCATATACAACGCGCAGAAAAAGTCAGAGCAATAGCAAAAAGACACGGTACTCAAATCGCCATTCTCGGAGACTTACAAGGTCCCAAGATTCGTGTGTCGACATTCAAAGATGGCAAAATCCAACTTGCCGTAGGCGACCTGTTCACTCTCGATAGCAGCCTAGGTTTAGGTGAAGGCAATCAAGAAGCCGTTGGCCTTGATTACAAAGAACTGCCTAACGACGTATCCGCCGGCGATATACTGTTGCTTGACGATGGTCGTGTTCAACTCAAAGTAACCAAAGTGGAAGGCTGTCGCGTTCATACCGAAGTCATCATTGGCGGCCCACTCTCAAATAACAAAGGCATCAACAAAAAAGGGGGTGGCCTTTCCGCAGAAGCGCTAACAGAAAAAGACAAGCGCGACATCGTCACCGCCGCACAAATCAAAGTGGATTACCTAGCGGTGTCTTTCCCTCGTAATGGTGAAGACATGCACTATGCTCGTCAGCTTGCACGAGAAGCCGGCTTAGAAGCTCACCTCGTCGCAAAAGTGGAGCGAGCAGAGACAGTAGCTACAGTTGAGAACATGGATGACATCATAATGGCCTCAGATGTGGTCATGGTGGCTCGTGGTGACCTCGGAGTGGAAATTGGCGACCCTGAGTTAGTCGGAGTACAAAAACAGCTTATACGCCGTGCCAGAGCGCTTAACCGAACTGTCATCACCGCAACTCAGATGATGGAATCAATGATTTCTGCGCCAATGCCAACCCGTGCCGAAGTTATGGATGTTGCCAACGCCGTACTCGATGGCACCGATGCTGTGATGCTGTCTGGTGAAACTGCAGCTGGTGACTACCCAGTCGAGACCGTAAAATCGATGGCTGAAGTCTGTATTGGTGCGGAAAAAATGGCAGGCATTAATAACCAATCCAATTACCGTATTGACCGCACCTTTGTTACTGCCGAAGAAACCGTTTCGATGGCGACCATCTACTCTGCAAACCATATGGAAGGCATTAAAGGCGTTGTCACTCTCACCGAGTCAGGCCGCACCGCATTGATGATGTCTCGCCTGAGTGCCGACATGCCGATCTACGCGCTGTCTCGTAACGAAGGAACGCTTAATCGCTGTACCTTATACCGAGGTGTGACACCAATCTACTTCGAGACAGAAGCCGAAGACAGCTTTGACATTGCACTATCTACACTCACTTGCTTGAAAGAGAAAGGACACCTTAAGTTTGGTGACCTAGTGATCGTCACTCAAGGCGACATTATGGATGTAGCAGGGTCAACCAACTGTATGAGAATCTTGCCTGTCACCTAATATTTGACCTTAAGGCGAAACGATTCGCCTAATCTCAAAAACTTAAAAGGGTTATCGAACCAAGTTCAATAACCCTTTTTCATTTCAGAACACGACTCACTAAAATCTGCTTAAACAGCATAACGAGCTCACAGCATGCTAGCTCATCAACTTCGGGAATTAGTTACCCGCAGCAATGGTGGCTAACTGTGGCATATGCGAGTTGCGAGCGTTTTCCGTTGAGGTATAGGTCTCCACAAATCGGTAACCGGCTTCTAAACCCAATTCGTAATCATGCAGTAAATCATCTTTATGACTCATTAATGAGCTCGATTTAAGCGTTTGACTAGGTGCTATCTGAACCACAAACGCGTCGTCTGGTGGCGAATTCAAAAAATCCTGAGTCAATGAGTAGGTCTGATAATGCACCATCAGCATGTCAGCCAACCCTGAATCAAACTTATCTCCGATTAAATGACTTAAGCGATAAATATCATCTGCACCAAATAGCCAGCGACCACCGTTCAGCAGGTCTAAATGCCCACGGTCACGCTTCTGCTCTTTTGAGCGCATAATTTGTTGTTGGAAGAAAGAGGTCCAGTCGGTTTTCCACTGTTCCACTTTCTGTTGCCAATGGCCTTGAACACTGTCGAAAGATTCGCGGAACCACTCCAGTTCTTCTGCAGATATAGGTTTAGGCGCTTTGACTGAAGATCCCTTAACTGGTGCTTCAACCAAATGGGTATTACCTTCCTCCACCACTGGCTCAGTACGAATCACCACAATGGAACGAGCTTGTCTTCGCCACGCTTCCTGAACTGGGATACACGCCGATACACCACCGTCCACATAAGCACTGTCACCAATAAAGACTTCGTCATTGTACAAGCGAGGAATAGCACAGGTCGCAATCATCACCTTGTACCAATCTTCGCCCAATAATGGGAAGTAGTGGTCTCGTAAGTCTTTGGAATCCGTTACAGCCGCATAGAAGTGGCGATCGCCTAGCGTTTGTCGCCCTAAATCCAGATCGAGCTTATATGGGTAAGCCATGATTTGTTCTAGCGCCCATTCTAATCCTAGGTTCTTTCTGTGTCGTATATAGGAAAAGAGATTGAAGAACTCTGGTGAGGTTGTGAGGTCGAGAACAAAAGAACGTCCAAGGCCTTTATCACGGCACAGATAAGCACATAAGTTGAGAGCACCTGCTGAGGTACCAAAAAATTCGTCGAAGGGGTCAAAATTTGAGAGAAGAAAGGCATCCAGCACTCCAGAAGTAAAAATACTTCTCTGTCCGCCACCTTGAGCGACCAGTGCTGTTTTTCCAGCAATAAACTTAGCGTAATAATCCAAGTCTATTGCTGTATCAATATTGGTTATAATCCCACTATTCATTATTCATTATTCATTATTCCCTGAGTATCAAAACTCAGCCTCGCAATAGATGGTATTAACTACCAATCGCAATAAAGCCAAATGAAAGAATGATCATGTAGATAAACACGGTAATTTGTAGGGCATTTTTCAGATTATGGTCCATAGACACCTCTGGCTTATTATTAATTTGTCGAGTCTCTATTTAAGTACTATCAGGTGTGTGAAGTATCTTCAAGAATCGTCGAAATTAGTCGCACAATATTGATGTAACCATCACAATTAGTAAGTGTATGGATAAGGATATACTCATGAATAACAAAGCAAATATGATGGCACTGATTACGCTTCTCTCCGTTTCAAGCGCGTATGCTTCGCCGGAGATCATCATTACACCTATGGTAGGTTATACCGGCGGTGGCAGTGTCGAAGACCAGGACGGTAAAACCTATGACATGAAAGGCTCTGAAAATTACACCTTTGCCATTGAAACGCCACTTGAAAAAGGACGCATCGGCTTCTTCTACTCCAATCAGAGCTCGGAATTAGAAACGCTTAACCTAAGCTCCTCCATCCAATACCTGCACCTTCAAAGCAGCATCTACTACCCTGCTTCGCCTGTGTTGTCGGGTTATCTAGGGCTAGGCCTGGGTGCTTCTTACGTCGATGTAGACTGGGCAAAAGATAAGTATGGATTCTCAACTTCTATCTTTGGTGGCTTAGAGTACAAATTTAGTGACCGACTAGCGTTGAACACACAAGTACGTTGGTTAGGCACGGTTGTCGACAACGATACCTCCGGTGTTTGTAATATCCCAAATAACGGGCAAGAGTGCATCATTCGCTTTGATACCGACTGGATGAACCAATTCCAAGCCAATGTCGGACTGAGTTTTACTTTCTAAGCGGCTCAATGAAGCAAAAATATAAGATCGGCCCAAACTAAAAAACCAGCTAAATGCTGGTTTTTTCATTATTAAAACGGTTTTAGTTCAGGTTAGAACTTATAGGTAACACCTAAAGCGCCGCCCACTTGCAACTCAACACCTTTATACATATCGAGTTCAGGGTGAACTTGAGCGTAAGCATTCCAACCTTCGTAGAAATTCACTTTCACGCCTAACGGCAAGCGTAAGCCAAAGTCGTCATTCCATTCAGCCCAAGCACCAGCACCGACGTACCAGCTCAACGGAGCTTCAGTCTCGAACTGACCACGCTTCAAAATGTAATCAAAGGCAGCGCCGTCATTGCCAATCGTAGCACGGTATTTCTGATCAAATTCCACAACGACACTCAGGTCTTGGTCAATGGCGAGTCCAACTTCCAAAGCTGGAGCTTCAGAAGCTTGAGCAAACGAGGCTCCGCTGCAGCACATAAGGCCGATCAAGTAACGATGTTTCATAATATTCTCAGACTGTACTTAAAAAACGGAAGTCTACTGGAATCTCAGCAAAAGGTGTCATCGCTGGGTAAAAGATAAAAGACACGAAAAATTTGGGAACGACCATCAAATGATCGAGTTGAATGATAAGTACCTGAGTTAATGGAGATTAAGCACAATAGATCTTTCATAGAGCAGAAAACAAAAAAGGAGGCCTTTCGGCCTCCTTTCAATTTATTGAATCAGAGAATTAACCGTTGTTACGGATCCACTCATCCATGTCTGTCTTAAGGTTGTCAGACTTAGTACCGAAGATAGCTTGTACGCCACCCGCTACTACTACAACACCTGCAGCGCCTAGTTTCTTCAGCTTGTCTTGGTCAACAAGAGCTGTATCAGCTACTGCAACACGTAGACGAGTAATACAAGCGTCAAGACCAGTGATGTTCGCTTTGCCACCGAATGCAGCAACTAGCTCACCAGCAAGTTCAGAACCAGTCGCAACTGACTCTTCTTCAGTCTCGTCTTCACGGCCTGGAGTTTTAAGGTCTAGAGCTTTAATCACAGTGCGGAATACGATGTAGTAAATTGCAGCGTAAGCAATACCACATACAACCATTAGGCCCATCTTAGACGCGTGGCCAGATAGAACTAGGAAGTCGATTAGACCGTGTGAGAAAGATGTACCGTGTACAAAACCTAGAGTGTTCGCAAGAACGTATGCAGAACCAGCTAGTAGAGCGTGGATTGCGTACAGTACTGGAGCAACGAATAGGAAAGAGAATTCGATTGGTTCAGTGATACCCGTTAGGAATGAAGTCAACGCAGCAGAAGCCATGATGCCCATTACTTTAGCGCGGTTTTCAGGCTTAGCTGAGTGTGCAATCGCGATTGCAGCAGCAGGTAGACCGAACATCTTGAACATGTAACCACCAGCTAGCTGACCGAAGCCATTGCCCGCTGCACGAGATGCGTCATCAGCAACTAAGTAACAAGTAAGAACACCGTTTTGAGTTTCGCCAGCAGCGTTTACACAAGTACCAGCTTCAAAGAAGAAAGGTACGTTCCAAACGTGGTGAAGACCAAATGGAATTAGAGAACGCTCAACGATACCGTAGATACCAAACGCCACTTGTGGGTTTTGGTGAGCAGCCCAATCAGAGAACGCAGAGATAGCGCCGCCAACTGGTGGCCATACTACAGATAGTAGGATTGCTAGACCAATCGCAGAGAAACCTGTGATGATTGGCACAGCACGCTTACCAGCGAAGAAGCCAAGGTACTCTGGTAGTTGAATACGGAAGAAACGGTTGAATGCCCAAGCAGCAACACCACCGACTAGGATACCACCTAGTACACCAGTATCGATTTTATCAACGCCCATTACACCAGCCATTACGCCAAGTGTAGCAGTCATGATGCCATAACCAACGATAGCAGCTAGACCCGCTACACCATCGTTGTTAGTAAAGCCAAGTGCAACACCTACTGCGAACAGTAGTGCCATTTGACCGAATACTGAACCACCAGCTTGTTCCATTAAGTTTGAAACGATTTCTGGAATGAAAGGAAGATCTGCTGCACCGACACCTAGCAAAATACCCGCAACTGGTAAAACTGATACTGGAAGCATCAGAGACTTACCAACTTTCTGCAGGCTAGCAAAAAGGTTCTTAAACATGTTTATGCTCCTGATAAAGATAAAATAATTATATTGGGTTCTAACGGCACACCCCCGTAGCCTATATGTTAGCACCCTGCGAAAATGTAACCATGTATTGCATTATATTTTCTGCCGCTAAATATATATTGATGGGGAACTAACTTTCTAGTCACTTACGAAATTTAGTTTCAAAACACGTCTTGGATCACATGTCAAATCTAGAAATGCAATGCTTTACAAGTGTTTAATGCATTGAAATATATAAGTATTTTTCAAGAGCCCTATTATTTTACTGGGTAAATAAAATAGGAGCGAATGTTATTTTTAGTAACAAAATTACAAATGTTATAATTAGCGCTCTCAAGTTCAACATAATTCGTAAACATTAAAAAAAAACGTATTTTTGGTGATCAAAAACACAAAAAGGGAGCTTTTGCTCCCTTTTATTTGTTTACTTAGATTTTTATCGCAAAAAAAGTTTTTGGTAATTTTTGGTCGTTTGTTCGGCAACCTCTTTCATCGACACACCTTTTAATTGCCCAATGTAGGCCGCCACTTCGACGACATATGCAGGCTGATTCTGCTTCCCACGATATGGAATGGGCGCCAAATATGGAGAATCTGTCTCGATCAGCAACCTGTCTAGCGGTAGGTTCTTAACAACTTCTTTAAGTTCTGTAGCCTGCTTAAAGGTCACAATGCCTGAAATTGAGATATAGAAACCTAGTTCCATTGCTGCTTCAGCGAATGCTTGATCTTCGGTAAAGCAGTGAATCACACCGCCACACTTCTCAGCTCCGCCATCACGTAAAATAGCTAATGTGTCTTCACGTGCGTTACGAGTGTGAATGATCAAAGGTTTATTCAGCTCAACGGCTAACTCAACATGCTGCTTAAATCGTAGCTGTTGCAGCTCCGCCGTCTCTGGTTGGTAGTGATAATCTAAACCTGTCTCTCCAATCGCCACAACCTTAGGGTTGCTCGCGTATTCACGCATTGTCTCTAGGCTGAAATCACTTTCAACATCGAGAGGGTGAACGCCACAAGAGGCTTTAACGTTATCAAACGGCGAGATCATCTCGAGCATATTTTCAAACGAATCGAGTGTCACACCGACAGAAAGCAATTGGTCTACATTAGCAGCCTTCGCCTTGTTAACCACATCTTCTACGCTGGTGTGTAAATCTTGGTAATCCAGTTTGTCTAAATGACAGTGGGAATCTACGAACATGTTTCCTCGCAAGTGGCTATCAGCCAATTCATTATGAGTAGCTCCGTATTGAGCCCAGGGTGTTGCTTTAACTGCTCAATCAATGTCAGCAGTTTATTCGATGCTGCATAAGCACTTTGATAAGACATCGCCTCACACAGTGCTTTCGCACTCGGAGTGAAAGCCTGATTCGCCAAACCAAAATGCAGCTTCTGTACATCTGACAATAGATGCCAAAGCCAGCCAAGTTGAATCAAAGGGTCTTTGCTAAGCTCTGTAGAGAACTTTAGCATGTCAGGTTGAGTGCCTTTTATCACATTCACAAAGCCATCGAGCGCTTTTGTTGAAGCTTCAACGCCACCTTGCTCAAACATCGCTTTTGCTTTTAAAGGCGCGTTGTCATTGAGTGCTAAAATATACTGCGGTACCGCTTTGCCCACTTCACCATCTAACCACGCTGATGCTGTCTCTAACTGCGGACTAACCACATTGAATTGCTGACAACGGCTAATAATAGTCGGCATTAAGCGATTACTGTTACGAGTAGACAGAATGAAGATGCACTTGCTTGATGGCTCTTCCAGAGTTTTCAATAGTGCGTTGGAAGCCGATTCGTTCATTGCTTCAGCAGGGTTAAGCAAAATAACGCGCAAACCACCTAACTGAGAAGACTCTTGAGCCCAGCGGTTACTGGCACGCACTTGATCAACCGTGATCGACTTACCTTCTTTCTCGGGTGAGATCACATGAAAATCAGGATGACTGCCCGACTTCATTAACTCACAGCTGTGGCAAAACCCGCACGACTCGCTTTCATAGTTCGTGCACATCAATGCGTCGGTAAGTTGGCTAATCAAAGCATCAACGCCGAGCCCTTCCGGTGCATTAACAATCACAGAGTTAGGAAAACGCTCCGCATCGAGACTTTTTTTCCACTCACTCCATACCGGTGTGAGCCAAGAATACACTTCAGCCATGACTACCTACTGTTTGTCGAGCCAAGCAGTTAGCGCGACTTTAATATCAGCGGCTACTTGCTCAATTTCTTGCTGCGCGTTAATCACAAGTACAGAATCATCTTGTTCTGCAATTTCTAGATAGCGCTCACGCGTTCGGTCAAAAAATGAGATGTCCATCTTTTCAATTCTATCAAGCTCACCACGGCCTCTAGCACGCTCTAGCCCTACTCTAGGGTCTAGGTCCAAATATAGCGTTAGATCGGGTTTAAAGCCGCCTAGCGTGGTTGCTTTCAGTGATTCCATAGTCGTGCGCGCGATCTGGCGACCACCACCTTGGTATGCCTGTGAAGACATATCATGACGATCACCCAATACCCATTGACCATTGGCGAGTGCCGGCTTGATGACGTTCTCGACTAATTGAACACGTGCTGCATACATCAACAGCAATTCAGTCATGTCTTGAAGCTTCTCGCCTTCGTGCTCTTCTTTAACCAATGAACGCATCTTTTCAGCTAAGACAGTACCACCCGGCTCGCGAGTATTAACAATATCTTCAACACCCGATGCTTTTAATGTCTCAACGATGGCATTGATTGCTGTGCTTTTGCCAGCGCCTTCAAGGCCTTCAACCACGATAAATTTCGACTGATTCATAATTATTTCTTTATCTGTTTTTTCTTAATTGCTTTAAGTAAGCTCGCACTGCACGGTTATGCTCAGTCAAACTCTTTGAAAATACGTGCCCACCTGTTCCACTCGCAACGAAATACAAGTAGTTGCTCTTCTCTGGATTCAACGCCGCGTTGATAGACGCTTTGCCTGCCATAGCGATAGGTGTCGGTGGCAAGCCACTCATTGTATAGGTGTTGTAAGGCGTTGGCGTGCGTAAGTCTTTCTTACGGATGTTGCCATCGTAGCTGTCACCCATGCCATAGATAACCGTTGGGTCAGTTTGCAAACGCATACGCTTGTTTAGACGGTTAACAAACACAGAAGAAACACGCTCACGTTCTGACGCAACAGCGGTCTCTTTCTCAATGATAGATGCAAGAATTAACGCTTCGTATGGCGATTTAAGAGGCAGCTTATCCGCTCGATTTTCCCACTCTTCATTCACCACGCTCATTAGGTCTCGATGCGCGCGCTTCAACAAATCTAAATCAGTGGTGCCATAGGTGTAGTGATACGTTTCTGCTAAGAAGAGACCTTCTAGCTTTTCGTTTTCAATACCCAACTTTTCAGCGATCTCTTTTTCAGAAACGCCATCCAATGTCTGTTGAATGAATTCGTTGTCTTTTAGCTGAACAAGCCATTCGTCAAAACGACTGCCTTCAACAAAGGTAATAGTAAACTGGTGTTCTTTCCCTTCTACAAGCACCTGTAGCGCTTGCTCTAAGGTTAAACCCGGTTCAAGCAGGAAAGTACCCGCTTTTACGTCTACAAGCTCAGGATGTAACTTACGGATTAATTTCTCGTAAGGAGAAGCCTCAAACAGCCCCTCGTTAATCAACTGGGCTAGAACGCGGTTAAAGCTGCTACCTGAAGCAACAGTCACGACTTGTGGTTTTTCTAATTGAATAACTTGTTTCAGGTTATCTTGCGCTTGGTTGTAAACATAAAAACCAGCAGCACCGGCTGCAATTAAGCACAAGATAATAAAAATAAATAACTTTTTGATCACGAGTTTAGTTGTCCTTGAAGGCTACGAGTAATGGTTCCAATGTTAAATTGGGTATCACTAATACGGGTAACTGGGGCAACCCCTAAAATGGAGTTTGTCATGAAAACCTCATCAGCTTGCATGAGTTGAGATAAGCAGTAGTCACTAATTGTAACGGAAAGTTCAGCCTGATTCAGCGCGGTTAACACTTGCTTACGCATAACCCCCGCGACACCACTTTGAGTGAGTTGAGGTGTGTATATCGACTGACCTTTGCGCCAGAACAGATTGGCCATGGTGGTTTCAATCACATTGCCCGATATATCAAGAACCACGCCATCCACTTCATTAGCTTGATCCATTTCATCTTTCATCAAAATCTGCTCAAGGCGATTATTGTGCTTATGGCCAGCCAGTAGTGGGCTCAAACCTAGCGCTTGATGGCAGATACCGAGTTCAACACCGGAGTCTTGCCACGCTGAATAATGGCTTGGGTAATCAAAGGTACTGATGGTGATTGTCGGCTTGGCGATATTCTTGGTACTGTAGCCACGCCCACCCGCTCCACGACTAACGTGCAGCTTGATCCCTGCTTTTTGATTATGAGGCTTGTTGGCGTTATGGAGCTTCTTTGAACCATCAAGGCTCTTTGTGCCATGAAGAGCGTTATGTTGGATGTGTTGAAGCGCAGTATCGAGCCAAAGACTAACAACATCCCAATCAAGAGCAGAAATGCGTAGCGCTTTAAGGCACTCGTCGACACGGTGCTGATGATCGTGAAGATGTTGTATCTCACCATCACTCACGAGCATTGTCGTAAAACAGCCGTCTCCGTACTGAAACGAGCGATCCAAAATATCGATAGTTTGCTGGCTTTCTCCATCAACCCAAAACATGTTTTTCCCCATAAAAAGAAACGGCTCAATGCTAAAGCATCAAGCCGTTTAAAAACAAGTCTAATTGTGACTATCTACGAGTGTTTACGTCTTTAATAAGATGATTAAATCTTTTTGAAGATCAAACAGCCGTTTGTACCACCGAAACCGAATGAGTTACATGCAGCATATTCCATGTTGCTAACTTCACGCGCAGTGTGAGGTACTAAGTCAATATCTAAGCCTTCTTCAGGATCATCTAGGTTGATTGTTGGTGGAACAATTTGGTCAACCAGAGACATAGCCGTGATGATAGCTTCAGCAGAACCAGCAGCACCTAGAAGGTGGCCTGTCATTGATTTCGTAGAAGAAACCAATACTTGCTTGCTGCCTGCTTCGCCAAGAGCACGCTTGATGCCCTTAACTTCCGCTACGTCACCTGCAGGAGTCGAAGTACCGTGTGCGTTTACATAACCGATTTGTTCACCAGTAATGCCAGCATCACGCATAGCCGCTTCCATTGCTAGTGCGCCACCTGAGCCATCTTCACTTGGAGATGTCATGTGGTAAGCGTCACCCGACATACCGAAGCCAACTAGCTCACAGTAAATCTTAGCGCCACGAGCTTTCGCATGTTCGTACTCTTCAAGAACCATCATGCCTGCACCGTCGCCAAGAACGAAGCCATCACGGCCTTTGTCCCATGGACGAGAAGCTTTTTGAGGCTCATCGTTACGAGTAGAAAGTGCTTTAGCCGCACCAAAACCGCCCATACCTAGTGGAGTTGATGCTTTTTCAGCACCACCCGCTAGCATTGCGTCTGCATCGCCGTATGCAATCATACGAGCCGCGTGACCAATGTTATGTAGGCCAGTCGTACATGCAGTAGAAATCGCGATGTTTGGACCGCGTAGGCCACGCATGATAGACATGTGACCAGCAATCATATTCACGATCGTCGACGGTACGAAGAACGGGCTGATCTTACGAGGGCCTTTTTCAGTTAGAGCTTGGTGACCGGCTTCGATCAAACCAAGACCACCAATACCAGAACCGATAGCAACACCCACACGTGGAGCGTTTTCTTCAGTAATAGTTAGGGCTGAATCATCTAAAGCTTGAATACCTGCTGCGACGCCGTACTGGATGAACAAGTCCATCTTACGAGCATCTTTTTTAGTCATATACTCTTCGCAGTTAAAGTCTTTAACTAGACCTGCAAAACGAGTTGAGAAATTGGTTGCATCAAAATGATCGATATTAACGATACCACTTTGACCAGCTAGCAGGGCTTTCCAAGAAGATTCTACAGTGTTGCCTACCGGTGACAACATACCCATGCCAGTGACAACTACACGACGCTTGGACACGATTTTACACTCCGGGGATTGAGGTGATTTAAGATGAGGATAGATGAGTTAGATAAAACACAGGCGGT
Source organism: Vibrio sp. 10N.247.310.23 (assembly GCF_041467155.1). NCBI lineage: Bacteria > Pseudomonadati > Pseudomonadota > Gammaproteobacteria > Vibrionales > Vibrionaceae > Vibrio > Vibrio sp. 10N.247.310.23. The sequence continues at coordinate 162,921 of NZ_JBFSTZ010000001.1, read as the reverse complement.
CGAGGTGACCGCCTGGGAGAGATTATTACTGAGCGCTAGTTACGTAATCGATAGCTGCTTGAACAGTAGTAATTTTCTCAGCTTCTTCATCTGGGATTTCAGTGTCAAATTCTTCTTCTAGAGCCATTACTAGCTCTACTGTGTCTAGAGAATCTGCACCTAGGTCATCAACGAAAGAAGCTTCGTTTTTAACTTCAGCTTCGTCTACACCTAGCTGTTCAACAATGATTTTCTTTACGCGTTCTTCGAGGTTGCTCATTTTTTCTTTTCCTTTACAGAGTTCGCTTTATGCGATGTTTTCCGTAGTTTATTCAATCTATTGAAAGTTGCAAGGTCAACTTTTCTGGTCAAACCACAATTTTCACGATTTTAACCGAAATTACGTATGATCTTGACTTAAATCATGCACAAATGTTGCACATAATTTACACCATGTACATACCGCCATTGACGTGAAGTGTTTCACCTGTGATATAAGCTGCCGCAGGTGACGCCAAAAATACCACAGCTTCAGCGATTTCGCGAGGGTCACCTAGTCGACCTGCTGGTACATTCGCCAAAGTTGCTGCACGTTGGTCATCATTTAGCGCTTTAGTCATGTCAGTTTCGATGAAACCAGGAGCTACAGTGTTCACTGTAACGCCACGAGACGCAACTTCACGAGCCATTGATTTAGTAAAACCAATTACGCCTGCTTTTGCAGCTGCGTAGTTAGCTTGACCAGCGTTACCCATAGTACCTACTACAGAACCAACGTTTACGATACGGCCTTGACGCTTCTTCATCATGCCACGCAATACGGCTTTAGACATGCGGAAGATAGGCGTTAGGTTAGTATCGATGATGTCATTCCATTCGTCGTCTTTCATACGCATCAGTAGGTTATCACGAGTGATACCTGCGTTGTTAACTAGAATGTCAATCGCACCGAATTCATCGTTGATGGTTTTCAGTGTAGCAGCAATTGAGTCAGTATCCGTTACATTAAGAGCAAGACCTTTACCGTTCTCACCAAGGTACTCGCTGATTGCAGCTGCGCCGCCTTCAGATGTCGCAGTACCGATAACTTTAGCACCACGCTCAACTAAAAGTTCAGCGATTGCACGACCGATGCCACGGCTTGCGCCTGTAACTAGTGCAACTTTGCCTTCTAAATTCATCATAACTTCTCTATTAAGTGGTTATTTACTTAGCAGCTTCTAGTGATGCAGTGTCATTAACTGCAGCAGCTGTCATAGTTTTTACGATTCGTTTTGTTAGACCAGTAAGAACTTTACCAGGGCCTAATTCAAGTAGCTTCTCAACGCCTTGCTCATTCATCGCTTGTACGCCTTCAGTCCAACGAACTGGGCTGTACAGCTGACGAACAAGTGCGTCTTTAATTTTTGCAGGATCTGTTTCAGCGATAACATCAACGTTATTGATAACAGGCAATGCTGGCGTGTTGAACTCTAGAGCTTCTAGAGCCACCGCTAGCTTGTCTGCTGCTGGCTTCATCAGTGCACAGTGAGACGGCACAGAAACAGGTAGCGGAAGTGCACGCTTAGCGCCCGCTTCTTTACAAAGTGCACCAGCACGCTCTACTGCCGCTTTGTTACCCGCGATAACAACTTGGCCAGGAGAGTTAAAGTTAACTGGAGACACAACTTCGTCTTGCGCAGCTTCTTCACACGCTTTAGCAATCGCTTCATCGTCTAGACCGATGATTGCGTACATTGCACCAACACCTGCAGGAACCGCTTCTTGCATCAGTTGACCACGTAGTTCAACCAGCTTGATCGCTTCTTTAAAGTCGATAACGCCGGCACATACAAGAGCAGAATATTCACCTAGGCTGTGACCTGCTAGATTTACAGGTTGCTCTAGGCCAAGCTCTTGCCATACACGCCAAATTGCAACAGACGCTGTTAATAGAGCCGGTTGAGTGCGAAAAGTTTCATTTAGATTTTCTACAGGACCATCTTGAACCAATGCCCATAGATCGTAACCAAGTGCTTCTGAAGCTTCAGCAAATGTCTTTTTAACAACATCATACTGTTCGCCTAGGTCAGCAAGCATACCGATAGCTTGAGAGCCCTGGCCTGGGAATACGATAGCAAATTTGCTCATTGTAATTTTCCTTTAAGCAAAGCAAAAAATTGAATAAGGCACATAAGTTATGTGCCTTGTTTGTTGATTATCGCTTAGGGTTAGAATTTAACTAACGCAGAACCCCAAGTGAAGCCGCCGCCAAATGCTTCAAGTAGAAGCGTTTGACCACGTTTAATTCGCCCGTCGCGAACAGCCTCATCTAGGGCCGTTGGTACGGTAGCTGCCGACGTATTGCCGTGCTTATCAAGAGTAATCACTACTTGATCAAGCGACATCGTCAGCTTTTTAGCGGTTGCCGAGATAATACGGTAGTTCGCTTGGTGTGGAACTAACCAATCAAGCTCTGACTTATCCATATTGTTCGCCGCTAAGGTGTCTTTAACTAGCTTAGAAAGCTGAGTTACCGCCACTTTAAATACTTCGTTGCCCGCCATGTGCAGCCATTTGTCTGCATCACCGCCGCGCTCTGGTACTTCTAGGCTTAGAAGCTCACCGTATTTACCATCAGAGTAAATATGAGTAGACAAAATACCTGGCTCTTCGCTTGCGCCTACAACCACCGCGCCTGCTGCATCACCAAATAGGATGATAGTAGAGCGGTCAGTCGGATCACAGGTTTTTGACAGTGCATCAGCACCAATTACCAAAACGTTCTTACACATGCCAGTCTTGATGTGTTGATCAGCAACAGACAGTGCGTAGACAAAACCAGAACACGCTGCAGCCAAATCAAACGCAGGGCAGCCTTTGATACCAAGCTTGCCTTGTACCTGACATGCCGAAGACGGGAATGTGTGGCTACTGCTGGTTGTCGCAACGATGATTAAATCAATCTCTTCTTTGTCGATACCTGCCATTTCAATGGCATTTTCAGCAGCGTAAAACGCCATATCAGCAACGGTTTCGTTTTCCGCTGAAATACGACGCTCTTTAATACCCGTTCTAGCAACGATCCACTCATCGCTAGTCTCTACCATTTTCTCTAAGTCTGCGTTAGTACGCACCTGAGATGGCAAGTAGCTGCCAGTACCTAAAATTTTGCTATACATGAAGACTAATAATGCCTCTCGAGTAAAACCGCTTCCAAACGATCGCTAATGCGGCTGGGGACTTGTCGTTTGACCTCGTGTACTGCTTCACCAATCGCGTTGACGACTGCAGACACATCAGCACTTCCATGACTTTTAATGACAATGCCGCGCAATCCTAACAAACTTGCGCCGTTATACTGGTCGGGGTTCAAGGTTTTTAATTCAGTAAATAGCTCAGAAAACAGCATTCTGGCTATCCAACCCTTTATTGTTGAAGCCATCATGCGCGTTTTTAGCTTATCAATAAAGAGCTGAGCCGTACCTTCGCACGTTTTTAAGCAGACATTGCCCACAAAACCATCACATACGACGACATCAGCAGCATCTTGAAGTAATTGATTACCTTCAATATAGCCTATGAAGTTCACAGACTGAGTATTAGACAACATTTCAGCGCATCGTTTTACAAGGTCATTGCCTTTAATTTCTTCTGCACCGATATTCAAGATAGCGACACGTGGTGCGCGACCTAAATGTTGTTCCGCTAATGCACTGCCCATTACAGCAAATTGGAAAAGCGAATCTGCATCACTAGACACATTTGCCCCTAAATCAAGCATCCATGTGCGATTTCCTGAGGCAGTAGGCAAAGCTGAAACCAATGCAGGCCTATCAATACCAGGAAGGAGCTTAAGTCGGAAACGGGACAAAGCCATCAATGCGCCAGTGTTGCCACCACTCACACAAGCATCCGCTTGAGAGTCGGCGACCAGATCAATCGCAGCACGCATGGAGCTACCCTGACTGTTACGCAAGGCTAGTGAAGGTTTTTCAGAATTGGAAATGACTCGATCACAATGCTGGATACTCAAACGAGAATCAGGCATTCGACCTAATGAAGATAATTGAGATGTGATCGCGTTTCGATCACCTATTAGAATGACTTTTAGCTCTGGGAAATACGACAGTGCCTGCACGGCGGCAGGCACTGTTACACGAGGACCGAAGTCCCCGCCCATTGCATCAAGCGCAACGGTTAGATTTTGCAAAGGTCAACCTTACTTGTTGATAACCTTTTTGCCGCGGTAGAAACCTTCGGCAGTCACGTTGTGACGTAGGTGAGTTTCACCTGAAGTTGCGTCTACAGAAAGTGCAGCTGTAGTTAGCGCATCGTGTGAACGACGCATGCCACGCATTGAACGTGATTTCTTGCTCTTTTGTACGGCCATTGACCCTACTCCTATGTAAATTCTTAAAGAAGCAATTACTTCTTTAAGCTTTTTAAAACATCAAATGGATTCGGCTTTTTGTCTTCCTCAATTTCTTCAGGAAGTTCACCAAACACCAAGTTATTTGAGTTAACGCTACATTTCGCATCGTCGTGCATTGCTATTTGTGGCAATCCAAGGATGAACTCGTCTTCAACTAATTGAATCAGGTCTAACTCACCGTACTCGTTCAGATCTACCAAATCGTACTCTTCCGGTGCTTCCTCTTCACTTTTCTCACTGTAAACAGGAGTATAAGTAAATTGGACATCGCACTCATGTGCGAAAACCTCATTACAACGTTGACACTCTAAATCGACTTCGACGTTAGCTTTACCAGAGATAACGACTAATCGTTGTTCATCAAGCCCAAATGACATTGAGACTTGCGCGTCACGTTTTACGCCTTCAGTTGCTTCAGTTAAACGCTTCAAAAGACTGACCTGGATGATACCATCCATATCGAGTCGTTTTTGAGCCGTTCTTGCCGGATCAACTGTACGCGGTATTTTTTCCTTTTGCATAGGGCGCGAATCTTATCTTCCAAATCGTGTTTAGTCAAAGGAAATGGCAAAAAAAATGTACTTTCCTGCCTTTCCTATTCAGAGCATTATGAATAGCAGGACAAGTTACGTTATCCTGAGATAAATGCTTCCTTGAATTGTAAATTAAAATGAGAAATTACCAACTAGTTTTAGCCTCTACATCACCATTTAGGCAAGAGATCCTCAAAAAACTACAGTTAAGCTTCATTACAGCCAAGCCAGACTGCGATGAAACGCCGCTTCCAGAAGAGACACCACAACAGTTGGTGATGCGCCTTGCTGAGACCAAAGCTAAGTCTTGTGTTGTGGAGCAACCTAGCTTAGTCATTGGTTCTGATCAGGTTTGCGTAATTGATGGAGAGATCATTGGTAAGCCTCACACTCGAGAAAAAGCGATCGAGCAGTTATCTCGTCAAAGCGGCAAGAGCATTACTTTTTATACTGGGCTTTCGGTTTGGAACAACGAAACCAATGAAGCTGACACGCGTCTCGACACCTTTGTAGTGCATTTCCGCGATTTAACTAAGCAACAGATCATTAGTTATGTTGAGAAAGAGCAGCCTTATTACTGCGCAGGTAGCTTTATGTGTGAAGGGTTAGGCATCGCGTTGTTTAAACAGATGGAAGGGAAAGACCCAAATACTTTGATCGGCTTACCGCTGATCGATCTAGTCGATATGTTAGAAGCGCAAGGAATGGGTGTACTATAACGGATACGCTCTCTTTGTTAGAGATCCCTACTCCTTCCTTCGTCAGTCTAGGGAATGGCGGAACACGCAATTTTATCTAACCAACTAATGATATAGAGCGTGATTTTAAAAAGTCGTCATCCTCAAGAGCGAGGAACGAGCGACTTGGGGATCTTCTACAACAGATGAAAACAAAAAAGGTTGACGATATTCGTCAACCTTTCTCATTTATGGATACTGAAGAACAAATTTAGAGGCACTCTATACCTTCGTATCTCGTATCTCGTATCTCGTATCTCGTATCTCGTATCTCGTATCTCGTATCTTCTTAAAGCTTACGTAAACCAGTTAGGGCTTTCTCTAGCCTTCTTTCCATTGGCGCCGAGATATCCATCTTCTCTTCACTACCTGGGTGTGTGAACTTGATGTTTGCTGCATGTAGGAACAGACGATCAAGACCAACCTTACCCGTGTAAGCGTCAAAACGACGATCACCGTAGCGATCATCCCAAGCAATTGGGTGACCAGTATACTGAGCGTGCACACGAATTTGGTGTGTTCGGCCTGTAATTGGGCTTGCTTGAATCAACGTCGCCTCTTGGAATTTTTCTAAAACCTTAAAACGGGTTTCAGAAGCTTTACCATTCGGGTTAACTCGAACAATGCTGTTCACTTCATTTTTCAACAAAGGTGCGTTGACGACTTTGCAGCTGTTCTTCCATTCGCCCATAACTAAAGCGAAGTAGTATTTTTGAACCGTTTTTTCACGGAACTGTGCTTGAAGGTGTCTTAGCGCCGAGCGCTTCTTAGCAACAAGCAAAATGCCAGACGTATCTCTATCGATACGGTGCACTAATTCAAGAAAACGAGCATCAGGGCGAAGAGCACGTAATGCTTCAATCGCGCCAAATTTTAATCCGCTACCACCATGAACAGCAGTGCCAGACGGTTTGTTAAGAATTAGCATGTGATCATCTTCATAAATGATGCACTGTTCTAATTCTGAAACCTTGTTGAGTTTCGTGCTCGGCACGTTCTCTTCTGTTTTCTCTTCAATAGTAACCGGAGGGATACGAACTAAATCGCCAACTTTTAGTTTGTACTCAGCCTTAATGCGTTTTTTATTTACGCGGACTTCGCCTTTACGCACGATTCGGTAAATCATGCTTTTCGGGATGTTTTTTAATTGGTTGCGTAAGAAGTTATCAATACGCTGACCAGCCATATCTTCGTCAATGTCGACGAATTGGACTTGGGTTCTAATTTCGCTCATTGCGCTATTGTATCACTGTCACTTTTGATAATTGATATTTTCTTAGCCCTATTCCGAACTTATTTATCCCTAATCCTTACCGATCTATCCCAAAATGGTCATTGAAGTTCTATATTTCTTTGATTCTTCGAACAAAAAAGCATCAAGATTCCTGCAAATTAAAATATCAATTGATAAATTATTTATAGACAGTGAGTTAGAGCTATCAAAACCCAAACAAAAACTGTTTTTTTTACAGCATTCCGACAAAGCAGATTGCTGTGTTTACCGACCGCTGCTATAGTTCACAGCTGCTATCAGTGGTTTGACTATTATTTAAACAGTTAACCATTCATAAGCAAGTAAATGAGTAGATAACTCAGATTAGACAGTGCTGCAATCGGCGTAAGACACGGTCAACTGAGTTCCTTATCGCTCTACTCACGTACACTCATGTTGAGTATTCACCGCCACATCGCGGATCATAGGCTAACTCCCTATGATGACTGACGTGCCCCAGAGCATCCCTCTCCAGCCGGGAGGCTGCACCGATAAAGCCATGGGATCTGGCACCATGAGAAACGAAATAAAGCGATAAGAACAATGATGAAAATAAGAAAAGACAATGAGAATTTCTAAATGAAAAGAATGTTAATTAACGCAACTCAAAAAGAAGAGTTGCGTGTCGCTTTGGTTGATGGCCAACGACTGTTCGATCTAGATATCGAAAGTCCAGGTCACGAGTCAAAGAAAGCGAATATCTACAAAGGACGTATTACCCGTATTGAACCAAGCCTAGAAGCGGCATTCGTTGATTACGGCGCAGAACGTCACGGTTTCCTCCCTCTTAAAGAAATTGCCCGCGAATACTTCCCTGAAGGTTATACATACCAAGGCCGTCCTAGCATTAAAGAAGTGCTAAAAGAAGGCCAAGAAGTAATCGTACAAGTAGAGAAAGAAGAACGTGGTAGCAAAGGTGCTGCACTGACAACTTTCATCTCTTTGGCTGGTAGTTACTTAGTTCTTATGCCTAATAACCCTCGTGCTGGCGGTATTTCTCGTCGTATCGAAGGTGATGAACGCACTCAACTGAAAGCAGCATTAAGCACTCTTGAGCTTCCTCAAGGTATGGGCTTAATCGTGCGTACAGCGGGTGTTGGCAAAAGCGCAGAAGAGCTAGAGTGGGACCTGAATGTTCTATTGAACCATTGGGGCGCTATCAAGCAAGCTTCTGATTCAAATGCAGCTCCTTTCCTAATTCACCAAGAGAGTAACGTTATTGTTCGCGCAATTCGTGACTACCTACGTCGTGATATTGGCGAGATTCTAATCGACAGCAATACTATTTTTGAACGTGCACAAGCGCACATTCAATTAATACGCCCAGATTTCATGAATCGCGTTAAGAAATACGATGGTGAAGTGCCACTATTCAGCCATTACCAGATTGAAAGCCAGATCGAATCTGCTTTCCAACGTGAAGTTCGTCTTCCATCTGGTGGTTCTATCGTAATCGACCCAACAGAAGCACTGACTTCTATCGATATCAACTCTGCTCGTGCAACAAAGGGCGGCGATATTGAAGAAACAGCACTTAACACTAACCTAGAAGCTGCCGATGAAATTGCACGTCAATTACGTCTACGTGACCTAGGTGGTCTTGTTGTAATCGACTTTATCGATATGACCCCGGTTCGCCACCAACGCGAAGTAGAAAGCCGTCTACGTGATGCCGTTCGTTTAGATCGCGCACGTGTTCAGATTGGTCGTATTTCTCGCTTTGGTCTTCTAGAGATGTCTCGTCAACGTTTGAGCCCATCACTAGCAGAAGCAAGCCACCACATTTGTCCTCGTTGTACAGGTACTGGTGTTGTTCGTGATAACGAATCTCTAGCACTTTCTGTTCTACGTTTGATTGAAGAAGAAGCTCTAAAAGACAACACAGCACAAGTACTTGCTGTTGTGCCTGTTCCAATCGCTTCTTACCTTCTGAACGAAAAACGTCGCTCAGTAAACCACATCGAGAAGAACCAAGAAGTTAAGATCACTGTTGTTCCTAACTCAGACATGGAAACGCCGCATTTTGAGGTTATCCGTGTTCGTGAAGGTGAAGAGTTCGATCTACTATCTTACTTGCTGCCTAACAAGCTAGAAGCTCTAAAAGAAGCGGAAAGCAAAGAGCCTGCTGAACAGACTATTCGTCCTAAGAAGATCGAAGAACCTGCTCTGAAAGGCTTCGCAGCTCCTGCTCAATCAGCACCAACTCCTGCTCCAGCACCTAAAGCTGTAGAAGAGAAGAAAGCTGAACCAGCAGCGACTCAAGAACCAGGCCTAATTGGTCGTTTCTTCAAAGCTATCGGTAGCTTCTTATTTGGCTCTTCAACTCAAGAAGAGAAAAAAGAAGAAGAGAAGAAAGAAGAAAAACCTAAAAACAATCGTAACAACGGCAACCGTCAACGCCGTGATCGTAACGATAACCGTCGTCGTAACCAACGTGGTGAGCGTGGCGAACAGCGTAACGACCGTGGTGAACGTGGTGACAATCGTAACGAAAACCGTGACAACAAACGCCGCCGTAAGCCAGCTCGTGATGAGAAGCCTGAAGAGCAAAAAGAAGCAGCTCCACAGCAAACTCGTCAGCCTCGCAAGCCTAAGCAAGACCGTCGCAACAAGCCACGTGATGAGCAGAAGCAACGCGAAGAGCAAGCACCATCTAAATTAGCAGAAGAAGGTCTACAGCTAGCAGCAGAAGCACAAGCTGGTAAACCGGAAGCGCCTAAGGCTAAACCTGAAGCGAAAGCAGCTAAGATTAAAGAGCGTCGTCAGCGTCGTAAACTGAACAAGCAAGTTCGTGTTAAAGACCAACAAGCTCAAGCTGAAGATAACGCTTCAAAAGAGCAGGTTGCTGCTAAAGAACTATCTGTTTCAAAAGAACAGTCAGTAGCTCAAGAGCAAAAAGTTGCGGAACAAGTAGAAGCAACTCAAGCGAATGCAGAGCAAACTGAACAGGAAGAGCCGAAACAACGTCGTAACCGTCGTTCTCCACGTCACCTACGTGCAAGTGGTCAACGTCGTCGTCGCGGTCGTGATCGTCGCCCTAACCCATTCCGCCTACGTAAAGGTGGTGTAGCTTCTCCAGAGATGGCTATGGGTAAAGTGATGCCTCGCTTCATTCCAAAACCTCACCACAAGCAGGCAAAGCCTGAAGTGGCTGAAGTTCAAGTAGCAGCTGAAGCTCAAACATCTGTTCAAGAGCAGAATGTTGCTCTAGAGACGGCACCACAAAGCAACGTAGCAATGACTGGCGGCTTCGCATGTCCAGAGCTTGCAATGGGTAAAGTTATCATCCGTCGTGAAGATGCTGCTGTTGAAGCTCAAGTAGCTGAGACTCCTGCTGTAGTTGAAGCTCCTGCAGTCGTTGAAGAAGCACCAGTGGTTGTTGAAACCGCGAAAGTTGAAGCTCCAGTGATTGCAGAAGCGACGAAAGTTGAAGCGCCTGTTGTAGCAGAAGCTGTGCAAGCAGAAGCAACACCAGTTGTTGAAGCTGAAGCGCCTAAAGCTGAAAGTGCAAAAGTTGAAGAAGCACCTGTTGTTAAAGCAGAAGCTCCTAAAGCGGCACCAAAGGCAGCTGTTGCTAAGAAGCAAGCCGGTTCACCAATGACTAAAGCTCCTGGTCCTCAAGAGATCAAAGAGATTGAAGTGATTGCAGCTCCGTTCCGCACTGAACGTTTTGTATCGAAAGGTGCAGGCAGTCAGGCAGCGTCGAACAAAGCTGGCGCGGCGATGACTAAGCCAAACTACTAGTGATTACTGATAGGTAATCGCGAGTAAATAGAATCAAAGGCTGCTTATTAAAGCAGCCTTTTTCATATCTACTAATCGAATAAAAATTAACAGATATATTACTCAAAGTTAGGTTCAACCTTGAACTTAATCACATTTTTGGGTAGCATTCGCGCACTTATCTTTTCGACACTTCGCTATTGCCGCTCTTTTCCATCACTGTTTGGCTACGCAATACACCCGTGTCGGTAAATCCATCTTAAGCATAGCTGAGCAAACATGTTCGAATTCCCACAATTTTCAAAGCACTCTGTAAAGAATGACGTGCTTTCAGGTCTTACAGTAGCCCTGGCTCTGGTACCTGAAGCTGTAGCATTCGCCTTTGTTGCTGGCGTTGACCCAATGGTTGGTCTTTATGCAGCATTCATCGTAGGTTTAATCACTTCTGTCTTTGGCGGCCGTCCAGGTATGATTTCTGGCGCAACCGGCGCAATGGCCGTTGTAATGGTGAGCCTAGTGGCAACCCATGGTGTTCAATACCTATTCGCAGCCGTTATGCTGGCTGGCCTTCTGCAAATTGCAGCAGGTGTATTTAAACTAGGTAAATTTATCCGTATCGTTCCACACCCAGTAATGATTGGTTTCGTGAACGGTTTGGCCATTGTTATCTTCCTAGCTCAACTTGGTCAATTTAAAGCGCCAGACGTAACAGGTGCGTTGACTTGGTTACCAAGCGGTCAAATGACACTAATGCTAGGTCTAGTAGCCCTTACAATGGCTATCATCCACTTCCTACCTAAGCTAACAACAGCAGTACCATCTTCATTAGTTGCTATTGTTACAGTAACGGCTTTGGTTGTGGGTCTTGACCTTGAAACTCGCACTGTTGTCGACTTCCTACGTACAATGTCTGGTGACGAAGCTGCTACGCTAGCGGGCTCTCTTCCAACATTCTCAATTCCTGCTGTTCCGTTTTCTTTAGATACACTACAGATCATCCTGCCTTACGCAATTATCCTTGCGGCTATCGGCCTGATTGAATCTCTGCTGACACTGACAGTACTAGACGAAATGACAAACACTCGTGGTCAATCTAACCGTGAATGTGTTGGTCAAGGTATGGCTAACGTAACGTGTTCTGTATTCGGTGCGATGGGTGGTTGTGCGATGATCGGTCAATCGATGATCAACGTAAACTCAGGTGGTCGTGGTCGTCTTTCAGGTATCGTCGCCGCAGTTGCACTACTGATGTTCATCCTGTTCGGTTCTGCACTGATTGAAATGATTCCTCTAGCAGCACTTGTGGGCGTAATGTTCATGGTTGTTATCGGCACATTTGAATGGGCAACCTTCAAGCTTGCGCGTCGCGTTCCTAAACAAGACTTCTTCGTTATCGTTCTTGTTACCGTAGTAACAGTACTGACTGATCTTGCTGTGGCAGTAGGTGTTGGTGTTGTCGCTTCTGCGCTAATGTTTGCTTGGCAACATGCTAAACACATCTACGCAGATACATCAGTAAACGCTGAAGGCTCAAAAGAGTACAAAGTTAACGGCCCAATCTTCTTTGGTTCAACGGCTAACTTCCTAGAGTTGTTTGACGCATACAACGATCCACAAGATGTAATCGTTGATTTCGCAAACTCACGCGTGACTGACCACTCTGCAATTGAAGCGATCGACACGATTGCTGACCGTTACGCGGCGCTAGGTAAAACACTTCACCTTCGCCACCTAAGCCAAGACTGTGTTGCTATGCTGCACAAAGCAGGTAGCTTAGTTGAAGCGAACGTTGCAGAAGACCCAATCTACAAAGTAATGTCTAAGTAATCTTAGCTGTAGCTTTAAGTTAGATTTAGAGAGGCCGACATTCAATGTCGGCCTTTTTTATACCTATCGGTCAGCCCTTACGCTGATAACAAAACGACGTACATTGTTCCTACACTACATCGAACGCAGTATCGCTTCGCTAGACTCTTCGATTAAATCCAACACCAATTCAAAACCATTTCCCTCACCATAATACGGATCGGGGATCTCTTGATATTGTGACTCTCCAAAGCTCAAAAATAATGCGAGCTTGTATTGGAGGTGAACTGGGCATTGGCTCATTAAGTCGTCTAAATTCGCCCTATCGGCCGCGAGTATCAGGTCAAATTCTTCGAAGTCATTATCTACCACTTTACGAGAAGTAATCCCCTTAAAGCTGTAGCCTCGCTTCTCTCCTGCAGATTTGGATCGCGAGTCTGGCGGGTTGCCTTGATGAAAACCAATCGTCCCCGCAGAGTCGACCACAACATCAATATCCAGCTGTTGCGCTTTCTTCCTTAGCACCGCTTCACCTGTTGGCGAGCGGCAAATATTCCCCATACAAACTACGAGTATCTTTTTCATCCCTAATCACCTGTTCTTCCGATGGTTTTTGCTATCGTTAAGTTAGGCTATGATAGACGCAATCACAACTTAAAAGGATTTGTTATGTCGACTGAAGACAACAAAGAACAACGCCACAAAGCAAGACAACAGAAAGTAAAAGAACAAGTCGATGCACGTGTCGCTGCAGCACAAGAAGTAAAAGGCCTATTGCTGGTCATCACGGGTAACGGTAAAGGTAAATCAACATCCGGTTTTGGTACGATTACACGTGCAGTTGGTCATGGTAAGAAATGCGCCGTTGCTCAGTTTGTTAAAGGTACCTGGGATAACGGCGAAAAAAACGTTCTGCAAAAGCTTGATGTCGAGTTCCAAGTCATGGGCACAGGCTTTACTTGGGAAACTCAGAACAAAGCGCAAGATATTGAAGCTGCGCAGCGTGTATGGAAAGAGTGCCAACGCATGCTGGCTGATGAGTCGATCGATGTGATTCTGTTTGATGAACTGACTTACATGGTTAGCTACGGTTACATCGAACTCGATGAAGTGGTTGAGGCGTTGAATAACCGCCCGAAGATGCAGTCTGTCATCATTACAGGTCGTGGCGCGCACCGTACTCTTACTGAGATAGCAGATACAGTATCTGAAGTTCGCAATGTGAAACACGCTTTTGAATCTGGTGTTAAAGCGCTACAAGGCGTTGACTGGTAATCACCTTCAACCAGAGCTCCCCGACTCGGTCATTCTTCCCTCTCGAGGATGACGACCACTAGGCCGTTACGCTCTTGAACAAAGGACGACGGCCTATCGTCATTCCCTAGAGCGAGGGACGAGTGTCATAGGGAATCTCTCTTGAGTATTATCGAGCCAAAAATAAAAAGCGCCATTCCTACAACAGGAGTGGCGCTTTGTTCATTTTTAAATGAGATGAAGACTAGTTAAACAAACCTTTTAGTAGACCGTTTACTGCGTCTCTTGTTTTCTCATCTTTGATCTTGTCACCGTACTTTTCGTCTAACTTTTCTAAACCACGGTCAATTTCTTTCTGTGCTTTCTGTTTCAATACATCATCAAAAACAAGTGCAAATTTCGGGGCTGCCCACTGACCTGTTACCTTAATTGGGATAGTCACATCTTTCAGGTCGTCGATGCTCTTACCGCCCTGACCTTCAAGTGAACCCACAATTGATGTACGCACAAGGAAGTCGACCGTTTCATTGATGAAGTTTGCTTTACCTTGACCTGTCACACGTAACAGTGGCGACTGTGCTGATAAGTCTTTCGTTGAAACCCAACCTTTATCCACTTTCAGTGTCGCTTTCATTGCACTGAAGTCCGTTTTTTGAGCTTCATTTGTGCTTTCAACTTTCTCGCCTTTGATCTTAGCGTAGTTTTCTCGAATCAGTTGAGCTACGTTGATGCCGTTAACTGCACCATCTTCAAAGTTAATCACGATAGTACCGACTAGGTTCTTCTTGATACCCGTCGGAGTCAGACTCTTACCTTTCACGTTGACATCAATATTACCGGTACCTTCCAGCATATCGTTATCTGCAACATCAACCAGTAACGGCTGTACTTTCACGCCTTTAATTTTCTTCTTAGCCGTGTAAGTCGCCGGTGTTTTACGAGCATCTAGCTTAGCCGTAGCTGAAATAGAGCCTTGGTAAAGATTCGATGTGAATGAAGTTAGCTCTGCGATACCACGGTTAACCGAAAATGCCGTTTTAACATTCTGCATCTTCGCGTTGTTCGCCTTGAACTTATCAATCGTAATGTCACCTTTCACGTCTAACGTTTTCAGAGCCGACAGATCAGGTTCCACTTCTTTAGCAGGAGCTGAACTACCTGAGTTTGACGTTGAGCCACCAGCAGAACCAGAAGGAGCGGTGCTCGCTGTTTCTGTTGTATTGCCTAAGCCTAGGAACTCGTCCAAATCAATATTCGGGCTATGAAGAGAGAAACGAACCTTTGGTATTTCAGATAGGGTTACGTCTGCTTTACCGTCTAATGCAATAGCGTTAACTTGTAGTTTCTCTAACACAAAGCTCAGGTGGCTCTTGTTAAGATCGAAGCTTAAGTCAGACAGCATGTCGACTTTCATTGGAGACTGAGGAAGCGTGTCGCCTTTGAATGTTGAGTTTAACGTTAACTTGTTCAGCGTTACTTTTGAAATCGCGCTATCAACAGTAAGTTCACCGCCACCTTTAAGATCAAGGTCAAGGCCAGCTGCATTACCGATTACAGCGTAAGTCAGTTGGTTTACCTTATCGAACTCAAACGTATTCAAGCCAATTTTTGCTGACTCAATCGACGTCGCTGGATCATTGAACTTAGCGTTTAAGTCGATATTACGAAGTGCGTAACTTGCGAAGCCTTCAGCTAACTTGAACTCTGCGCTACCTTCCGCAGAGAACTTCTGTTGATTGTTTTCACCAGAAGCCGCAAACGTCGCGGTTGTCCATGTATCAACGGCAAACTCAGAAAGATTCAAAGACACATCGTATAGCTTAGTGAATGAACCCGCTTGCTTGTCGTCCATTTCAAACAATGCGTTTGATACAGTTACGCCTGCAAGGTTGATCGTCCAACCCGATGCGTCTGTGGTAGTTTGCTCTTGAGGGGCAGGCGCTGATTCAGAACTTGTGTCTGCTGCAGGCTCAGATTCTTGAGGCGCTGACGCTTGCGTTAGTGCATCAATGTTCTTGCGACCATCTTTAAGCGTTTCTAAATAGAATTCTGCACCATCTAGAGTAATGTTGCCGATCTCTAGTTGGTTGCTAAATAGCGGAGTAACCGAAACATCAACGCCAACCGTATCAACCTTGAATAGGTTCGGTTGGGTGAACCCTTCTGGGTTACGTAATTCAGTTTGACCAAGTTCAAAGCCAATGGATGGGAAAAATTGCCAGCTGATATCACCCTCGATCACGAGCTCTAGGCCGGTGTGTTTTTGAGCTTGTTCGACAATTAATGGCTTAAATTGGTTGGGATTCACTAACAGCACTAGTGCCAGAATTGCTGCAATTACAACAAACACTGGTACAGCTATGAAAATGAGTAGTTTCTTCATCCGCATATTCCTTGCTTAGATTCCAAAAGAAAGTGGCACTATAAAAGTGCCACTGATTCGGTAAAAAATAAAGCTAAGTGAGTCACTTAGGCAAAATTTTATTCGATTAAGACTTCAACAACTTCGCAATGTGCGCTTTTAGCACATCAATCGCAATACGGTTTTTACCACCACGAGGAACGATGATGTCTGCATGTTGTTTTGAAGGCTCGATAAACTGCATGAACATTGGACGTACTGTTTCTTGGTATTGTTTAAGTACAGTGTCCATTGTGCGACCACGCTCTTCTACATCACGCTTAACACGGCGTAGTAGACAGATGTCTAATGGTGTATCCATAAACACACTTGCGTGCATTAGTTTACGAAGACGCGGGTCTGTTAGAAGCAGAATACCCTCTAAAATGATCACTTTCTTTGGAGTAAGTGTAGTCGTTTCAGAAGTACGTGTGTGCTCTGTGTAGCTGTATTCAGGAACTTCTACGGCGTTGCCACTCATTAGCTGCTGTAGATGTTCACATAAAAGATCATGATCTAGTGCATTTGGGTGATCGTAGTTAGTTTTAACACGCTCTTCCATACTCAAGTGGCTTTGGTCGCTGTAATAGCAATCTTCCGTGATAACACCAATTTGATGGTCGCCTACTTTTTCGCGCAATTCATTATAAATTGTACTAGCAATCAGACTTTTTCCTGAAGCTGAAGCGCCAGCGATACCTACGATGACACATTGATTATTATCAGACATTAATTTTGCACCCGATATGGTTTGGTGGTGGGAAGAGATAAACCGCCTGATTATAGGGGCTAAAGCACATAGATTCTAGTCGCCATTTTAGCTAATTGCAGTCAAATTGATGATATCAATGCATTTAATGAATACAATCGTTTGCTTTCAAATAACTTGCCTACAACTATTTGCACAACCCCAATGGCGATCAGCCTAAATCCAACCGCTATTTATCTAATCCAACATGATTAACACAACTTTTGGATTATCTTTCGTTATTCAACCATAGAGAAGTTAATCGCTTCTGGTCTCGCCTTGCCGGTCCAGAACATCTTCGCAGCCACATTCTCTGCAAGCTCTAAGTAGTGACGTGTATGTTCACTATCTGGACGACGAATCACCGTCGGGCAACCTGCATCGATATCTTCTCGCACATCAATATGAAGAGGGATCTGTGCCAAAATATCGAGGTAAAACTCTTCTGACATAGCTTCGGCACCACCAACGCCAAAGATATGCTCTTTCTCACCACAGTGACTACAAATATGATAGCTCATGTTTTCAACTAAGCCTGCGACTGGCACACTCACCTTATCAAACATCGCTACGCCTTTACGTGCATCCGCTAGCGCCAAATCTTGAGGAGTGGTCACCACTACAGCCCCGGTCACTGGGATCTGTTGCGATAACGTCAGCTGAATATCGCCCGTGCCCGGTGGCATATCAATAACTAGATAATCCAACTCTGGCCATACGGTTTCGTTAACAAGCTGACCTAAAGCCTTGGCCGCCATTGGACCGCGCCAAATCGCAGCGTCATCTTTCGACACAAGATAACCGATAGAGTGAGTGAAAATACCGTGTGCTTCGATTGGCATCATCCACTTATTGTTTTGCACTTCTGGCTTCGAATCTAACTGTCCTAGCATCATGGGAACCGATGGGCCGTAGATGTCAGCATCCAATAAACCGACTTTTGAACCTGACTTAGATAAAGCCAGC
Organism: Vibrio sp. 10N.247.310.23; assembly: GCF_041467155.1. NCBI lineage: Bacteria > Pseudomonadati > Pseudomonadota > Gammaproteobacteria > Vibrionales > Vibrionaceae > Vibrio > Vibrio sp. 10N.247.310.23. The sequence continues at coordinate 145,087 of NZ_JBFSTZ010000001.1, read as the reverse complement.
GCAAGGTTAACTGAAGTCGTTGATTTGCCCACCCCGCCCTTGGCAGAAGTGACAGCAATAATATTCTTCACGCCTTTAAGTGGCGTTGATACCGTCGTTTCAAGTGCCGATGGCTTGACCTTCACTTCAAATTGAAAAGCACTCACAAGCTTTTGTTCAATCTGAGCGTTAATCCAATTTTCCAGGTCAATAGCAAGCTGATTCGCTGCGAAAGGCAAAGTAATAACAAACGATCCACGAGGGTCAACAGAGACAATGTTTTGGTGTAGCGCCCACTCTGGGATGAGGATTGGTGACTCGAACTCATTCAACCATGAACAGAAATCTTGCTTAGAAGTAAAGTTACGCATTGGGACTCCTTTTTTTATTTATGCTATCACCCACGAGATGAAGACTGAACCCCTAAAAAACTAGGGGAATCCTTAGTCTGATACCTTGGCGTATCACACGTTATAAAGTAGTATTACCTCTCAAATTTATACCTATCAAAAAAGCGAATTATTAAGTATGGCAACTGATCCAAGACAACTTTTGGTAACTTGTGCGCTTCCGTACGCTAACGGCTCTATTCACCTTGGCCATATGCTTGAGCATATCCAAGCTGATATCTGGGTTCGATACCAGCGTCTACGTGGCAACACTGTAAACTTCATCTGTGCTGACGATGCTCACGGCACGCCAATTATGCTTAAAGCTCAACAGATGGGTATCACGCCAGAAGAGATGATCGCTGCTGTTAGTGAAGAGCACCAAAAAGACTTCGCTGGCTTTGATATCAGCTTTGATAACTACCACAGCACACACAGCGACGAGAACCGTGAACTGGCTTCTCACATCTACCTAGAACTTAAAAAGAACGGTTTCATTTCTAGCCGTACTATTTCTCAGCTTTTCGACCCTGAGAAAGAGATGTTCTTACCAGACCGTTTCGTAAAAGGTACTTGCCCTAAGTGTAAGTCAGAAGACCAGTATGGTGATAACTGTGATAACTGTGGTGAGACATACAGCCCAACTGAGCTAATCGATCCTAAGTCTGCAGTTTCTGGCGCAACTCCAGTAATGAAAGACTCTGAGCACTTCTTCTTCGATCTACCTCAGTTTGAAAGCATGCTAAAAGAGTGGACACGTTCTGGCTCGCTGCAAGCTGAGACAGCAAACAAAATGCAAGAGTGGTTCGAGTCTGGTCTACAACAGTGGGACATCTCTCGTGATGCACCATACTTTGGCTTCGAGATCCCAGGCGAAAAAGACAAGTTCTTCTACGTATGGCTAGATGCACCAATCGGCTACATGGGCTCATTCAAGAACCTATGTGACAAGCGCGACGATCTAGACTTTAACGAGTACTGGAAGAAAGACAGCACCGCTGAGCTTTACCACTTCATCGGTAAAGACATCGTTTACTTCCACAGCCTATTCTGGCCAGCAATGCTAGACGGCGCAGGTTTCCGTAAGCCAAACAACGTATTCGTACACGGCTACGTGACTGTAAACGGCGCGAAGATGTCTAAGTCTAAAGGTACTTTCATTAAAGCAAGTACGTACCTAAATCACCTAGACCCTGAATGTCTACGTTACTACTACGCTGCGAAACTAAACAGCCGCATCGATGACTTAGATCTTAACCTTGAAGACTTCACTCAACGTGTAAACGCTGACGTAGTAAACAAGATTGTTAACCTAGCTTCTCGTAACGCTGGCTTCATTACTAAGCGTTTTGAAGGCAAGCTAGCTGCTGAATTTGCAGAGCCTGAGCTATACAACGAATTCGTTGCTGCTGCTGAGCGTATCGGTGAACTATACGAAACTCGTGAATTCAGCCGTGCTATCCGTGAAATCACAGCACTAGCAGATAAAGCGAACCAGTACATCGACGAAAAAGCACCTTGGGTTCTTGCAAAAGAAGAAGGTAAAGAGAAAGAGCTTCAAGAAGTTTCTTCTGTTGGTATCAACCTATTCCGCGTCCTAATGGCTTACCTGAAACCAGTGATGCCTGAACTTGCGGCTCGCACTGAAGCTTTCCTAAACGAAGAACTAACGTGGGAAGGTGTTGCTACTCCGCTAACTGATCACGAGATCACTAAGTTCAAAGCGCTATTTAGCCGTATTGATCCTAAGAAAGTGGAAGCGATGATTGAGTCTTCTAAAGAAGACGCAGCAGCAGAAATGGCAGCTAAAGAGAAAGCAGAAGCTGAGAAAGAAAAAGCAAGCCAAACAGAGCTAGACAAAGAACCAATCGCTGAAGAGATTGAATTTGACGCGTTCGCAGCCGTTGATATGCGTATTGCTCGTATCATCTCTTGTGAAGAAGTGCCAAAAGCGAACAAACTACTGAAGTTCCAACTGGACATCGGTGGTGAGACTCGCCAAGTCTTCTCTGGCATCAAGTCAGCATACAAACCTGAAGAGCTAGAAGGCAAGCTAACTGTTATGGTTGCAAACCTAAAACCTCGTAAGATGAAGTTTGGTATGTCTGAAGGCATGATCCTAGCAGCGGGCCCTGGCGGCAGCGACCTATGGATCCTTGAGCCACACGAAGGTGCTCAACCTGGTATGCGTGTAATGTAATTCTGGCGTCTGTCAGATAAAGCATTCATTGCCAAATCCCTGATGTAACTTAACTTGAAAGAGTTAATAGCATCGGGGATTTTTTATATCTACCGAAAATCGGCGTTCTCTGTTAGAGTCGCCGTCAACTATGCTAAGTAAAGTATGACAAGGTTATCGGCAGCAATACGCCGTTTAAAGCCGCTTTACTCTCTAAACCTTTTAGGACACCTCTGTGACTAACAACGAAATTTTGCGTCGTATTCAACACGCACTAAACCTTAAAAACGCACAAATCATCAAAGCTATCGAGCAAGCGGATGTGACTGTTGCCCACGACCAAGTGATTAACTGGCTAAAAGCGGATAACGATAAGTCATGCTCTAAGATGAAAGACAAAGAGTTAGCGGTATTCCTAAATGGTTTCATTAACCTTAAGCGCGGCAAAAAAGAAGGCGAGCAACCTAAACCTGAAGTTGCACTGACGAACAACATGATCTTCATGAAGCTTCGTATCGCATTAAACATGAAAGCAGAAGATGTTTTGGACGTACTAGAAGTGGTTGGCATTAGCTTGAGCAAGTACGAAATCGGCGCTTACTTCCGCAAGCCAGAAAACAAAAACTACAAAGTGTGTGAAGACCAACTACTTTGCGATTTTCTAAACGGTGTGCAATTTACCAACCGTCCAGACTCAGAAGAGTTTGCGGGTTAAGTTACTACTCCTAGATAAATTTTAAGTTGCTACACATAGATAAATTACTCGTCATAGGTAAGTAACTGACCCACTGATAATTTTCTAGTAACGACAGATAAATAAAAAGCGGCGAGATAATTGAATTATCTCGCCGCTTTTTCGTTTTCTTTACGTCACTGACTAAACAGGAACAACAATAGTAAACCTATGCCTTAGCTGTCGTCTTCAGTGAAGTTCGTCGGCAATGTCGTTTTCATTTCATTCCAAACTTGTGCACTTGCGATACCGTAGTTACGAATCACTAATGGCAAAGTTTCGCGCTCGCCACTTTCACAGATAATGAACAACTCTTTATAAAAGTCCATCGCTAAACGTCGTGCTTCTGGGTTAGAGAAGTAGTAGCTACCGATACGGTCATAAAGTTTACGCACACCGTTAAAGATCAGGCCGTAAATCTGGTTGCCTGAGTGGAATGCCAAACGTTGGAAAAGCATGTAATCATAGAAGTTGAAAGTCTTCGCGATTAAGATCGTCTGACGTTTCACTTCATCTTTTTCTGAATCTTCTTTTACCGCTTGTTTGATCTTGTCAGCGTATGGCGACGATTCTAGGAACTCATCCCAAGTTGGTGCCGCAAGTAGCGCTTCACAAGATTCAATCACGTTACTGATAGTACGCTCTGAAGCTTCTTTGTTTGCTTTGAATGCATAACGCATAAAGATCGGGCTGATATTAGTACGAGCAGCAAGCAGGTCTTCTACCATTTTGCTTGCGTTATCAACGTCCAACGTCATTAGCGTATCAAGGATATGAAGACCTGAGGTTTCCATAAACTGGTTAACTTTAGTTGGTTTGCCATGTTGGATTGTCAACCAACCATCACGAGCAAGACGTTGTAGTACTTCACGAAGCGTAGTACGTGTAACACCAATCAGCTCAGAAAGCTCACGCTCTGCGGGCAAGATAGAACCTGGAGGGAAACGGCCATTCCAAATACTTTCAATGATATACTTCTCTGCAAATCCTGCCGGGCTCTTCGCCTTAATGACCATCTACACTTCAATCCAATTTAATTATTCTGTTCTAATTTACTCATCATACCACTAGTTCACACCTAGCGGAAACACCCTCAAAAATTTTACTCACCCTAAACACCGTTAGAGTTATAACTCTAAAGTTCAGCACACGTTTGCACCTCAGGTTTGTAAAGCAAGCGACTCTAAACCACCATTTAAACAAACCGTTAACACAACAATTTTTCTTTAAAATCAATGGGATTGGTCATATTTTTAAAGCTATTAATTTGCAATATTAAGTTGTAATAATCATATATAAGCCGTCGTTATTCTGTAATTTTCAATCATTTCGCTGAAATATTGATTCTAGTCGGTTTTTATCACATTTTAAGTGGTATGCTTGCGCTACTTTGATCGCGTTTCTCAACAAAAAAGAGGTATTTTTAGGGCTACAGGGCTTTTCCTGTTGACTAAATGTTATCTAAGAGTAAAGTTGCGCTCAAAAATAAGCAGTGCTTGAGTTTCTAAGGGAGTGACTTGGCAAGACCACAGAACATTACATGGAATGTAGTTTTTCTAAGTCACTGTTAGTCATAGTTTTTAACAATTTCTATAGCTCGATTCTCAAAATGTTGTATTGCTTGTCTATTCATAATCAACATAAAAGAGTATTAACATGCCGATGTCTCTCGGAAACGCTTTTATCAAGAACTTCCTTGGTAAAGCTCCTGATTGGTATAAACTTGCCATCATTTCCTTTTTAATCATCAACCCGTTTGTTTTCTTCCTAGTTGACCCATTTGTTGCGGGCTGGCTATTGGTGGTTGAGTTTATTTTCACTCTAGCTATGGCTCTCAAATGCTACCCACTTCAACCGGGTGGTCTATTAGCTATTCAAGCAGTCGCCATTGGCATGACCAAACCAGAAATGGTTTATCACGAGCTGCAAGCAAACCTTCCTGTATTACTCTTGCTCGTATTCATGGTTGCTGGCATTTACTTCATGAAAGAACTGCTTTTGTTCATTTTCACGAAGATCTTGCTTGGCATCCAATCTAAAATTTTACTCTCCGTTGCCTTCTGTGTTGCTGCCGCTTTCTTATCAGCATTCCTAGATGCACTAACAGTAATCGCCGTAGTTATTAGCGTTGCGGTCGGCTTCTACTCTATCTACCACAAGGTTGCATCAGGCAAGGGCACAACGTCTTCGCACGATCATACTCATGATGAAGAGATCTCAGAGCTAACTCGTGATGACCTAGAAAACTACCGTGCTTTCCTACGTTCACTGCTAATGCACGCTGGTGTGGGTACAGCACTGGGTGGTGTAATGACCATGGTAGGAGAACCACAAAACTTGGTAATTGCTAAGCAAGCAGGTTGGGAGTTCGGTGAATTTATCATCCGTATGCTGCCAGTAACACTACCTGTTTTCTTCTGCGGTATTTTAACTTGTGCACTTGTCGAGAAATTCAAAGTGTTTGGTTACGGTGCTCAACTACCAATGAATGTTCGCCAAATCTTAGTTGAGTTTGACAACAAAGAACGTGCAAACCGCACAAAGCAAGACGTAGCAAAACTATGGGTTCAAAGTGCAATCGCAGTTTGGCTTATCGTCGGCCTTGCACTTCACGTTGCTGAAGTAGGTTTGATTGGCCTTTCAGTGATCATCTTGGCAACGGCATTTACTGGCGTTATCGAAGAGCACTCAATGGGTAAAGCCTTTGAAGAAGCACTGCCATTTACCGCACTTCTTGCCGTCTTTTTCGCGGTTGTTGCTGTAATCATCGACCAAGCTCTATTTAAGCCAGTAATCGATGCTGTACTTCACGTTGAAGATAAAGGCGCACAGCTCGCACTCTTCTATGTTGCCAACGGTATCTTGTCGATGGTTTCAGATAACGTATTCGTAGGTACGGTTTACATCAACGAAGTGAAAACTGCACTGGTTGAAGGCATTATCACTCGTGACCAGTTTGACCTACTTGCTGTTGCTATCAACACTGGTACTAACCTACCTTCTGTTGCTACACCAAATGGCCAAGCTGCATTCCTATTCCTATTAACATCAGCACTTGCTCCGTTAATTCGATTGTCTTACGGTCGCATGGTTATCATGGCGCTGCCATACACCATCGTATTGGCACTGGTTGGCCTAGCAGGCATTGTGTTCATCGTAGAGCCAATGACAGCATGGTTCTACGATGCTGGTTGGATCATTCAACGCACTGGTGAAGTCGTCGCTCCAGTTATCTCTGGTGGTCACTAAGCTAAACACTGTGTCGCAAACCACAATAACTATAACTAACTAATCAAAAATATTAGTTGATTAGGAAACTTATCCAAGATAAAAAGCTCTGAGTAATCAGGGCTTTTTTATTTTATAGACGGGATTAAATTCGTGAACTTTTTTGCAATGCTTAAAGACTTCTCTAAGGGACGTTTATCTTGGCTTTTACTGCTGGCTTTTATTGTCTTTTTTGAGGCATGCGCTCTCTTCTTCCAACACGTGATGATGCTTGGCCCTTGCGTAATGTGTATCTATGAGCGCGTTGCTATGCTCGCTATCGGTGTTGCCGCCATGATTGGTGCGATTGCCCCGAATAACCCAATATCACGCTGGTTAGGCCTTGCTAGCTGGGGATTTGGCGCATACAAAGGTTTGATGCTTGCTTTAGAGCACGTCGATTACCAGTTCAATCCGTCCCCTTTCGCAACCTGCGACTTATTCGTAACCTTCCCTAGCTGGGCGCCTTTAAACCAATGGGCTCCGTGGATGTTTGAGGCTTACGGCGATTGCAGCAAGGTTGTGTGGCAGTTCTTCGATCTTTCTATGCCTCAGTGGCTAGTAATTATCTTTGCAGGTAACTTGGTTGCTTTCGGTTTTGTGGTTATTTCTCAATTCGTTAAATCAAAGAATGACTAACAATTAACTCATCATGTCCAGAAACGAAAAAGTCGACCCAAAGGTCGACTTTTTATTGCTTAAACTTTTTATCACTTAAGAAAGTCTGTTACTCACTCAAGCTAAGTTGCTCAACAAGCCGTGACTAGCTGTTTTTACCGCAGCATTGTTTAAACTTCTTGCCGCTTTCACAAGGGCAAAGGTCGTTTCGACCAATGTCTTTAAACGGGTTCACGCTCTGGGACTTATTGCCCAACATAGCTTCATCCGCTGCCATTGCCACTTCTGAGATCATCAGATCGACTTGACCCACTAAATCGGCAAGCGATGGTGGGTTAGTAAGCCCTGCAGCGATCATTTGTTGTTGAGTTTGCTCTTCATCAATCGCAAGCATCAAGGTGGTTAAGAGCGCTTGCAACATGCGCAGAGTACCATCCGCGACTGTTACGCTCTGCCACTGCTCTTCCACTGTTGGCCAAACCATCATGAAGCCTTCAGAAAAATCGGCGAACTGTTCGTTAAAGTCACCTTCAACCAATACGTCTGTCAGTAGGTATTCATTACGCTGAATCAAATTGTGCTGGCGGTTAATCTGTTCTGTCACCGTTGTTACCAGCTCTTTACCCGCTTCAGGCGCAACGATAGCCAGCCACTCTTCTGGATCGAGTGGCTTGGTAGCCAAGTTAGAGGCAAGGATTGCACCTTCCATAAACTGCGGAGTAATGTCTGTGATTGATTCTGGTAGGCTTAATAATTGATATGTCATGAAAGCTCTGGATATTGGGCATTTTCGATATTATAACGCCATCCTCCCCAAGATGTCGCTATTAAGAGACGAAACCAACATTAAGACAGGCAAACCACACTCATAGTGACAATCCTGTAAGCACACCGTACAATCACGCCTCGAATTTTTCGGTTCACTCAGTTTCGGTAAAGCAGCATGCGCGTAATACTTGGCCCTATGGAGGGCGTTCTAGACCACCTAATGCGTGAAATTCTCACAGAGATTAATGATTACGATCTCTGTGTGACAGAGTTTGTGCGCGTCGTAGATCAACTTCTTCCCCCGCATGTGTTCCACCGTATTTGCCCTGAGCTACATCAAGGCTCTCAGACCATGGCTGGTGTGCCAATCCATCTCCAACTTCTAGGGCAGCACCCAAATTGGATGGCCGAGAATGCTTTTCAAGCTGCTAGCTTAGGCGCGAAAGGGATCGATCTTAATTTTGGTTGCCCAGCAAAAGCGGTCAACAAAAGTAATGGTGGCGCTTCATTGCTAAAAGAGCCAGAGCTCATCTATCAAGTGGTGAACGCCTGTCGAGAAGCGGTACCGGCACACATTCCTGTGTCCGCAAAGATTCGATTAGGTTGGGAGCATCCGGAAGAGTGCTTTGAAATCGTCGATGCCATCGAACAAGCCAAAGCTGACGAACTCACCGTGCATGCAAGAACCAAAGTTGGCGGCTATAAAGCCAGCGAAATCAAATGGGACTTCATCAATCAAATAAGAGAAAAAACATCTCTGCCGTTGATTGCTAATGGGGAGATCTGGAACTATCAAGATGGTCAAGATTGCATAGAAGCAACAGGCGTCGATTCATTAATGGTCTGCCGTGGTGCTTTCAATATTCCAAACCTTGGTAACGTCGTTAAGCACAACCACCAGAAAATGCCGTGGGATAAAGTCATTGAACTTTTGCTGCGCTATTCAGAGTTTCAAATTAAAGGGGACAAAGGCATGTACTACCCCAATAGAGTGAAGCAGTGGTTTGTTTATCTAAGTAAAGGCTACCCTGAAGCGAACGAACTGTTTAAAGAAATTCGTACTTTCAAAAAGGCGCCACCGATTGTAGAACGCCTTCAGCGTTATCAAGAAGAACGCCGCCAACCTGTTTAAGATTATGTTTAGGGTTAAATACCCAACGCTACAAACGTGTTTACCGGTGCAAATAAGCTTTGCTTGGTAGACACGTTCGCTCTTCCCTCTTTCATTTTCATACAAAGCATCGATTCAATAACGTGGTTAAAATTTAAGACGGTCTTTGCCCGTCGTCTTAGCCACGTACAGCTTTTCATCGGCGTACTTAAATATCTCATCGAAGTTAAGTTTACTTTGCTCAGTTTCAACAATGCAGACACCGCCAGACACCGTAAATCCATTTGGAATAATGTCGGCTGAAGTGGAACAAATCGCATTCTTCACTCGCTCTAATGTTCTCATCAAAGTTTCACGATCTTCGCCTTTCATATAAACGACAAACTCTTCACCGCCAAACCGTGCTGCAACGTCACTGCTTCGAATACTGTTGCTGATCTGACGCGACATATAACGAATCACATCATCCCCCTTATCGTGGCCGTAGGTGTCGTTAATTGACTTAAAATCATCAATATCGAAGACGGTTAATGCAAACAGTTGATCGTGCTCTACACTGCGCCAGAACGCTTCTAAGCCACGACGATTCAATAACCCTGTCATAGGGTCTTTGGCTGCGAGATCTTTGAAGTAACCACGTTCAATATTGGAATTGACGTAGAAGAAGATGGTTACTGAGAACAGATACACAATGATGGCAACAATAAGGCTGTCTTTCTCGTAGACGAAAAAGTGCTCAACCTCTTTCGCGATGTCTAATTTGTAATACATCGCATGGTGAGACGAGACACCATCCAGTTTGATCTCGTGATAAAAAGCCGCAGAATCTACCGGAGTCGCTAAAGTGGTATCAATGATATCGATCCGACCTGCAAGATGCTCATTCGAGTTTGCGAGCAGCTTGTCAGCATTAATATCCACCGACAGCATCCCTTGGTGAACGCCTTTATGGAATACAGGGATCGTCATACTGATTATACGGTCAAGGGAATCAAAACGATAACCAGGGCCTGAAAGGGTAAGTTGGTCAGGGTTGTTGGCTGTTTTCTGCCAATAAGGACGACTCTTTATGGTCGAGAGTAACTCTTTGCTCAGCCCTTTGGCAAAACCTTCAGGTGAAGAGATCACATAGCCGCTCGTATCAATAAAGTGCACGCCGGCATGGTATTCATCAAGCTGGGATAAAAATGAAAGAATAGGAGCTAACGCTATTTTTTCTGACGCGCTCTTATAACTATCACTGCTTTCAGAACAAAGAGACTCTTGACCAATTAGCATATAGTCGATATCGACAGAGGGAATGTCTGAGGTTTTACCGTCGGCAAGTAGCAATACATCAATAGGCCAGATTTGGCAAAGACCATCCACAACATGTTTGTTGTGATCAAGAAAGAGAGGGTTTCCTGATTTATAATAGTTGGAGAAGCTGTAGTCTAGGGCTGTCGCCACTTTTGTGGTTCTTTTGAACACATCTTCAATACGATGAAACTCACTACTGATATCTTTTTCTACCGCGTCAAAATGATTCTTTCCTATTAGGCCAAGTAACATCGCGGCGATCACAGCGGGAAACCCGAAAACAAAGGTTAGGCTAAAGTGCCTATTTACTTTCATATAATGTGCTCTTAGCGTTCAGCTATTTTCATTTTCCCCATTAATATTATTACATTAATCGGCAATTCGCTCGACGTAAAATAATGTAAATTGATATTAACGACACACCTAACGGTCAAATAACCGCTTACAAATGAATAAAATAGAGAAGCGCCAACATATAGAGCAGGTGAGTTTGTTATCTGAGCCCATTTCAATGCTGTTAATAATATGACTTATGGCCTATTAGCTCACCTAACACCAAACTCAATTCACCGGCTAATGACCGCACGCTCAATCACAGATTGAGGCACTGTCACGCCAAGCTCACGAGCAGCATCTAGGTTGACCACCAGCTGAGAGCTCTGCGCAGTTTTGACACTCAACTTCCCGGGCTTCTGTCCTTCCAGAATGGCTGCGACATAATCCGCGGTCTGAACCCCAACATCATAATAATCTAGACCTAAACCAGCAATCGCTCCCTTTCCGACATAAGATGTGGCGCCTGCGACGACTGGCGTATCTGCATGGTTAGCCGCTTTGATAAGACCCTCCATGCCGCTTGCAACCGTATTATCGGTCAAGGCATAGATAACATCGGACTTCTTAGCAATGGATTCTGCTTTTGCTTCGACATCGTCAACAGTCAGCGCTTTTTCGGTGTGAAGTGTATAACCGAAATCTCGAGTTGCCTTTCTCAATAACCCAACTAACGCAACGGCATTTGCTTCTGCTGGGTTGTAAACTACACCGATTGAATTAGCTTCAGGGAGCAGTTCTTTGATTAATGACACATGCTGAGTGATCGGAGATAAGTCAGAAAGCCCCGTGACATTACGCCCCGGCTTTTCTAATTGTTTAACGAGCCTAGCGCCGATAGGATCCGTAACCGCGGTAAACACGATAGGAATCGAGCGAGTCGCCGACACTAAGGCTTGTGAAGTCGGTGTCGCGATACCAACAAGTACATGTGGATTTTCACTGACGAGCTCTCTGGCAATCTTGGCTGCCTGAGCCGGGTTACCATTCGCCATTTCATAGGAGAATTCTAAGTTCTTACCGGGTTCATAACCATTGGCTCTCAATCCTTCAAGAAGCCCTAAACGTGTCGCATTCAGATCTGGATGGTCAACAACTTGTGAAACCGACACTTTGGCAACGTTTGCCATTGCATTGCCAGTCCATAGCAACATCAAGCAACTTAAAACCGCTGCCAATACCTTTCTTACAGAACTCATTATCGCTCCCTGAATCAAGCTCTACCCGTCATTACTCGCTCAAAGAGAACAACATCAAAATCACTATTGACATTATTACCAGTAACCATTGATAACTTGAAGTGATATTTAACAAAAATACAACAAGCCTCGAATTATGTGAGAAAGGTTATATTGACTTCGGAGGAAGGTAAGAAACCAAGTGAATAAGGACAGGTAAGCTAAACGGAAAGTAAGCGAGGTAACAAAAAGAGGAGCAAATCTGAGAACAAGCTATAGAAGATGAATAGTTGTTCTCAGACAAGAGGGAGAGCTGGGATTCTTTAGAACCAACGCTCCATTGAGGATTTATCTAACTGACGAAAGGCACGATTTAAAATGATTGCCAATTCTTTATAGCGAGGGCGCGGCTTCATAGGCTCTAACGCAAAACCCGTTTCAGTGATCTTTTCATGCAGTTCGCGGTACCACGATACTAGCGCCGGCGGAAGTTGTGTATTTGAGCGATTGCCCAACCACCACATACCTTGTAGCGGCAAGCTGATCGCAAACAAAGCCATAACCACAGCCTGTGGCATCGCTTGGTAATTATTAAAGACCATTTGTGTAAGAACACTGATAGCGGCAATCGCAGGCATCACTTTCACGCCAAAACGGGTCGCTTTAATAATGCGTTGTTCTGGGAAGATCGCGTTTAACTCTTTTCGGACGGGCCAGAGATCCATGTACTTTTGGCCATCTTTTAAACTACTAGCTAAACCAACTCTATTGCTCATATGAGTCTCCCATTAAAAAAAAGTTGAAATCATCAACTAAAAACACAAAAATTTGACGAAAAATAATATTCTTTCAAATTTTTTTGTTATATTTGCACAATATCGCTATTATTTGCAGACCTCAATCTCATTGTTGCCCTTATTTACAATTTAAGCAACTTTGAGAAGACTTCTGCAAGGAATGCACAAGCCTCTTTTTGATAAAGGGCGCTTTCACTTTATACGGAAATTAACGTTTTTTTGACCAAGGTTAGTACGCAAGCCTATGTGCTTCGACTATTCTTGAGATTAATTTTCATCCTTAACTGATTTCGATCAGAAAAATAAACAGGTAGTCATTAATGTCTAAGCTAGTTTTAGTTTTAAACTGTGGTAGTTCTTCTCTTAAATTCGCTGTTGTTGATGCAGAAACAGGTGCAGAGCACCTAACTGGTCTTGCTGAGTGTCTAGGTCTTCCAGAAGCTCGTATGAAGTGGAAACTTGATGGCAAGCATGAAGCACAACTAGGCGCGGGCGCAGCTCACGTAGAAGCACTATCTTTCATGGTAGAAACTATTCTTGCTTCTAAGCCTGAGCTTAAAGCTAACCTTGGCGCTATCGGTCACCGTATCGTACACGGTGGCGAGCAGTTCACTTCTTCTGCACTTATCACTGATGAAGTTCTTAAGGGTATTCAAGACGCTGCGACTTTCGCACCTCTTCACAACCCTGCTCACCTTATCGGTATCGAAGCGGCTCAACAGAACTTCCCTGGTCTACAAAACGTTGCTGTTTTTGACACTGCGTTCCACCAAACAATGCCTTCTGAGTCTTACCTATACGCTCTACCGTACAACCTGTACAAAGAGCACGGCATCCGTCGTTACGGCATGCACGGTACTTCTCACCTATTCATCACTCGTGAAGTTGCAGGCCTACTAAACAAGCCAGTTGAAGAAGTTAACATCATCAACTGTCACCTAGGTAACGGCGCTTCTGTATGTGCAATCAAGAACGGTAAATCTGTAGACACTTCTATGGGTCTTACTCCTCTTGAAGGTCTTGTAATGGGTACTCGTTGTGGTGACCTAGACCCTGCAATCATCTTCCACCTACACGACGCACTTGGCTACTCTGTTGAAGAAATCAACAACATGCTAACTAAAGAGTCTGGTCTTGCTGGTCTAACTGAAGTGACTTCTGACTGTCGTTTCGTTGAAGACAACTACGGTGAGAAAGAAGAAGCAACTCGTGCAATGGACGTGTTCTGTCACCGTCTAGCTAAGTACGTTGCTGGTTACACTGCAACTCTAGAAGGTCGTCTAGACGCAATCACTTTCACTGGCGGTATCGGCGAGAACTCTGGCCCAATCCGTGAAATGGTTCTTAACCGCCTAGGCATCTTCGGCATCGAAGTTGACGGTGAAGCTAACCTTAAAGCTCGTTTCGGCGGCGAAGGTACTATCACTACAGCTAACAGCCGTATCCCTGCAATGGTTATCTCTACTAACGAAGAGCTAGTAATTGCTGAAGACACTGCGAAACTAGCAGGTCTTTAATTGATTTTCCTGACTAGCTTCACTCGAAGCTAGTCAGTTTTTCATATCAAGAAAATGGGGCTCAACTTCTATTCCTACCCCAATTTTAATATCGGTGGGAATAGCAGTTGAGCTTTTTTTATTTCCAATAGTTAAAGGTGTTCGTCAATGTCCCGTACTATTATGCTTATCCCTACAAGCGCTGGTGTTGGTCTTACTAGTGTTAGCATGGGTGTTCTTCGCGCTATGGAGCGTAAAGGCGTAAGTGTTTCTTTCTACAAGCCAATCGCTCAGCCTCGTAGCGGTGGTAACCAACCAGATCTAACGTCTACTATCATCAGCGCAAACAGCGACATTAAGATTGGTGAGCCAATCGCAATGACTAAAGCTGAAGCTTTGATCGGTAGTGAAAAAATGGACGAGCTTCTTGAGTCAGTTGTTGAGCAATACAACAAGATCAACAAAGACGCAGAAGTAACGCTAATCGAAGGTCTAGTACCTACTCGTAAGCACCCATTTGCTAACCAAGTGAACGCGGAAATCGCAAAAACACTTGGCGCGGAGATCGTATTCGTTGCGACTCCTGGTACTGACAACCCTACGCAGCTTAAAGAGCGTATCGAAGTAGCATGTTCTAACTTCGGCGGTACTAAGAACAAAAACATCAAAGGCGTAATCATCAACAAGCTTAACGCTCCTGTTGATGAAGCTGGCCGTACTCGCCCTGACCTATCTGAAATCTTTGATGATGCAGACAGCGCTCAGCAAGCGAACCTTGAAGTAATGCAAATCTTCAACTCTAGCCCTATCCGTGTTCTTGGCTGCGTGCCATGGAGCATCGATCTAATCGCAACTCGTGCGGTTGATATGGCTAAGCACCTTAACGCTGAAATCGTTAACGAAGGTGAAATCTCAACTCGTCGTATTAAGAGCATCACTTTCTGTGCACGTTCTCTACCGCACATGATTGAGCACTTCAAACCAGGCTCACTGCTAGTAACTTCTGCAGACCGTCCTGACGTTATCGTTGCTGCGGCTCTTGCTGCGAAAAACGGTGTTGAGATTGGCGCAATCCTGCTTACTGGCGGTTACGACATTCCAGAAAGCATTGCTAACCTTTGTGCACCAGCATTCGCTTCAGGTCTACCGATCTTCAAGGCTCAAGGTAACACTTGGCAGACATCTCTAAACCTACAGAGCTTCAACCTAGAAGTTCCTGCAGACGATAAAGAGCGTATCGAGTTCGTTAACGATCACGTTGCAAGCCACATTGATGGCCCTTGGATTGATTCTCTATCTGAAGGTACTCAAGGCATCCGTCGTCTAAGCCCACCAGCATTCCGTTACCAGCTAACTGAATTTGCTCGTAAAGCGGCTAAGCGCATCGTTCTTCCTGAAGGTGATGAGCCACGTACAGTTAAAGCTGCGGCTATCTGTGCTGAGCGCGGTATCGCAACGTGTGTACTTCTAGGTAACCCTGAAGAAATCCGTCGCGTTGCAGCACAGCAAGGTGTTGAGCTTGGCGCTGGCGTTGAGATCATCGATTCTGCATCAGTTCGCGAAAACTACGTAGCTCGTCTAGTAGAACTTCGTGGCGCTAAAGGTATGACTGAAGTTGTTGCTCGTGAGAAGCTAGAAGATTCAGTATTCCTAGGTACTATGATGCTTGAAGCTGGCGAAGTTGACGGCCTAGTTTCTGGTGCTGTTCACACAACGGCGAACACTATCGTTCCTCCGTTCCAGATCATCAAGACTGCTCCTGATGCTTCTATCGTATCTTCGATCTTCTTCATGCTTCTGCCTGATCAAGTTCTTGTATACGGTGACTGTGCGATCAACCCAGATCCAACAGCTGAACAGCTTGCTGAAATCGCTATCCAATCTGCAGATTCTGCTGCGGCATTCGGTATCGACCCACGCGTTGCTATGATCTCTTACTCTACTGGTGAATCTGGTAAGGGTGCAGACGTAGATAAAGTACGTGAAGCGACGAAGCTTGCTCAAGAGAAACGTCCAGATCTAGTGATCGACGGTCCTCTACAGTACGATGCTGCTATCATGGAAAACGTTGCTGCTTCTAAAGCACCGAACTCTCCAGTAGCTGGTAAAGCGACTGTATTCGTATTCCCAGACCTAAACACTGGTAACACGACTTACAAAGCGGTACAACGTTCAGCAGATCTAGTATCTATCGGTCCAATGCTTCAAGGTATGCGCAAGCCAGTAAATGACTTGTCTCGTGGCGCTCTAGTAGACGACATCGTTTACACAGTAGCTCTAACGGCTATCCAAGCAGACCAAGCTGCACAAGCTGAAGAAAAAGTAGTTAACTAATTTTCTTTTTCAGAAAGCAAAAACCCTAGATGTTTATCTAGGGTTTTTTTACGCCTGAAGAAAAGCGGATTAATTAATGATTCTAACCACGTCCGTGAGGCGAATCTAAATCCAGATCAGGCCCTTTAGGCACCACTTGAGTCGGGTTGATACCAGTGTGGCTGTAATAGTAGTGGCGCTTGATGTGGTAGAAATCCGTAGTCTCTTTAATACCCTCTATTTGATAGAGCTCTTTTAGATAACCTTGGATATGTTTGTAATCCGCAATTCGTTGCTTGTTACACTTGAAGTGACCCACATAAACCGCATCAAATCGAACCAGAGTGGTAAACAAGCGCCAATCCGCTTCTGTAATCTCGTTCCCCGCCAAATAGCGATGTTCGCTAAGGTGCGCATCTACTTTGTCTAAGGCTTCAAACAAGGCGTCATACGCTTCTTCGTAGGCTTCTTGTGTTGTCGCAAAGCCGGTTCGGTATACGCCGTTGTTGATGTTTGGGTAGATATAATCATTCCACTCTTCAATCTTCTTGGACAACTCCCACGGGTAGTAATCATCGGTGTTACCCGTTAGCTCGTTAAACTCTGAGTTAAACATGCGAATGATTTCAGACGACTCGTTACTCACAATGGTGTTGGTTTTCTTATCCCATAAAACAGGAACCGTGACTCGACCTGAATAGTCCGGTTTGCCTTGGGTGTAGATTTGGTGCATGCGGGTATGGCCAAATAGAGGTTCAGGTAACCCCATTTGCCAACCTTCACTCATCATGTCTGGGCAAACAACCGTCACGTCAATGTGATCGGTTAGGTCTTTCAGCTCGCGGAAGATAAGGGTTCGGTGCGCCCAAGGGCAAGCTAACGATACGTATAAGTGATAACGGCCGCTTTCCGGCTCAAACTGCGCGCCCGGTTTGTTCTCTATCCAGTGACGAAAGCCCGCATCTTCACGAACAAACTTACCACCGCTTTCTTTGGTGTCGTACCACACATCGTGCCAAACACCTTCAACTAACTTCCCCATATCCAAACCTCTGTGATGCTAACTTTTCTCTAGTATAAAAAAAGCCAACTTTTTCAAAACTAGAAGAAGTTGGCTTAGTTGTTCGAATTATTTGATGAAGCTGTTGAGCAAAATATAGGAACTAGGTCTGCAGTACAAAAAAAGCGCGACTCTAAAAACTAGTCGCGCTTAAGCCTGTCACAGGCTGAACCGTTTTAAATTGGCCCTAGACTTGTACGTGCAAGCAAGATACTGCGTGCACATCATCGCCTTGAATCGTTGGCTTAGTTTGCGCACACGCTTCTGTCGCTTGTGGACAACGAGTACGGAAAACACATCCTGATGGTGGGTTGATTGGCGATGGTAGGTCACCTTCCAACATCTGAATGGTTTTGCTGCGCTCTAAGCGTGGGTCTGGAATTGGAACTGCAGACATCAACGCCTTGGTGTACGGGTGCTTTGGATCAGAGAATAGTGCATCTGACTCACCCAGCTCAACCGCATTACCTAGGTACATTACCAATACACGGTCTGAGATGTGCTTAACCACTGACAAATCGTGCGCGATAAATACCAGCGAAAGACCTAGCTCTTTTTGCAGTTCTTTCAAAAGGTTAACAACTTGAGCTTGGATAGATACATCCAGTGCAGAAACAGGTTCATCACAGATGATCATCTTAGGTTTCAAGATAAGCGCACGTGCAATACCAATACGCTGACACTGACCACCAGAGAATTCATGAGGGTAACGGTTGATTACGTTGGGTAGTAGACCAACCTTTGCCATCATCTCTTTAACTCTGTCCTTCACTTCTTGTTTAGAAAGTTCAGGGAAGAAAGTCTCTAGAGGCTCAGCAATAATATCGCCTACTGACATACGTGGGTTAAGCGATGCTAGCGGGTCTTGGAAGATCATCTGAATCTCTTTACGAGTCTCACGACGCTTCACTTCCTGCATCTTAGTTAGGTCTTGACCTAACCACATCACTTGACCTTCAGTCGCTTCAACCAAGCCGATAATCGCACGGGCAAAAGTTGATTTACCACAACCAGACTCACCCACTACGCCTAGTGTTTCGCCTTCGTAAAGGTGAACATCAACCCCATCAACCGCTTTAAGGTTTGATGGTTTTGCCCAAGGCCAAGCAGACTTAGCTGCAATGCTAAAGTGAACTTTCAGGTCTTTAATATCTAATAGTAATTCTTTACTCATTTTGTCCAAGTCTCCCAGTCTGAAAAACAAGCACGCTGACGGTCTTTAGCAAATGGCTGCAAAATCGGTGCTTCTTGCTTACAACGGTCCATTACACGGTGACAACGGTCTTGGTAAGGACAACCTGTTGGTAGGCGAAGTAAGTTAGGTGGGTTACCTGGAATCGTCGGTAGAATTTCACCTTCGGTATCCAAACGAGGAATCGCTTTAAGCAGGCCTTCCGCGTATGGGTGGCTTGGCTCGTAGAAGATTTCATCAACCGTGCCGTACTCCATTGTACGACCCGCGTACATCACAAGTACTTTGTCACATGAGCCAGCAACAACACCCAAGTCATGGGTGATCATGATGATTGCCGTATTGAACTCATCTTTAAGTTCGTTCAGCAATTCCATGATTTGCGCTTGAATGGTTACATCCAGTGCCGTTGTTGGTTCATCAGCGATAAGTAATTTAGGACGACACAGCAGTGCCATTGCGATCATCACACGCTGACGCATACCGCCAGAAAATTCGTGTGGGTACATGGTGATACGCTTACGTGCTTCAGGGATTTTAACCGCTTCAAGCATGCGTACTGATTCTTCAAACGCCTCTGCTTTACCCATGCCTTTGTGCAGCATAAGTACTTCCATCAACTGATCACTTACTTTCATGTAAGGGTTCAGTGACGTCATTGGATCTTGGAAGATCATTGCGATCTGTTCAGCACGAACCTTGTTCAGCGCTTTTTCAGGCAGGTTGAGGATTTCATTGCCTTCAAACTTTGCACTGCCTGAGATGATGCCGTTTTTAGCCAGCAGCCCCATCAGTGCAAATACCGTTTGTGATTTACCTGAACCCGACTCACCAACAATACCCAGCGTTTCGCCTTGGTTAAGTGAGAAGTTCAAGTCGTTTACTGCGGTTACGATACCATCTTGCGTGGTAAATTCGACGCGCAGATCTTTGACATCTAATAAGCTCATTATTGCTTCCTTAATCTTTTATAGCTTTTAATTGCTATTTCGTTATCTGTCTTTTGGATCAAGCGCGTCGCGCAGACCATCACCTACGTAGTTAAAGCAGAACAGCGTAACTACCATGAATGCCGCAGGGAATGTCAATTGCCAGATTGCAACTTCCATTGTTTGCGAACCTTCTTGAAGCAATGCGCCCCAGCTTGTCATAGGCTCTTGAACACCAAGACCAAGGAAAGATAAGAATGATTCTGTAAGGATCATGCTTGGAATAAGCAGCGTAGAATAAACCGCTACGATACCCAGTACGTTCGGTACGATGTGACGTGTAATGATCTTCCATTTGCTTACACCACATACGTGTGCGGCTTCAATGAACTCTTTACTACGCAAGCTCAGCGTTTGACCACGTACAATACGCGCCATATCTAGCCAAGCAATCGCACCAATAGCAACGAAGATTAGGATGATGTTACGACCAAAGAACGTTACCAGGACGATTACTAGGAACATAAATGGTACCGCGTACAAGATCTCTAGGATACGCATCATCACTCGGTCAGTACGACCGCCGATGAAACCTGAAGCTGCACCGTAAAGCGTACCAATCAGTACCGCTACGAATGCGCCCATCACACCAACCATCAATGAGATACGACCACCGATAAGAGTACGAACGTACAAATCACGGCCTAAGCTATCAGTACCAAACCAGTGGTCCGCGCTTGGCGCTGCATGCATTGCGTACCAGTCAGTATCATCATAAGTGTACTGAGCAAGCATCGGTAAGAAGATAACCGCCAGTACCATAAGCGTAAGAATAAACAGGCTTACCATTGCCGCTTTGTTTCGCATAAAACGAATGCGGGCATCCTGCCACAAACTGCGACCTTCAATCTCTAAACTCTCAGAGAACTTTTCGATCGCTTCTAAATTTTCTTTTTTCTTCAACATAACCATGCGTCCCTGTTAGTAGCGAATTTTCGGGTCAATTAGCGCTAGCAAAATATCAACGATTGCGTTGAACAAGATGAATAGGAAACCAATCAAGATGGTTACACCCATTACTAGCGAGTAGTCACGGTTAAACGCGGCGTTAACAAACAGCTTGCCGATACCTGGTAGGCCGAAGATGGTTTCAACAACAACAGAACCTGTAATGATACCTACAAACGCAGGTCCCATATAAGAAACGACAGGCAGCAGTGCTGGCTTCAGTGCATGTTTTAGAACGATGTAACGGTAACTTAGGCCTTTTGCACGAGCAGTTCGGATAAAGTTACTGTTTAGCGTTTCAATCATGCTACCGCGAGTAATACGAGCAAATGTGGCTACGTAAAGAAGAGACATCGCGATAACTGGCAGGACGATGTACATATAAGTACCGCCGTGCCAACCACCTGCTGGGAATATGTTCCAGTGCAGAGAGAACAGGTAAATAAGCGCTGGAGCCAACACGAAGGATGGCATTACTACCCCGAGCATAGCGGTCGACATTATGGTGTAGTCAATCCAGGTGTTGTGCTTCAAGGCGGCAATCGTCCCGACCGATACTCCCATAATCAGGGTAAAGATAAAGGCAATAAAACCTACCTTCGCAGATACTGGAAGTGCGACTGCGATCAGCTCATTTACGGTGTAATCTTGATATTTGAATGATGGACCAAAGTCACCTTGAACGATGTTAGTCAAGTACGTGGTGTACTGTTCAAATACAGGTTTATCTAAGCCGTATTTAGCTTCGATGTTAGCCATAACTTCTGGCGGTAATGGGCGTTCGCTCGAAAACGGGTTACCCGGTGCAAAACGCATGAGAAAGAAAGATATAGTGATCAACACCAACATGGTTGGAATCGCTTCGAATATCCTTTTCATAATGAATTTAAGCATAAACTCACTCTTTTCAGTCTGTGACAATTAAAAATTAAATAGACACTGCGTGCGATTTCTCGCACACAGGTCTAAGTTAGTTATATTTTATTTTTATAGGAGGTTATTTTGCTTTGATATAAAGATCTTTTGAATAGATCTTATCTTCGGCGTTACCTTCTGGGTAACCACCTAGCTGAGGTGATACAAGACGTGTTGTAACGTACTGGTAGACTGGAGCAATTGGCATGTCTTTAGCTAGCAATTTTTCTGCTTCGATATATAGCTTAGTACGCTCTTCTTCTGAAGTAGAGCTTAGTGCTTTATCGATAATCTTGTCATAGTCTGCGCTCTTATAGTGCTGACCAGCAGTTGTATTTTGGCTAACCATCAATGTTAGGAATGAAGATGCTTCATTGTAGTCACCACACCAACCTGCACGAGCAACGTCAAAGTTACCAGTATCTTTACTGTCTAGGTATGATTTCCACTCTTGGTTTTCGAGTTTCGCGTTAATACCAAGCTCTTTCTTCCACATTGATGCGATTGCTACAGCAAGCTTCTTGTGATTTTCAGACGTGTTGTAAAGCAGGTTGAATTCAAGTGGGTTGCTCTTCGTGTAGCCCGCTTCTTCAAGAAGACGCTTCGCTTCAGCAATACGCTCTTTTTGAGAAAGTTGACCATACTCTGGAGTTACCGGGTCAAAACCAGCAGTAATTTCAGGAGTCAAGAAGTAAGCTGGTTTTTGGCCTTGACCAAGAATCGCTTTCGTCACGATGTCACGGTCCATCGCATAAGACATTGCTTTACGAACACGTACATCGTCGAAAGGTGCTTTCTGTGCATTAAATTGGTAGTAATAAGTACACAGGTTACCCTTAATGTTTACATCTTCTGGGTACTCTTTCTGTAAGCGACGGAAGTGCTCGTTAGGCACTTCGTATGTGAAGTCTAGTTCGCCAGAAAGGAAGCGGTTCATTTCCGCAACTTGGTTCTCAATTGGTAGGAATGTTACTTTGTTAAGAACTGTATGTTCGTTATCCCAGTAATTTTCGTTACGTACTAGTTCAAGACGCTCGTTAACTACCCATTGATTTGGAACAAATGCACCATTACCAACAAAGTTTTCAGGCTTAGTCCACTGGTCACCGAATTTTTCAACAGTTGCTTTATGTACTGGCTTCACTGTTGTGTGACCCATCATCATTACGAAATATGGGACAGCTGTATCTAATGTCACTTCTAACGTGTAGTCATCTAAAGCTTTAACGCCTAGTTCACTCTTGTCTTTCTTACCCGCGACGATATCTTTCGCATTCGCCATCTTGGTATATTCCATATACCAAGCGTATGGAGAAGCAGTTAAAGGATCAACGGCACGTTGGAAGCTGTAAACGAAGTCATTCGCCGTTACAGGATCGCCATTAGACCATTTAGCGTCTTTACGCAGGTGGAAAGTAAATGTTTTGTTGTCTGTCGTTTCCCAGCTTTCAGCTACTCCTGGGATAGTATTGCCGTCGCCATCTTGGTTCACTAAACCTTCTAGAAGGTCACGAATTACGTGAGATTCTGGTACACCTTGAGATTTGTGAGGGTCGAGTGTTGCTACTTCAGTACCGTTACCGCGAACCAGTTCCTGAACTTTTGCTAGTTCAGTGCCTGCTGGAACTTCAGCAGCGATAGAAAGAGTAGAAGTGGCAGCCACTGCCAAACCAGCACCTAGAAGAAGGGCCTGAGTGATTTTATTCTTGTACATTTAATAAACTCCAAGTTTTCCGTATTGCATCCATGACTTCTTTGCTTGGTTCACTGAACGGCAGTGATTTAGATTTATTTAGCTCAAATTTTAAGCATAAAAATCTAAAACCTTACAAAGATTGAGGCACACACTATCAACCATTGAAGTAATTTGCCATAAACAAGTCGCAAAAAATCGGATAATTCTCCGAATTACTCAAGGTAACAGTGTAAATCTCTAATAAAAACCTAATGAATAGTGAGTTACACATAGGGATTAATTAAAAAACAGCCTTTAGTGTTGATGTATCTGTATTGATACTTTTTTTTAGCATCTTATGCTAGAACACTGAGCGCAAATTAACATTAATGCCACATGAAATCTAATTGCACATCACATATCCCCTAAATAGACTCCACTATTTGTGAGGATTATCACTTTATACAAAACAGCATAATGCACTGCACCAAAACAGATTTAGCAATGCACCAAGACAGACAAAATCACGCTCCGAATTTATATGCAACTTGAATGACTAACCATTTATTAATACACCATTTATTTATAAATGACTTTGTAGCACGCACAAAAAAACCGACTTTAATAGTCGGCTTTTAATATTCGTTCTGAAGGTGAGTAACCTTGGGTGATTATTTTTCCCAACGCTCTGCAGCTTTCGCGTCTGAGTCTCGAGAGTCAACCCAACGAGTTGCTTCAGTGGTGCGTTCCTTCTTCCAAAACGGCGCTTTGGTTTTCAGAAAGTCCATAACAAACTCACACGCTTCGAAGGCAGCGCCACGATGCGCACTGGAGACACCAACGTAAACAATCTGGTCACCGATATCTAGGTCACCCACGCGGTGAATCACTCGCATCTTTTGGATTGGCCAGCGTGCCTCAGCTTGATCACAGATCTCGCTCAGTGATTTTTCTGTCATACCCGGATAGTGCTCCAGAGACAAACCAATCACATTGTCGCCAAGGTTCATGTCGCGAACTTTACCAACGAACGTCACAATCGCTCCGGCAGCTGTACCTTGAGCCAAGTAGTCGTATTCGTCGCCTACCGAGAAGTCCTCAGCTGTCACTAATACTCTTGGATCCATGCTTAGCCTCCAGTCACTGGTGGGAAGAAAGCCACTTCGTCGCCGTCTTTCACTTCAGCTGTCAGAGGTACGATTGATTGGTTAAGTGCAGCCAGAAGCTTCCCCTCTTCCAATGCGATATCCCATTTGCCTTCTTGTGTCACAAGATGACTACGAATCGCTTCAATCGTCTTAAATTGTGCATCAACTTCAACGCTGTCCACACCAACAAGTTCACGAGTTTGAGCAAAGAAAAGTACTGTAATCATGACTCCACCTTAAAGTGACCAGATTTACCACCAGTCTTCTCTAGCAGGCGCACGTTTTCGATAACAATGTCTTTCTGAACAGCTTTACACATATCGTAAATCGTTAACGCAGCCACAGAAGCAGCCGTTAGCGCTTCCATCTCTACGCCCGTCTTACCCGCAAGCTTACAAACAGATTCGATGCGAACCTTGTTTTCAGACTCGATAGCTTCAAGCTGCACTTCTACTTTAGTTAATAGCAGAGGGTGACACAGGGGAATCAGATCCCACGTCTTCTTCGCCGCTTGAATACCCGCAATACGTGCCGTTGCGAAAACATCACCTTTATGGTGGCTACCAGAGACAATCAGCTCTAGCGTTTCTGCCGACATTTGAACGAAGGCTTCCGCTCTCGCTTCACGTACTGTTTCCGCTTTAGCCGATACATCGACCATGTTTGCTTCGCCAGACGCGTTAATGTGTGTAAATTGGCTCATACTCAAACCGCCTTATACAGAAAGGTGTGGCATGAAGTTACAAGGACGGTGGCTAGCATCCATCTGTTGCTTGATGATCTTAGTCCAACCGGTGCGGCAAGCGCCTGTAGAACCTGGCATCGCAAAGATAACCGTGTGGTTAGCAAAGCCCGCAATCGCACGAGATTGAATTGTCGATGTACCGATCTCTTCGTAAGACACTTGACGGAATAGCTCACCAAAGCCTTCTACTTCTTTGTCGAACAGTGGCTTAAGTGCTTCTGGCGTGCTATCACGAGAAGTGAAACCAGTACCACCCGTGATCATGATAGCTTGTACGCTTTCATCAGCGATCCATTTAGATACGATCGCACGGATCTTGTACATGTCATCAATAACGATTTGCTTATCAACCACGTTGTGACCCGCTTCTTTAGCATGCTCTGCTAGGTAACCGCCTGAAGTGTCGTTTTCTTCTGTACGAGTATCTGAAACCGTTAGTACTGCGATGTTTGCTGCTTGGAATTTGCTTTCTGCGTGACCCATTTGTTCACCTATATAAATTTTTCATTAGACTGATTCGCCCAGCCTGAAGAAGCTGAGCGATAAAATGCTTTAGAGTGTGTAGCGGGTTAACCGCCGATTGACGCCAAGTTTGGAGTCATGCCGCTGTTGCCATCGTGTAAGAAGTGGCTAACGGACTTGGTTTGAAGCTGAGCCTGAATTCGATCAATGAGTTCTTGCTCTTGTTGATCTTCTTGAATCAGATCTCTCAGTTCAACACCATGGTCGCCAAACAGACATAAGTGAAGTTTACCGGTCGCAGAAACGCGCAGTCGGTTACAACTCTCACAAAAGTCTTTCTCGTAAGGCATGATCAAACCGATTTCACCCTTGTAGTCTGGGTGGACAAACACTTGCGCCGGGCCATCGTTAACGGCTTTGACTTTTAACAGCCAACCATTAGCAATAAGCTGGTTGCGAATCGCAACGCCAGACACATGATGTTTATCGAACAACTCGTCCATCTCGCCGGTTTTCATCAGCTCGATAAAACGTAATTGAATAGGTTTGTCTTTGATCCAATTAAGGAAGGCTGGTAATTCCTGACTATTGAGGTCTTTCATTAATACGACGTTGACTTTGACTTGTTCAAAGCCAACCTCAAACGCTTTATCAATGCCTCGCATAACCTCAGTAAACTTATTCTCACCAGTGATCTGATGGAACATGCGCGAATCTAAACTATCCACGCTCACGTTTATATGGGTTAAACCAGCATCACGCCATTGCCCTACTTGTTTCTCCATGCGGTAGCCATTCGTTGTGGTGGCTACTTTTTCGATGCCTGGAGTAGAAGCAACGGTATGTATGATTTCAGGAAAGTCTTTACGCAGACTCGGCTCTCCGCCTGTAATGCGGATCTTTGAGGTACCACAATCTGCAAACGCTTTAACAACGCGTTTGATCTCGGGAACACTTAAAAAAGACGAGTTTTTTTGCCCTGACGGTTTGTAACCATCTGGCAAGCAGTAAGTACATTTAAAGTTACAGACGTCTGTAACCGACAAGCGCAAGTAATAAAACTTGCGATGGAATCTATCTTCGAATTGTTGCGCCACGGAACACCTTTCCAAACACGGGAGGCATAATCATTTCCAATTAAGCCCTTGTGACAACATGTCACTGGCTCTTGATGCGTATCGGTACAGCAAATACCACTGTGCGACTTAGCATGCGAGAGCTCGGAGTTATGGCAACTGAGCGTTATATTCACACGCGCAGTAGCTGAGTAATAAAATACTTAATATTTGTACGTGAATCTAGCTCTGATGGTAAAAAGCGGGTCACATCGGCAAAAAAAACGTATCAAACGCTCAAAATAACTCTTGTTGAGTATATAGCGAGAAGCATTTAACCTAAATTATAGTTGGTAATAACCTAACAAGAACAATAAATGAATATTTACTCTTCAAAGAAAGTCGTAGCAATCGGCGGTGGCCATGGCTTAGGTCGCATGTTAGCTGCATTAAAAGACTTTGGTAACAACGCAACTGGCATTGTTGCAACGACAGATAACGGCGGTTCCACCGGACGTATTAGAGATTGCCAAGGTGGCATCGCATGGGGAGATACACGCAACTGTATCAACCAATTAATCACAGAGCCTTCAATCAGTTCGATGATGTTCGAATACCGCTTTCGTGGTCAAGGTGAGCTAGACGGTCATAACTTGGGTAACCTAATGCTGACGGCGTTAGACAACCTTTCCGTTCGCCCATTGGAAGCAATTAACCTGATTCGAAATATGCTCAAGGTCGATGTCAATATCGTGCCGATGACTGAGCATCCTTCAGACCTCACGGCTCTATCAATGGACGGCCGCTGGGTTACCGGCGAAACCAACGTTGATGACATGACGGAAAAGCTGCGCATGATGGACTTGTCTCCAGAAGTGCCAGCAACCAAAGAAGCCGTTGCTGCCGTTGAGCAAGCAGACTGCATTGTCCTTGGCCCTGGAAGCTTTTTAACCAGTGTGATGCCCCCTCTTCTCCTTCCAGAGATTGGCAAAGCAATCTCTGAGAACACCAAGGCAAAAGTTATCTTCGTTGAAAACCTTTCACCAGAGCACGGTCCCGCAGGGAAAATGACGCTTCAAGAGCAATTGGAGTGGTGTGAACGTACCTGTAAGGCAAGGAAAATAGACATCGTGTTAGGCAATGAACCTCACCCGGAACTAGAAGTGCAATGGAATTGTGTGACCACAGATCTTGCATCGGCAAACCGAGATTGGCGACACGACCGTGTGAAGCTTCAACAAGCCATTGAAGCCCAGTTGGCGTAGCCATAGGTTCAAGCGACAAACAACAAAAAAGGAGCATGATGCTCCTTTTTTAATCTCAGTAATAACTCGCTGTTTTAAAGGTCCGTCATCAACTGCTGATATTCAGTGTACGTCGATAACAGGAGGTCTTGCATATCTTGAAAATCAATCTCGGTTACAGGCAACGCTTGCTTCACTTTTGCGTCTAAGCTAATCGCAAAACTACACAAAGAATCCGCACCAAAGCTTGCTGCGCTGCTCTTAAGCGCATGACTGATATCAGCCAAGTACTTAGAGGTATCCGACTCTTTATTTATCTCTAGGTGTTCGTAGTAGCCTTTCAACTCACCTAAAAAGATTTCCAGTAAAACCGGGACATTCTCTTGGCCTATTTCGCCGGCAAGCTCATCAACTTTTTGCTGATTTAATACTTTCGTCATTATTATTTTCTTATTGTTTGTTGATTACTGCTTCGCATTCCACGTTTGCAACTTACGGTATATCGTCGATGGACTGACATCTAAGAAACCTGCCGCACGAGGGATGTTGCCATCACACGCTTTAATGGCCTGCTCGATAGCCGTTTTCTCAGTGATCCACAATGGGAAAATATCTTTTACCGTGATGTCTTCATTCTGCTTCTCTTTCAATCGCAGACTGTTTTCAATCGGTTGGTTCAACGGTGGTGGAAGCATGTTGAGAGTAATCTCTTTGCCGTTATTCAAAACCACCACGTTCCGCAACACGTTTTGTAGCTGACGAACGTTACCCGGCCACTCATATTGATTAAAGCGATCAAGTACTTCCTGAGCAAAACGTACAAACGCCTTCCCCTCCTCGACCGACATATAGCCTAGCAACGAATACGCGATCTCGATGACATCTTCACCACGCTCGCGCAATGGCGGCAAGTGCAATGGAATCACGTATAAACGATAGTATAAATCTTCTCTAAAGCGACCTTCTTGTACTTCTTTCCAAGGGTCACGGTTGGTCGCACACACAAAACGAACGTCGACACTCTTCATCTTCGAAGAGCCGACTTTTTGGAAAGTACCGGTTTGGATAAAGCGCAGCAGCTTGGTTTGCAGCTCTAAGTCCATTTCGCACAGTTCATCAAGGAACAGTGTTCCACCATCAGCAAGCTCAGCAGCACCTTGGCGATCGGTCGCAGCACCGGTAAAGGCACCTTTAACGTGGCCAAACAGCTCACTTTCAATCAGGTCTTTAGGGATAGCGGCACAGTTAATCGCGATGAACGGCTTATCGCCACGCTTACTCGCCGCATGAATGGCTTCTGCACATACCTCTTTACCGGTACCACTTTCACCAGTAATGAAAATGCTCGCCTTACTCGATGCAGCAGAATCGATAGTTCGGTAAACCTGCTGCATGGTTTGGCTGCTGCCGATAAAACCTTGGTAGTTCTGGTTTCCCGGGTGTTCCGAGCTATTTTTAAGTTTGGTGGCTTTGCGGATCGCATTATTCACCGTAATACGGAGTCGGTCGGCTTCACACGGTTTGATAAGGAAATCTTGAGAGCCATGACGCATCGCTTCTACAGCGGTATCGATAGAGCCGTGAGCCGTCATGAAGATAACTGGAACTTCAGGGTATTTTTGTTTTACAGCAAATAGTACGTCCATACCCGTCATATCAGGCAGACGTAGATCTAATAAAATAAGGTCTGGGATTCGATGATTCAAACTCTCGATTGCATCGCGGCCAGTGCCGACAATGTTGATATCAATTTCGAGCGGTGTAAGATACGAGCGATATAAAGCTGCTACCGAAGCGGTATCCTCTACCATCAACAAATACTTCGATTTGTTATCTAGCGTTTTTGATTGCATATCCTAGCCATTTATAATTTGCATTTCTTATTATAGTCGCATTCCGCTTTGCATTATGCAAATTAGCCACAGTATTTGTAGTGTGTTTTTTTACTTGCTTCAAACAATCAATGTTTTATCTATCTGGCACGAACGATGCAACGGTATAAATGACCTTCGGGTCACCTAGCCAACTGACGTTGTTAGTGGACCGAGTGTTCACAAACGTAAGCCAGTAGAACATTTACTACTGGCTGTTTTTTTGCCTGAAACACTCTCAATTCTTGTATTGAGGGGAACAATTCTTCGAATGAAAAGTGAGATTAGCTGTTGGTAATAAACTGCTTTCTTAGCTGATCAATTTCATCACGCTTCTGTGCTGCCAATTCAAATTCCAGATTCTGAGCATGCTGATACATCGCAGCTTCTAGCTTACTGATCTCTTTATCAAGCTGTTGCGGCGTAAGTACGGCATAACTTTCAGAAGGCTCAGCCACCTTAGATAAAGGAACTTGCTTCGATTGGCGCTGCTGCTTCGACTTGGTTAGATCACCCAGTTCCATAATGTCTTTAATATTGCGTTTCAACGCTTGCGGCGTGATACCTTGCTCTTCGTTGTAGGCTTGCTGTTTCTCGCGACGACGATCGGTTTCATCAATCGCTTTTCTCATCGACTTAGTAATCGAATCACCATAAAGGATCGCTCTACCTTCCAAGTTACGCGCAGCACGACCAATGGTTTGAATCAGAGAACGCTCAGAACGCAAGAAGCCCTCTTTATCTGCATCAAGAATCGCCACCAGCGACACTTCAGGCATATCCAAACCTTCACGAAGTAAGTTAATGCCCACTAACACATCGAACTCGCCCAAACGTAGGTCTCGGATGATCTCTACACGCTCAACGGTATCGATATCCGAGTGCAAGTAACGCACTTTAACGCCGTGCTCACTTAGGTATTCGGTTAAGTCTTCTGCCATTCTCTTGGTCAACGTGGTAACCAAAACACGCTCTTCTTTCACTGAACGGATTCTGATTTCAGACAGCAAGTCATCCACCTGCGTCGCGACAGGTCTTACTTCGATGATTGGGTCTAACAGACCAGTAGGACGTACCACTTGATCAGCAATCTCGCCATCTGATTTTTCAATCTCGTAATTACCTGGTGTTGCCGACACAAAAATCGTTTGTGGGGCTATAGACTCAAATTCTTCAAACTTCATTGGACGGTTATCCAATGCAGAAGGCAGTCTAAAACCAAACTCGACCAAGGTTTCTTTACGAGAACGGTCACCTTTATACATCGCACCAATTTGCGGCACAGTCACGTGTGACTCATCGATGATCAGCAAACCATCATCAGGCAGGTAGTCAAATAACGTTGGCGGCGCTTCCCCTTCCGCACGGCCGCTCAAGTATCGTGAATAGTTTTCGATACCGGAACAGAAGCCAAGCTCAGTCATCATCTCAATATCAAACTGAGTTCTTTGAGAGATACGCTGCTCTTCCAAAAGCTTATTGTTGTCTTTTAAGTATTGAGCACGATCGCGCAGTTCGTCCTTGATGTTCTCAATCGCCTCAAGGATTTTTTCTCTTGGCGTTACATAGTGAGTTTTTGGATAAACCGTAAAGCGCGGCAAGTCTCTTTGTTTCACCGCACCAGTCAGAGGATCAAAAATACTAATGCAGTCCACTTCGTCATCGAACATCTCAATTCGAACCGCATCTTGGTCAGATTCAGCCGGAAAGATATCAATCACCTCACCACGAACACGGAACTGACCACGTTCAAAGGCGACATCGTTTCTTGAATATTGCAGCTCAGCCAATCGACGCAGGATGTCTCGCTGATCCATCACCTCGCCACGACTCAAATGAAGCATCATCTTCAAATAAGACTTAGGATCACCCAGACCGTAGATAGCCGACACAGAAGCCACAATGATGGCGTCTTTTCGTTCTAATAAGGCTTTGGTTGCCGAAAGCCTCATTTGTTCGATATGAGCGTTCACAGACGCATCTTTCTCGATGAACGTGTCCGTGGTTGGAACGTAGGCTTCAGGTTGGTAGTAATCGTAGTAAGAAACGAAATACTCAACGGCATTGTTTGGAAAGAAAGATTTCATCTCACCGTAAAGTTGAGCCGCCAATGTCTTGTTAGGCGCTAACAGAATCGCAGGTCTTTGAGATTGGGAAATGACGTTGGCAAGGGTAAAGGTTTTACCTGAGCCCGTTACCCCTAGTAGAGTTTGATGTGCCAAACCAGAATCTAATCCGTCTAGTAATTTGGTTATCGCTGTCGGCTGATCACCGGACGGGCTGTAGTCCGATACCAAGTCAAAGAGTTTACTCATAGGTCGCCATTTCCATACTGTTTTTTTAATCAGGTCATTGTCACTCTAGGAGGAGTGTCGTTGCAACAATTATCTAGAGAAATGCATCTTAAGATCAGAGATCAGTTATAGCTTTTATTTTTAGAACTTGGTATTATCCGTGCCCTTGCAAGATCTCTTCAGCTAAATCACTCAATTTTTCATCCACTACTTTTCCCCAAAAAATCTAAAAATAGCACTTGTTTTACTGTATGTTTTATAATCGCCAAAAGTTATACAATAGTGATATTTTGATACAAATCTTTTAAATACATTACCTTACCTTAGATTTTTATATTCTCAGATTTATCCCAATTATTGTTGTTAAAGTTTCACACACACACTTATCCACAATTTTGGTGGATAACTAAAGAAAGGCTAAATCCGGTAAGGCGTCCAAGAAAGTAAAGTTTTTTATATTATTTTTTTCTGCTATTTTTTGTTGACAGAAATTCGGACTATTATTAGAATTCGCGTCGCTAACAAGCAATTCCCCTTTAGTTCAGTCGGTAGAACGGCGGACTGTTAATCCGTATGTCGCAAGTTCAAGTCTTGCAAGGGGAGCCAAATTCAGAAAAAAGCTCAATCGAAAGATTGGGCTTTTTTCGTATATAACTGCGACTAACTTGTTCCAAGTTAATGTCACAAACCTAGCCGCCCGCGTTCAAGTCTCGACAAGGGGGCCAAATTTAAAGAAGCCGCATCACTCGATGCGGCTTTTTGCGTTTTAGTGCTTTGGGCTCGTATTTTACTCGCCTCTTTCACTCCTCTTTTTGATAGTTCTGAGCACAAAAAGCCACAAATATGACCCTATTCGTAGGAAGCAAATCGAGTTCAATTCAAGAATGATCTTATGAAAGATCCAATTCAACTACTCCTACAAACTTGTCTCACGAAGTAAAAATTGGCCGTCTATACTTACGGTAACTTTAATAATCAATCGATTACCTGATGTTTTTTTCACCAAGTGTCTAAATCCCTAGTGATCCTTGGTTGTTATTAGGTGAGCAAAGCAGGATAATATCGGGATCGGAATCTCAAGAATTAATCCATTATGACCGAATACCTTTTGTTGTTGGTTGGCACAGTGCTGGTCAATAACTTTGTGCTAGTGAAGTTTTTAGGACTATGTCCATTTATGGGAGTCTCCAAGAAACTGGAGACTGCGATTGGCATGGGCCTCGCGACGACTTTCGTTCTAACGTTAGCGTCGGTCTCTGCATACCTAGTAGAAACCTACATCCTTACCCCTCTGGGTATTGAATACCTGCGTACCATGAGTTTCATCTTGGTTATCGCGGTGGTTGTTCAATTTACGGAAATGGTCGTTCACAAAACCAGCCCGACTCTTTATCGCCTGCTGGGTATCTTTCTGCCTCTTATCACCACCAACTGTGCGGTATTAGGTGTGGCACTTCTGAACATCAATGAAAACCACAACTTCATTCAGTCGATCATCTATGGTTTCGGCGCAGCGGTGGGTTTCTCTCTTGTATTAATCCTATTTGCTGCAATGCGTGAACGTATTGCGGTTGCTGATGTTCCAATGCCATTCAAAGGCGCATCGATTGCGATGATCACAGCAGGCCTAATGTCTCTGGCATTTATGGGCTTTACTGGGTTGGTGAAATAAGCATGAGTACCATTTTAATTGCGATCATTGCGCTAGCCGTTTTAGCCGCTGTTTTTGGCGCTATTTTGGGCTTTGCTTCTATCCGTTTTAAAGTTGAAGCCGATCCTATCGTCGATCAAATCGACACCATTTTACCGCAAACTCAATGTGGCCAGTGTGGTTACCCTGGTTGTCGCCCATACGCAGAGGCGATCGCTAACGGCGACAAGATCAACAAATGTCCTCCCGGTGGCCAAGCAACTATTGAAAAACTAGCAGACTTAATGGGCGTAGAAGTTGAAGACTCCGCTCATGACTTAGATAACAAAGTAAAAACCGTTGCCTTCATTCATGAAGATATGTGTATTGGCTGTACCAAATGCATTCAAGCCTGCCCTGTCGACGCCATTGTTGGTGGCACCAAGGCACTTCACACAGTAATCAAAGATGAATGTACAGGTTGTGATCTATGTGTCGCACCGTGCCCTACTGACTGTATCGAAATGATTCCAGTGGCAACAACGACTGAAAATTGGAAATGGCAGATGAACATCATTCCTGTTACTGATATCACTAACCAAGCGACTGATGCGACTGCGTCAGAGCCTAAAGCATAGGGTTAGTATGATCTCTTTAATTGAACAAATTCGCACGGGCTCTATTTGGAACTTCCCTGGCGGCGTGCACCCTGCTGAAAACAAGAAACAGTCGAATACTACTGATATCGTCCATGCAAGGCTTCCAGAAGAAATCGTTCTTCCTGTGAAACAGCACATCGGTAAGCCGGGTAACCTATTGGTTGCTGCTGGCGACACTGTGTTAAAAGGTCAGCAACTTACTGCCTTAGATACAGGTTTTACGTTACCTGTACACGCACCAACATCGGGTGTGATTACCGCTATCGAACCGCGAACTACTGCTCACCCTTCAGGCTTGAGCGAAATATGCGTGGTTATTAAACCTAATGGCCTAGACACTTGGATTGAAAAAAATCCAGTTGAAGATTTTTCGACAAAGACTTCTGACGAACTGCTTGATGTGATTCGCCAAGCTGGTATTTCAGGCATGGGCGGCGCAGGTTTCCCTACGGCTAAGAAGCTTCAATCAGGCTTAGGTCGTACCGACATTTTGATCGTCAACGCTGCGGAATGTGAACCTTACATCACCTCTGATGACAAGTTGCTTCAAGAACATGCCGACGAAGTATTAAAAGGCATCGAAGTGGTTGAACACATTCTTCAACCAAAGCTGACGGTTATCGGCATTGAAGACAACAAACCAGATGCGATAAAAGCACTTGAGATTGCAGCGAAAGACAAAGATATCGTCATTCGCGTTATCCCAACCAAATACCCTTCTGGTGGTGAGAAGCAACTTATCAAGATCCTCACCAACAAAGAGGTTCCAGCTGGCGGCATTCCTGCAGACATTGGTGTTTTGGTTCAGAACGTCGGCTCTCTTTACTCGATTAAGCGAGCGGTAATTGACGGCGAACCTGTGGTTAACCGCGTTGTGACATTAACCGGTAAAACCTTTAAACAACCTCGTAACGTTTGGGCGCTATTAGGCACACCAGTACATGAGTTACTTGAAGAGTTTGGCTACAAAGCAGATAAAAAACTGCCGCGTTTAATTTTGGGCGGCCCGATGATGGGCTTTACCTTGCCGCATGCCAATGTGCCAATCACTAAAACGTCGAACTGTATTTTAGCGCCAACGCGTCGTGAGATCTCACCAAGCACTTACGAGATGGAATGTATCCGTTGCAGCGCATGTGCTGAAGCTTGCCCTGCGTCTCTACTTCCTCAACAACTGCAATGGCATGCCAAAGCTAACGAGTTGGATAAGTGTGAAGAGCTGAATATTAAAGACTGTATTGAATGCGGTGCTTGTGCGTTTGTCTGCCCAAGTGAAATCCCTCTTGTTCAGTACTATCGCCAAGCGAAAGCAGAAATCAAAACTCGAAAAGATGAAGCCGCTGCTGCAGAACGCGCCAAGATTCGTTTTGAAGAGAAGAACGCTCGTATGGAGCGTGATAAAGCCGAACGTGAAAACCGCTTTAAAAAAGCCGCAGATAACCGCCGTAAAGATATGAAAACATCCGGCGGTGATGATGCTATTGCTGCTGCGATTGCTCGTGTTAAAGCACAAAAATCCGCTGCGGATCAGGCTCCGAATGAAGAACCAGCAGTGAAACCTGCGGTTGCTGCCGCTATTGCGAAGGCAAAAGCGAAACAAGCTGCAGCTCAAAAAGCGGAAGGCGCTGAACCAGACAACTCTGAAATGTCTAAACTGCGTGAAGAGCGCAAGCGTCAAGCGAGAGAGCGCAAGGCACAACAAGCAGCAGCCGATACTCCTGCAGAAAGCTCAGGCGATACGAAGAAAGACGCCGTTGCTGCTGCGATTGCTCGCGCTAAAGCGAAGAAAGCACAGCAAGCGGAATCTGCTTCGGATGCTCCTATTGAAAGCTCTGGCGATGCTAAGAAAGATGCTGTCGCTGCGGCCATTGCTCGTGCTAAAGCCAAGAAAGCTCAACAAGCTGAATCTGCTGCTGAAGCTCCTGCTGAAAAATCCGGCGATGCCAAGAAAGATGCTGTTACTGCCGCTATCGCTCGTGCTAAAGCCAAAAAAGCCCAGCAAGCGAAGCAAGCAGAAACATCTGAACCAGTGGTTGAAGTTGAAACCGAGACTCAATCGGAGCAAGTCGACCCTAAGAAAGCTGCTGTTGCTGCGGCCATCGCTCGCGCTAAGGCTAAGAAAGCACAGCAAGCGACACAAGAAACAACCGAAGCTCCTGAACCTGCAGTTGAAACTGAAGCTGGAAGTTCTGGCGATGCTAAGAAAGACGCCGTTGCTGCCGCTATAGCCCGTGCTAAAGCAAAAAAAGCACAGCAAACTAAGCAAGCAGAAACATCTGAACCAGTGGTTGAAGTTGAAACCGAGACTCAATCGGAGCAAGTCGACCCTAAGAAAGCTGCTGTTGCTGCAGCTATCGCTCGTGCTAAAGCGAAAAAAGCCCAGCAAGAGCTAGATAAAAAGAACAATGAGGAGAAAGAGTAGTGGCCTTCTTTATCGCCAGCTCACCGCACGCGCATAGCCGTAGAAGCACCCCAGATCTAATGAAATGGGTGGCTATTTGTGCATTGCCAGGTCTACTAGCTCAAACCTACTTCTTTGGATGGGGTACCCTCATCCAGTTAGTATTTGCTATTGCACTTGCTGTTACCTTTGAAGCAGCCGTCATGCTATTGAGAAAACGCCCGCCAGTAATGGCACTGCGTGATTACAGTGCTGTTGTAACCGCTTGGCTACTGAGTGTCGCGATTCCCCCACACTCTCCGTGGTGGATCCTCGTCATTGGTATGTTCTTCGCTATTATTATCGCGAAACACTTATACGGCGGCCTAGGGCAGAACCCATTTAACCCTGCGATGGTCGCTTACGTTGTTTTGCTGATTTCATTCCCAGTTCAAATGACCAGTTGGAATGCTCCCGCGAGCCTGACAGCAGAAGCAACAAGCTTTATTGACTCATTCTTGATGATCTTTACTGGCTTCAATAACGAAGGTTTGTCTCTGCAACAAGCACGCCTTGGCATTGATGGCACCACAATGGCGACGCCGCTTGATGCATTCAAAACGGCATTAACGGCAGGCAATACTGCCTCAGAAGCACTATCTCAACCTCAATTTAGTTGGTTAGCTGGCGTAGGCTGGGAGTGGGTAAACCTTGCTTACCTAATCGGCGGTTTAGTGCTGATTAAGCAACGTGTTATTCAATGGTATATCCCTGTGGCTTTCATCGGCAGTCTTACTCTGTTTAGCTTAGTGTTCTTAGTGCTCACTCCTGGTGAAACCGCTTCTCCAACCATTCACCTTCTGTCTGGCGCGACTATGCTTGGTGCATTCTTTATTGCAACCGACCCAGTTTCAGCATCCACGACAGTCAAAGGTCGCTTAGTGTTTGGCGCTCTGATCGGCGGTTTAGTCTTTATCATCCGCAGTTGGGGTGGTTTCCCTGATGGCGTGGCGTTTGCTGTATTGTTAGCCAACATGTGTGTTCCACTGATTGACTACTACACCAAACCTCGCACATACGGTCACTAAGGGAGCGGATACCATGCTAAATGCAATTAAGAAAAACGGCCTTGTACTCGCGATTTTTGCGTGTGCTTCGACGGGTTTGGTCGCGGTAACTCACTACCTGACCAAAGATCAGATCAAACAACAAGAACAGGCTCAGTTACTGTCTGTTCTTAACCAAGTGATCCCACACGATCAGCACGACAACGAGCTGTTTTCGTCTTGTACTTTGGTTCAAGCAGAAGAGCTTGGTACTGAGCAAGCGATGCCGGCTTACATTGCTAAGCTTAATGGTGAGCCAAGCGCGATTGCGATCGAAGCGATTGCACCAGACGGCTACAATGGCGCGATTAAAGTCATTGTTGGAATGAAAACTGACGGTACTATTTTAGGTACTCGCGTGCTTTCTCACCAAGAGACTCCGGGCTTGGGTGATAAGATTGATCTGCGTGTGAGTGATTGGATTCTTTCGTTTGCAGGTAAGCAAGTGACGGATTCTAATCTAGACCGTTGGAAGGTTCGTAAAGACGGTGGTGATTTTGACCAGTTTACTGGCGCTACTATCACGCCAAGAGCAGTCGTGAAGTCAGTCAAACAAGCGGTCCAGTACGTTAACCAAAACAACCAAGCATTGCTTGCTCAACCTCTAAATTGTGGTGGTGAATAATGAGTGACCATAAAACATTGATCAAAAATGGCATGTGGGCCAATAACCCTGCCCTAGTGCAACTTCTTGGGTTATGTCCGCTGCTGGCTGTATCGTCAACAGTCACTAACGCACTTGGGCTAGGCATTGCTACCTTGCTTGTACTGGTCGGCTCAAACGTTTCTGTTTCTTTGGTTCGTAATCATGTGCCAAAAGAAGTACGTATCCCAGTATTCGTAATGATCATTGCCTCGCTAGTAACCTGTGTTCAATTGCTGATGAACGCTTACGCCTATGGGCTTTACCTCTCTTTGGGTATCTTCATCCCGCTGATCGTAACCAACTGCATCATCATTGGTCGTGCGGAAGCCTTCGCTTCAAAAAATGAAGTGCTACCAGCGGCTCAAGATGGTTTCTGGATGGGTCTAGGCATGACATCAGTATTGGTCGTGTTAGGTGCGATGCGTGAGATTATTGGTAACGGGACCCTATTTGATGGCGCAGACCTGCTGCTTGGTGACTGGGCTTCGGTGTTACGAATCCAGATATTCCAATTTGATAACAGCTTCTTGTTAGCCCTGCTTCCACCGGGTGCCTTCATTGGTGTTGGTTTCTTAATTGCTTTGAAAAATATCATCGATAACCAAGCAAAATCTAGACAACCAAAACAAGAAAAACCAGTCATTGAACGCGCTCGCGTTACCAATGCCTAATAAGTTAAATTAGCTTAAACCTCGCTGAGTTAGCTCAACCACTCAGCGGGGGAAATCAGATCTAAACAGTACATATAATAATGACGCTCATAAGAGCGCGTAACCGATGATAAAGCAGAAGCAATCCAAGCTTCATGCCCTAACTATTTGAAAGTAATGTCGCTATGAACAATGTAAAACGAGTAGAAATACTTGAGCGTTTAAGAGAAAACAATCCAAAGCCAGAGACTGAGCTTAACTGGAACAGCCCATTCGAGCTGCTGATTGCCGTTCTATTGTCTGCACAAGCAACCGATGTCAGCGTGAACAAGGCGACGGATAAGCTGTACCCTTTAGCCAACACTCCGCAAGCAATTTTCGACCTAGGTGTTGATGGCTTAAAAGAGTATATCAAGACCATCGGCCTATTTAACTCAAAAGCAGAAAACACCATCAAAACGTGTCGTATGCTGCTTGACCTACATAATGGTGAAGTACCGGAAGATCGCGCTGCATTAGAAGCCCTTCCAGGTGTCGGTCGTAAAACAGCAAACGTAGTGTTAAATACCGCATTCGGTTGGCCAACCATTGCCGTTGATACTCACATCTATCGTGTATCAAACCGCACTAAGCTAGCGATGGGTAAAACCGTCGACGATGTCGAAGCAAAACTACTTAAAGTTATCCCAAAAGAATTCAAACTGGATGTCCACCATTGGCTCATTCTTCATGGACGTTACACCTGTGTCGCACGTAAACCACGCTGTGGCAGCTGTATCATTGAAGACCTCTGTGAATTCAAAGAAAAGAGCGAAGATTAGTCTTTCCGTTCACAACGATTAATCAATACGGCAGCGCTTAAAGCGCTGCTTTTTTATTGCCACTCTCTAGAATCCGCCTCTACATAAGTTTTCACTTCTAATTCTGCGTTCCCAAGACAACAGGCATAAAAAATCCCGCCTTTTATGGCGGGATTCAATTATTTAGCTAAGAAGTCTGTCTTAGATAAACTCCACTTTAGTCACTTCTTTGATAGCAGATAGAACAAATGTTGGTACTGCTGCAATGAAGATTAACGATATTAAGTGATTAAACTCTAGCGCTTCTGTGCTGAATACCAACTGACCGAAGCTTGTGTACACAACGCTTAAAGACAAGATAGCCGATACTGCCACCGCACCAAGTAGGTAGTGGTTAGTGAACGGATTCTTACGATAAATCGTTGTAAACGTACGTGCATCGAACAAGCTCCAAAGTTGAGCAAAGATCAGTGTTAAAAACGCAACGGTTTGTGCGTATTGAGCACTGTAACCACCGTCGAGTGCGTAAGAGAATGTCACAAAGCTTAGACCACCTAATGCGAGACCACGAGTTAGGATACGAGCGCCTAGACCATTAGAGAAGAAGCCTTGGTCACGTTTGCCTGGCTTACGCTCCATGAGATCTTTCTCTTCTGGCTCAACACCGAGTGCGAGTGCTGGTAGACCATCAGAAACGAGGTTAACCCATAAAATCATTAGTGGAGTTAGCGGAAGTACTACATCTGGTCCCATGAGTAGGAATGCAAATAGGATTACCGAAACCTCACCCACGTTCGCTGTAAGTGCTTGGCGGATAAACTTACGTAGGTTATCGAAAATTTGACGACCCTGACGTACCGCCTTCACGATAGTACTGAAGTTGTCATCCAACAGGATAAGGTCACCTGAGTCTTTCGCAACAGACGTACCTGTAATACCCATCGCAACACCAATGTCTGCACGACGCAGTGCTGGCGCATCGTTCACGCCGTCACCGGTCATAGAGGCAACTTCATTGTTCTCTTGCTGCGCTTTTACGATACGCAGCTTGTGCTCTGGAGTAACACGGGCAAATACTGCAACCTGAGAACAGATAGACAACAGCTTCTCGTCATCCATTTGGTCAAGCTCAGCACCCGTTACCACTAGATCGTCTTCGCTACGGATGATTCCGATTTCACGAGCAATCGCTGCTGCCGTGACTGCGTGGTCACCGGTAATCATTACCGTACGAACACCAGCGCTATAACAGCTATTTACTGCATCGCGTACTTCTGGGCGTGGTGGATCCATGATGCCATAGATACCCAGGATGCTGACGTCTTTTTCAAGCTCAGGGAAATCTAACTCAAGCTCTTCTTCTTTTAATTCACGGAAACCAACGGCAAGTGTACGCAGAGCATCACCACCAAAGGTTTGGATTGCCGCTTCAAAGTTTAAATGAAGCTCTTGAGACGGTGCGGTATCGAGAGCCAAGTTGCCTGAAACTTCACAGCCAACCGTTGGTACGAAACCACCGTCAACCATGAAGCTGGTTGATTTACCAAGAACAACATCTGGCGCACCTTTCAATGCTAGGAAGTGCTTACCTTGTGGGTCACGAACGATAACAGAAGCCATCTTACGACCAGAATCGAACGGGAACTTCTTAACGATTGAGTAGCCACCCGTTGATAGCATTTCATCTTGTTTAAGACCTGCTTTTGCAGCTGCAACAATTAGTGCACCTTCTGTCGGGTTGCCACGAACCGTCCATTTACCATCAGCATTTACATATTCAGCATCGTTACAAAGCGTTGCAACAACAAGACCTTTCATCATTGCAGGGCTGTTTGTCGCTTCGACATTGTGACCTTTGGTAATGAATTCACCCTTAGGATCAAAACCTTTACCTGACACATCCCAGTAACGACCAGACACATCGTACGCTTTCATCACCTGCATTTGGTTTTGTGTTAGCGTACCGGTTTTATCTGAACAGATAACGGTTGTAGAACCAAGCGTTTCGATTGCTGCTAGCTGTTTAGCCAAAGCATTATTCTTAACCATCTTAGTCGAGCCCATCGTTAATACGATAGTAACCACCGTTGGTAAACCTTCAGGAATAGCGGCAACCGATAAAGAGATACCTGTTGTTAGGATTTCTAACCATGGCATACCGTGGTAAACACCGATAGCACAAACAATAGCAACAACCACAAGAGCAACAACCAATAATGCGAGTGCGATGGTGTCCATACGCTCTTGCATTGGTGTTTTCGTCTCTTCCGTTTGGTTCATCATATCAGCGATGTGACCAACTTCAGTTTGCATACCTGTGCTTGTTACCACAGCAAGGCCTGTACCTGTAGTCACGATTGTTGTCATGAAGCCCATGTTCTTCTGATCGCCAAGACCAAGGGTCTCATCTTCAAGGCGTTCAGACTGCTTATTCACTGGCTCAGATTCACCGGTCAGTGCAGCCTCATCTACCGTCAGACGGTTTGACTCAAGAATACGAACATCAGCAGGCAGAATATCGCCAGTATTAATTTTGATGATGTCACCAGGAACGAGGGTTTTAGCTGGAACACTGATCCATTTACCATCGCGCATCACTTCGGCTTCTGGAGCTGCCATTTCTTTTAGCGCTTCCATCCCTTTCTGAGCTTTAAATTCTTGCCAGAACGCGATACCAGTATTGATAAGGATAATCACTGCAATAGCCATAGCATCAATCGCGTGGCCAGTAGACCAAGAAACGATTGCACCAACAGCTAGAATAAAAATCAGTGGGTTTTTATATTGATGAATATACAGTTCCCACGCAGAAGCTGACTCTTGTGCAGTCAGTTCGTTAGTGCCGTGCTTCTCTAAGCGTGCATCCGCTTCAGAAGTTGATAAACCTGTCGTTTGATCTGCGTTCAGTTCGTTTAAAACATCTGAACTTTGTTGTGTAAACCATTTACTCGTCATTTGAGTACTCCACATCAATGCCTCACGCCGAGGCTAATGTAATAAAATAATACTTATTCTTATGTGATAGAAAAATCGCACAAATCAAAAGTGAATATTTAGTCGATTTGGTGCGCTTGAAAAACTATATAGTAAGGATTGTCTATTTAGCAAAGATCGCAAAAGATACACTTGATACACACTTGACAACTACTTTGAAAACACAACCACATCAAACATCAAACATAAAACAAACAATACAAGCCCAAACTATTGTTTAAAAAAGATAAGCACAAAAAATAGACACCCTTTGCACTTTCGTAAAAACCATTGGTTATCGGCGTATTTTATCGAAAATTCCTTAATAACGAAGTAAAACATCGGAATAACCTTTCTATAAACAGGGAGATGTTGGCGTAATCATAAATTGATAAAATGGAAAGTTAGATGCCAATTGTAAAAACGAAAGGAAATCAGCAACAAGATGGAGATATAAGTCACAATTCAACAACCAAGGCCATTCTTGGCCATTACAAAAAAGACCAACACTCAAACTTACTATTTATGCAAAACTGCGAATTAAGCGCTAGTGACTGACAAATTAATAAGGCCGTCGATCTTTAATTTCTTGTAATACAAATAAGAAAAAAGGCAGAGGGGGAGAGTAAGATAGATGATGAGAATAAGAAAATATGACCAAACTCATCATCTCTTTGGTGTTGCTTATGAGCTTGCTCATATATAGTGCTATAAAAGAAACAACCAATAACAAGCTAGGAGCAAATCATGTCAAACGGTCGTATTTTACACACCATGCTACGCGTGGGTGATCTAGACAAGTCTATCGAGTTCTACACCAATGTAATGGGCATGCAGCTATTACGTAAGAACGAAAACAAAGAGTACGAATACACACTGGCTTTCGTTGGCTTTGGCGACGAATCTCAAGGCGCAGTGATTGAGCTGACTTACAACTGGGGCACCACGGAATACGATCTTGGCTCTGCTTTTGGTCACGTTGCTATCGGTGTTGATGACATCTACACAACGTGTGATGCGATTAAAGCAGCTGGCGGCAACGTAACGCGAGAAGCGGGTCCGGTTAAAGGCGGCTCTACACACATTGCGTTCGTGAAAGATCCTGATGGCTACATGATTGAGCTGATTCAGAACAAACAAGCAAGCGCAGGTCTAGAAGGTTAATTCCTTAACCTCTTTGAGAAGTTGGGTTTGAACGCCTGAAGAAATGAAAAACGAAGCGAGCACTATGCTCGCTTCTTTTTTATCACTCTCACCATAATCGATATTCTTTACCAATTATTCTTAACAATCTCATTGATGAAACTTTACATGATAATGATTATCATTTAAATTAACCACCTATTGATTAGTGAGGTAATACAATGATTAGCGAATGGGAAAAACACACGTTACTTGCCGATACTGCATTGCAGCTCGACGATCCTGTACGAAGTATTCTTCATTATCAGCAGGCTTTGAACTTAAGTGAAGAAATTACAGAACGCACCGATATTCAAGCCGATGAACGCTTACTGATCTCGGTGATTTCTTGCCACAATCTTGCTCAATTCTGGCGTTGGGCTGG
Organism: Vibrio sp. 10N.247.310.23; assembly: GCF_041467155.1. Lineage (NCBI taxonomy): Bacteria > Pseudomonadati > Pseudomonadota > Gammaproteobacteria > Vibrionales > Vibrionaceae > Vibrio > Vibrio sp. 10N.247.310.23. Next base: position 100,618 of record NZ_JBFSTZ010000001.1, on the reverse strand, counting down.
CGACACTGAATACGAGCTCAAGTATCTTCAACTGGCTTCTGAAAAGGTACTCACACTGATCCCTCAGTGCCCTAATACTCAATGTTCAAGCTTTATCGATTCTATTGGTTGCTGTAAGAAAGCGCTGATCGATTTCATGAAACGCCACCCAAACCCTAAAATTGCCTCTATGGTGGAAAAGATCGATACCGCGACCAACTGTGAAATGATCGCCCGCTTCCGCTTGAATTAAACAAGTTCCGTTAAAACAACGACTCCAAATTTAAAACATAAAAAAGCCCGTCATCAAGACGGGCTTTGTCATTTCAAAACAAGCTGTTGTTTAGCTTAAACCTGTGTGCGACCTAAAGAGATCACAACACGTCGGTTCTTATCTTTACCAATTGGCGAGTTATTGTCCGCAATCGGACGACGCTTGCCATAGCCTTGCACTTGGATACGATCTTCTGGCAGGCCTAGAGATTTGAAGTACTCTCTTAACGATTCTGCTCTGCGCTCTGAAAGGTTTTGGCTAATCCCTTTGCTGTCGACAGAGTCGGTGTAGGTTGCCACCAGCACAAGGTCGATGTCTTGGTTATAGCGAACGTAATCGGCAATCTGGCTCAGCCTTTTGCGCGACGACTTGTTCAGCTGGTCGCTGTTGCGGTCGTAATGCAAAATAGTGAAAGAGATATCTTCAAAGCTGTAAGGCAGCAGGTTAGCAACACAGTCACTGAACACATTGTATTTTTCTTGGAACAACACCGACGACAACGACACTTCGATACGTTGATCTCGGCTCTGCCACTCTTGGTAGCTGAATGTCGGATAACGCCCTTTCTCCAACTCACTCAAGATGCCCCAAGCTGTTTGACCGCCGACATAGCCGTCAAATTGCTGGAAGAACTTAATGGTTGTCATACGATCAGCACTTTCACCCGGACGCCAAGGTGGCGGCATAGAGATCAAGCTTACATTGCGCGTCGCACCCATTGGACGGCGCATTTTAAGCTCAAAGTCCAAAATGATTTTTTTACTCGCGCGAGATGAGAACTCAGCATCACCAAAGTTTGGAATTGGGTGGACCAAGCGACATTCAAGTGGCGTGTTGGCTACCATCTCCCATGTCGACTGTTGAGGAGATGCTCCGTAACGCTTTTCTTGTGCCATGACCGATGACGACACAAGTAGCGAAAATAGCATTGAACCTGTTATGAGTTGTTTCTTCATAAAGTGGAGTATCTCTTAAGCAATTCGTTTAACAATGCAGCCAATTGCCGCATTTTTCTCTCACGTTTAAATATGCAATTATCAAGCCGCAATGGGTTAGGTAATTTAAGATTTATTGCCCTTCCCTAGTTTTTATCACTGCTATTATCTGCAATAATGCAGCCTTAATCACACTTATTTGGGCTAACATGACTGTAGAAAACGAAGCTCTGACCCTAAAAAAACGCTTTCGCGGCTATTTTCCAGTGGTCATCGACGTGGAAACCGCAGGGTTTAACGCTGAAACCGATGCATTATTAGAAATCTGTGCCATTACATTAAAAATGGATGAGAACGGAGATCTGCACCCTGCATCAACGCTTCATTTTCACATTGAGCCTTTTGAAGGCGCAAATATAGAGCAGGCAGCATTAGACTTTAACGGAATTAAAGACCCATTTAGCCCATTACGTGGTGCTGTGTCGGAACAAGAAGCCCTTAAAGAAATCTACAAGCTAGTGAGAAAAGAACAAAAAGCTTCAGATTGCAGTCGTGCAATCATGGTTGCTCACAACGCTACATTCGATTTGAACTTCGTTAATGCGGCAAGTGAGCGCTGTAAGCTTAAACGCGTCCCTTTCCATCCATTTGCTACTTTTGACACTGCAGCTCTTAGTGGTCTTGCCTACGGTCAAACCGTTTTGGCTAAAGCTTGCCGCACTGCAGGGATGGAATTTGACAACAAAGAAGCACACTCTGCTTTGTATGATACGCAAAAAACCACAGAGTTATTTTGCGGCATTGTAAACAAATGGAAAGCCCTTGGTGGTTGGCCTCTTGTTGACGAAGAATAAAAAATAGAGTCGGTAAACGTTTTTCGTATTGCCTTCATAAAAAACACAACATCCCGAGAATAATATGAATCCTGTTGTAATTTCAGTTTGCATCATGCTTGTTTTAGCTTTGATGCGCGTAAACGTAGTCGTTGCTCTGACGTTCAGTGCAATTATCGGTGGCGTAGCCTCTGGTATGAGCTTGAACGACGCAGTCGCGGCTTTCGAAAGTGGGTTAGGCGGCGGTGCAACGATTGCACTTAGCTACGCTATGCTTGGTACATTCGCTGTTGCTATCTCACGTTCTGGTATCACAGATCTCCTTGCTCAAAGTGTTATCAAACGCATTCACGGCAAAGAGAACAGTGCAGCATCGACTGGTCTTAAATACGGCATGCTTGCGTCGTTGATCTTAGTGACCATGTCTTCGCAAAACGTGATTCCGGTACATATCGCCTTCATCCCAATCTTAATCCCACCTCTACTAGGCGTATTCGCAAAAATGAACCTAGACCGTCGTCTAGTTGCGTGTGTGCTGACTTTTGGTCTGATTACACCTTACATGGTGTTACCGATTGGTTTTGGTGGCATCTTCCTAAACAACATCCTGCTTAAAAACCTTCACGACAATGGTCTTGAAAACGTTGTAGCAAGCCAAGTACCTATGGCAATGTTGTTACCAGCAGCAGGCATGATCTTCGGTCTCCTTACTGCAGTATTCTTTACTTACCGTAAGCCTCGCCAATACAAAGAAACCTCTCACACTGTTGTTTCAACAGAAGTGAAAGAGATCAACAAGAAGCACATCTTAGTTGCAGCGGCGGGTATCGTAGCTGCGCTAACAGTTCAACTGTCGACGGGCTCTATGATCATCGGTGCTCTAGCGGGTTTCATGGTATTTACCTTCGGTGGCGTCATTGCTTGGAAAGAGACACAAGATGTCTTCACCAAGGGCGTTCACATGATGGCAATGATCGGTTTCATCATGATTGCAGCGGCAGGTTTCGCGGCAGTTATGAAGCAAACAGGTGGCGTTGAATCTCTGGTTGAAGCACTTTCAACAAGTATTGGCGACAACAAGCCTCTAGCAGCACTACTTATGCTAATTGTTGGTCTATTGGTTACTATGGGCATTGGTTCTTCGTTCTCTACGATTCCAATCCTTGCAACTATCTACGTTCCATTAGCAGCAGCATTTGGCTTCTCGCCTATGGCAACAATCGCCCTAGTAGGTACAGCTGCAGCACTTGGTGATGCGGGCTCTCCGGCTTCTGACTCAACATTAGGTCCAACGTCTGGTCTAAATGCTGATGGTCAACACGAGCACGTATGGGAAACCGTAGTTCCAACATTCCTGCACTACAACATCCCACTGATCGTATTCGGTTGGATTGCAGCCATGGTTCTGTAATTAGGTTTGTAGTTAAAGAGCCCTACACTCACTTTTATAAAGACCGCCTCGTGCGGTCTTTTTTGTCTCTGAGATTCATTCTACTCTTCCTTCCGCTCACTCTCATTGAACTAGCGACACCAAACAAAAAAGGCTTACTCTGATGAGTAAGCCTTAGAAATCATTGCGAATACAGATGACTCTCGCTGAATTACGCAGCGGGAGCATTACTCACTAAAATTTCGCGAATAGACTTAAGCGTCGCTTCCGTTGAATGATAATCCAATTCAACTTCACTAAAGATGCCGTTCACTTCAAGCATTAAGGTCGGGTAAGAAAATACACCCATCGCTTCTTTAAAGCCTAGCTGGTCATCTAACTCACTTTCCAATAACTTGCTAGAAAGGTCATTTTCAAACTGTTGAACATTCATACCTAGCTCTTCAGCCAACTGCAAATGTGTGTCTTGGCTATGTGGCAACATCGCACGAAGGTAGTAAGCATGTTGAATCGCTTCAAGCATCGCTTCGTAGTGGTCTTGAAAACCTGCAGCAATCACGGCACGGCACGCAGGGTAAGTACTGCGAACAGGTTGGCACTCTGTCCAAAAATCATGGTTAAACTCAGTACCCAACTTAGCTTCGATCTGCTTCCAAATCGCTTGCAGCTTGCCTTTCATCTCTTCTGACATTGGCTCATCAGAATCCGGGGCCAAACCACCCACTACATAGTTAAACTCAATGCTCGCAGGCAATTGTTGTTTCAATAACTCAAGTGTTGGCTTGTAACCCCAACACCAGCTGCACATTGGATCATGCACATAATGAAGTTTTACGTTCATTGTTCATTCCTTATCGAGTCAATGATTCGATCAATTCAAACAAAAAAGGAGCCTGATTAAGGCCCCTCATTTTAACTATTCAGCGCAAAGGCTAGAACTTATTCAGCGTCATCGCCAGCAACTTTAGCCGCTGCTTCTTTGATGATTGGCTGAAGTTCGCCTTTTTGGAACATCTCAAGAATGATGTCACAACCACCGATTAGCTCACCTTCAACCCAAAGTTGTGGGAAAGTTGGCCACTGTGCGTAAGCAGGAAGCTCTGCACGGATATCAGGGTTTTGTAGGATATCTACGTAAGCAAATTTTTCGCCACATGCCATTAGAGCTTGAGACGCTTGAGAAGAGAAACCACAGCTAGGTAGCTTAGGAGAACCTTTCATGTACAGTAGAATAGTGTTTTCTTCAATTTGCTGTTTGATTTTATCGATAGTTTCCATTGCTTCCTCGTTAATGGATTACGGCTTTTATTGCCTTTATTCTACCCCAAACTAAAAGAATAAAAACCATATAAAAAAAGCGGTTAACAAGCTAAGCTAACAATTCACACAAAAGTAATGAAATAAGCTTTTAATAAAGTAAAAACTTGCTAAACTATATCGCAAGTCAGCAAATTGACCATGGTTGGCAGTATAGCGAGCCATGAATAATAATATCACTGGAAGCAATCGAAAGAGTTAACTCTTTCATATCAATGGAGAATTGAGCAATGGCATTTGAACTACCGGCTCTTCCTTACGCGAAAGACGCGCTAGAACCACACATCTCAGCAGAAACGCTAGATTTCCACCACGGTAAGCACCACAACACTTACGTTGTTAAGCTAAACGGCCTTATCCCAGGTACTGAGTTTGAAGACAAAACACTAGAAGAGATCGTTAAGACTTCTACTGGTGGTGTTTTCAATAACGCTGCTCAAATCTGGAACCACACGTTCTACTGGCACTGTCTTGCTCCTAAAGCGGGCGGCGAACCAACTGGCGCTGTTGCAGAAGCTATCAACGCTGCATTCGGTTCTTTCGAAGAATTCAAAGCGAAATTCACTGATTCAGCAATCAACAACTTCGGTTCTTCTTGGACTTGGTTAGTTAAGAAAGCTGACGGTTCTCTAGACATCGTTAACACTTCTAACGCTGCTACTCCTCTAACAGAAGAAGGTGTTACTCCACTTCTAACTGTTGACCTATGGGAACACGCTTACTACATCGATTTCCGCAATGTTCGCCCTGACTACATGGCTGCATTCTGGAACCTAGTAAACTGGTCTTTCGTAGAAGAGAACCTAGCTAAGTAATTATTGCTTACGCTGCGCTATTTATAGCGAGTTATCTATTGAAAGCTCATGCCTCGGCGTGAGCTTTTTTGTATCTGTCGTGTTCCACAAAATCTAAACATTTCGTAATAAACCCGCCAATAGCGCTTACTTCTCGAACTATTGATAGCCTTCTTCCCAACCCTACATAAATTCTCTATTTGCCTGTAATTAAACACTAAAGTTTGCCGACTCCATGCCGTTAAAGGTGTATCCAATGAGAGGCGACATGCAAATACATACTTTAGACAAAGCAGGAATCATCAACGAACTGAAGTTCGGCATCGGGATCAGCCAAGCGGTTGAGCAAGGTCGCCGTGCAGATTTCGCGTTGCTGTTATCTATGTTTTCTAATGATGTCCGTGATTGCACGCCAATTGACACCATTGAAATCACAGAGACAAATGAAGATCGCCTGCGCAAACAATTTGGCGTAGCAGAACCTCAACAACTGCGTTCAAACCAGTCTTCATATGAGATTTCAGCTCAGCAATCTAATCATTTTCATCAAGCTAGCCTTGCCAGCGCCAAACTCAGCCATTACTTGAAACCTGAAGCGCTTGCCTTCATGCCTGAAGATACAGCCGACTTACCCGAAGAGGTTTACCAAAACCTTTCTGGTCATGACCGACGCAAACTCGCAAACAAGCATTTACCTGATTTGCCACATGCCACGCTCTACAATGAGCTAACCACCGCGCAACGTCGGTATCAAATTCAAGCTCAAGTATAGTCACAACAAACCTTACCTCACTGCCTGCTCATCAGCTCCTAAATTGTATCCCTTAAGCAATTGATGTGAGTGATATGAACCACTAGCCTTAGGCACACTCAAAATACAAATTGTGGGTTACGTCTTGAAGTTACTACAAAATGTGAGCTGCCACTAAGTTCATACAAACTTATCAATTGGTACGTCTTAGTTTGAACCAATTCACACCCGTTGTATGAAATTTAACCCATCCTTAAACGACATAGATTATTTTCTTAGGTGTTTGGATGGAAATAAAAAGCTCAATCATATTGGTGACATCAGCAGGCTCGCGCTTGGGAGGAACGATTGCGAACCACTTTGTTAACCTTGGAGCCACCGTTATCCTTTGTGATAAAGACACGGAAGCACTTAAAGCGACGTATCTACAGTGTGCCCGGTTTTCTGACTCTGTTTACCACTACACGCTCAAAGGCAATGACAGCCAAGCGATTCTCAGCGTATATGATTTTATTCAAACCACCTTCAACACGACACCCGATGTGCTGGTCAATAACTGGATAAGCTCCCCAATGCCTAGCCTAATTGGCGATCAGCCTGTGAGCAGCTTTATTAATGATCTCTCATCGATGGCATCGACCCTGTTCGCATTTGGGCAAATCAGTGCTGAGAGATTGCGAGAGGAAGATAAGGAAGGCGTGATTGTGAATGTGATATCTCATGATGACTTTCACGATGTGTCTGGCTTAGAGAGCGCAAACTCAATGATCACTGGCTTTACCCATAGTTGGGCGAAAGAGCTGACTCCCTTTGGCATTCGAGTCGGTGGCGTTGTTCCCGCCGTTCATAACTCCGATGGCAAGCTCAACCGATGTCACTGGGCGCAGCTGCAAGACGAGCTGACCAGAACAACCGAATACATTGTCTCGAATGACTACTTCAGTGGGCGAGTTGTCGCGGCAGAGGTTTAACTCCCTATTCCAATTGAACATGACTGGCTCAGCTCATATTAAGTAGCAGAGCTATTGCCTCTCAATCCGTTTTACAAACGAACCAAACATAAAAAAAGCCCCAGTCTCTCGACTGGGGCTTTCATCTTTTCCCGATAGATAAGTATCGTGCTAGCGAAAACTTATCTCAAAACTAATGCTTACTTATTATGCGTTAGCTTTTTCTTTTTTAGCTTTTGGCGCTTTCGCTTCAGCTGGCTTTTGGTCTGCTTTCTTAAGGATAACTGTAGTACCTTCGAAAGTTTCGCCTTCAACGTATGGTTGGCCGAAGTAAGAAGTTGTTAGAACTTCTTTTAGCTCAGTGATTAGAGGGTAACGTGGGTTAGCACCTGTACACTGGTCATCGAACGCTTCAACAGCTAGCTCGTCTAGTTTAGCGATGAAGTCAGACTCGTTAACACCCGCAGCTTGGATAGATAGTGGGATGTCTAGGTCAACTTTAAGCTCTTCTAACCAAGTCAGTAGACGTTCAATCTTCTGAGCTGTACGGTCACCAGCTTGGCTTAGGCCTAGGTGGTCAGCAACTTCAGCGTAACGACGACGTGCTTGTGGACGGTCGTACTGAGAGAATGCAGTCTGCTTAGTTGGGTTATCGTTCGCGTTGTAACGTACAACGTTTGAGATAAGTAGTGCGTTAGCAAGACCGTGTGGTAGGTGGAACTCAGCACCAATTTTGTGAGCCATTGAGTGACACACACCTAGGAATGCGTTCGCAAATGCTACACCAGCGATAGTTGCTGCGTTGTGTACTTTCTCACGAGCTATTGGGTCAGCCGCACCATTTTTGTAGCTTGATGGTAGGTATTCTTTAAGCATCTTAAGAGCTTGAAGAGCTTGACCGTCTGAGTACTCGTTCGCTAGAACAGATACGTAAGCTTCAAGAGCGTGAGTTACTGCATCGTAACCACCGAACGCTGTTAGAGACTTAGGCATGTTCATTACTAGGTTCGCATCAACGATAGCCATGTTTGGCGTGATTTCGTAATCAGCTAGTGGGTATTTAGCACCAGTCTTGTCGTCAGTAACAACAGCGAATGGAGTAACCTCTGAACCTGTACCTGAAGTTGTAGTGATACATACAAGCTCAGCTTTTTGACCCATTTTAGGGAACTTGTAGATACGTTTACGGATGTCCATAAAGCGCATTGCTAGTTCTTCGAAGTGAGTTTCTGGGTGCTCGTACATAACCCACATGATCTTAGCAGCATCCATTGGAGAACCGCCACCTAGAGCAAGGATTACGTCAGGTTGGAAGCTCTTCATTGCTTCAGCGCCTTTCTCAACAACAGATAGCGTTGGATCCGCTTCTACGTCGAAGAAAGTTTGAACTTCGATGCCTTGTGCTTTAAGTAAGCTAACTACGTCATCTGCGTAACCGTTGTTGAATAGGAAACGGTCAGTTACTAGGAATGCGCGTTTCTTACCTTCTAGGTCGCTCATTGCGATTGGAAGGCTACCACGACGGAAGTAGATAGACTTAGGTAGTTTGTGCCACAACATGTTTTCAGCTCGCTTCGCTACAGTTTTCTTGTTGATAAGGTGCTTAGGACCTACGTTCTCAGAGATAGAGTTACCACCCCATGAACCACAACCTAGAGTTAGAGAAGGTGCAACGTTGAAGTTGTACAGGTCACCGATACCACCGTGAGTAGTCGGGATGTTGATTAGGATACGAGCAGTCTTCATCTTGTCACCGAAGTAACGGATGCGGTCTGCGTTAGTATCTTGGTTAGTGTAAAGACCAGATGTGTGACCGATACCACCGATTTCAACCATAGTTACCGCTTGAGCAACTGCGTCTTCGAAGTCATCTGCGCGGAATAGACCTAGAGTTGGAGATAGTTTCTCGTGAGCGAATTCGTCATCGTAAGAAACTTTACCAAGACCTTCACCTACAAGTACTTTTGTATCAGCAGGAACTTTAACACCAGCCATTTCAGCGATTGCTGGAGCAGGTTGACCTACGATTTTAGCGTTTAGGTTGCCGTCGATAAGCAGAACTTTACGTACTTTATCAGCGTCAGCTTTAGATAGAACGTGAGCTTTGTGAGAAGCGAAACGCTCTTTAACTTCGTCATATACTTCGCTAACTACGATTGCAGCTTGCTCAGAAGCACATACTACGCCGTTATCGAAAGTCTTAGACATAAGGATAGATGCTACAGCACGTTTGATGTCAGCTGTTTCATCGATAACGACAGGAACGTTACCAGCACCAACACCGATAGCAGGCTTACCAGAAGAGTATGCTGCTTTAACCATGCCTGGACCACCAGTAGCAAGGATAAGTGCGATACCGTCGTGCTTCATAAGCGCGTTAGAAAGCTCTACAGATGGTTGGTCGATCCAACCGATGATGTCTTTTGGAGCACCCGCTGCAACAGCTGCGTCTAGAACTAGTTTCGCTGCGTCGTTAGTTGAGTTCTTTGCACGTGGGTGTGGCGAAAAGATGATGCCGTTACGTGTCTTAAGAGAAATTAGAGATTTGAAGATTGCTGTAGAAGTTGGGTTCGTTGTTGGAACGATACCACAGATGATACCTACAGGCTCAGCGATAGTCATTGTGCCTAGGTTGTCATCTTCTTCTAAGATGCCACATGTTTTTTCGTCTTTGTATTTGTTGTAGATAAATTCAGATGCAAAGTGGTTTTTGATAACCTTATCTTCAACAATACCCATTCCAGATTCAGCAACTGCTTGTTGAGCAAGTGGAATACGAGCGTGGTTAGCAGCAAGAGAAGCTGCGCGGAAGATTGCGTCTACTTTCTCTTGAGAGAATGTTGCAAACTCTTCTTGTGCTGCTTTAACGCGAGCTACTAGAGCATCAAGTTCCGCTAAGTTAGTTACAGGCATGGTGGATCTCCTAAAATAATAAATATTAAAAACTTTTTATTAAATTCGCTGCTTGCCGTTAACCTTAAACACCAGCGTTCTTAGTAAATTGCTTTCAGGGCTGAGTATATTATTTCACTGTGTGAAAAAAATTGACCCAGATCAGTTACCCAAAAAGAATTAACCAGAAAGTAGTAAGGCAATCGCAAAAATGAACTTAAGAGCATGATTTATATATATTAAACTCACACTTTTCGTTCGCGCAAAAAACAAGCAAACAGACAACTTTTTTCTACATAGCGTAATAAACTGTAAAAAAGTTTCATTTTTAGTCCGTTAAATTACATGTATACAGCTATATTCGTGCTACTGAGAGTATATCCATAGCGTTGTACGGGCTAGATTCTGACATAATTTTTATTAATTTCGTGCGTCGGTTAACAGTTACTCAATAATAAATTACAAAATGAAACACTACCAACTAGCTTGCAACAGGCTTAAAACAAAAATGAGATTCAATTAGTTTTTCTAAAAAGAATCACCCATTTCAAGTTAGTTTTTTTCATTCGCGTAAATTGAGTTTGTCCCTTACATTACGCGCCTAAACTATTCACAGATCAACCCTTCAACCTTAAGTACGCTAACTGGAGATCGCTCTCATGCAAGGCTTAGAACTCGCAATTTTTATGCAATTCTTCCTTGGGCTTGTTGCTGCCGTAAACCCAATCGGCATCATGCCTGTTTTTGTTTCTCTTACTGCTCATATGCCGCCAGAAGAGAGGAACAGGACAGCCTTACAAGCAAATATTGCTGTTGCCGTGATCCTCATTGTCTCTCTTGTTGCGGGGCAAATGCTGCTTGATATGTTTAGTATCTCGCTGGACTCATTCCGTGTTGCAGGTGGTTTACTATTACTGAGCATCGCATTTTCGATGATGAGCGGTAAGCTCGGTGAAGATAAGCAGAACAAACAAGAAAAATCTGAATACATCAGCAAAGAGCAAATCGGTGTTGTTCCACTGGCTATGCCGCTAATGGCAGGCCCAGGTGCTATCAGCTCGACCATTGTTTACGGGTCTCGCTACCCTGCTGCTATTGATACGGTCGGCATCGGCATTAGTATCATCGCATTCGCAACATGCTCTTGGCTTTTGTTCCGTTCAGCGCCGGTTATCGTTCGCTTTTTAGGTCAAACGGGTATCAACGTGATCACTCGTATCATGGGCCTGATTCTTGGCGCATTGGGCATCGAGTTCATCGCCAATGGTCTACGTAATCTGTTCCCAGGCTTGGCATAACGTTTAACAACATTTCGGTTGCTCTATAAAGGGCAACAATATTGAAATATAGATGAGGCGAGTAAAGCAATTGGGCTTTCACTCGCCTCGTTATTATGAAGCTTGTATAATGACTGTTAATGCATTTAACAGAAGACGAACCTCTCCTTATGTCACGCAAGCCACTCAAGCATCATTTGTACGTCATTATCTTTGGTACTCACACGCCAGCCGGACGTGCATTTGATATAACTCTGATCGTTGCAATCTTGGCTTCGCTGTTGGTTCTGATCTTAGAATCCATCCCTAATGTGATGACCGAATGGTCACAACAGCTGCGTTATATCGAATACACCTTCACTGCACTCTTCACTCTTGAGTATTTGTTAAGGCTCTATTGCTCCCCAAAGCCAAAATCTTACGCCACCAGTTTTTATGGTGTCGTTGACCTATTGGCGATTCTTCCGACCTACCTAGCAATCATCTTCCCAGGCGCTTCATTTATGGGTGTGGTGAGACTGCTGCGTGTGATGCGTATCTTCCGAATTCTAAAGCTGGTTCGCTACCTGCAAGATTCCAATATTCTGTTGCGCTCACTATTAATGGCACGACGAAAGATACTGATCTTCTTTAGCACCGTCGGCATCTTGGTGGTTATCTTTGGCGCCTTGATCTTTGTTATTGAAGGTCCTGACAATGGCTTCACCAGTATTCCTCACAGTATCTATTGGGCGATCGTGACTATCACTACGGTAGGTTATGGTGACATGGTGCCGCAGACCGCGCTTGGTAAAGCCATAGCATCACTGACCATGCTATTGGGTTACTCTATCTTAGCAGTGCCAACCGGGATCATTACTGCAGAACTCAGTAATGAGATGAACTCGCACAAAGAGTTGGTTAAGTGCCCGAACTGTAACCGAGCGGGTCATGATTCAGACGCCATGTATTGCAAGCACTGTGCTAGCGAATTAGCGGATCCAGACAAGCGTGTCGTCACCGACGAGAAATAAAAGCAGACACGAGATTCGAGTAGCGAGATGCGAAGAGATTTAAGGGCAGTTTCGAGGGCCGAATAACGAGGTAGCAATAAACTAAAAAGGGTTGACGTTTGTCGTCAACCCTTTCGGTTTATCAGCTAATAGAATTTAAGCAATCTTGCCTATTACGCTTTCTCAGCAAGGATAATGCGCAGAGTACGACGTAGTGGTTCTGCAGCACCCCAAAGTAGTTGGTCACCAACCGTGAAGGCGTTTAGGAAGTCGTTACCCATCGACATCTTACGCAGACGACCGACAGGTACAGACATTGTGCCTGTTACTTTCGCTGGTGTTAGCTCCTGTGCCGTGATGTCGCGGTCATTAGGAATCACTTTAACCCAATCATTGTGCGTTGCGATGATCTCTTCGATCTCGTCCATTGGCACGTCTTGCTTAAGCTTGATCGTTAGTGCTTGAGCGTGACAACGCATTGCACCGATTCGTACACAAGTACCATCAATTGGGATTGGCTGACCATCTAGACCAAGAATCTTGTTCGCTTCAACACCGGCTTTCCACTCTTCTTTACTCTGACCGTTTTCACGCTTCACATCGATCCAAGGAATCAGTGAGCCTGCAAGCGGAGCACCAAATTGGTCTGTTGGGAATGAAGATGAACGAATCGTATCAGCCACTTTCTTATCGATATCAAGAATTGAGCTTGAAGGGTTTGCTAACTCAGAACTTACGCTGTCGTTGATCACACCCATTTGTGAGATCAGCTCACGCATGTTCTTAGCACCCGCACCAGAAGCTGCTTGGTAAGTCATGGCACTCATCCACTCAACCATGCCTTTCTCGTACAGACCACCTAGAGCCATAAGCATTAAGCTCACAGTACAGTTACCGCCAACGAACGTGTTGGTGCCGCTGTGAATGCCTTGCTGGATTTGAGCCAAGTTAACAGGATCAAGAGTGATGATTGAATCAGCATCCATACGCAGAGTAGATGCTGCATCAATCCAGTAACCTTTCCAACCTGCTTGACGCAGTGCTGGGTATACTTTTGATGTGTAATCGCCGCCTTGACAGGTAATCACAGCATCAAGCTGTTTTAGGCTATCAATATCAAAAGCGTCTTGAAGTAGACCCGCATCTTTACCACCTAAAACAGGGGCAGGAATACCAATCTGAGATGTGCTGTAATAAACAGGCTCAATCAAGTCGAAGTCTTTCTCTTCAACCATACGTTGCATCAGTACAGAACCAACCATACCGCGCCAACCAACTAGACCTACTCTCATCGCTCACTCTCCATGTATAAATTAAAAATTGCTCTCCCCCATCTATAAGTTTTTCAGAAACAGAACTCAAGTGCTTTTTGTCAAAAAGTGTAACTTTTTCGTTTCTTTTAAGTGAACGTAATGAATCGTGCAGTTATCTCTGTATCGACATTCCATCTCCACCTCATTGATTAAGCGTCCATTATCGTCAAATTCAAACATTTACATCGCCAAAGTCGATTCAATCGACGCTCATCACAAACAGTAAACCCCTCTTTTAAACCAAGGTTAATCAGAGTTTTATTTTACAAAACGAAAACAACGTGCGACAAATTTCAACATGTAACAATCATGAATGTAACAAAAATTTAGATTATGAAACCACAATTGATTGAGTTAACAGTCAAATATCACAACTTGGGCGTATTTTTTCGATATAATAAACTAATTACTGTAGTGTCCGTTTTGCACCACACACTATAACGAAGCACTATAAATGCTCGAAATCACAAGAGGCTTTTATGAAGCAGAGTAAAACTCGCCTACCGAACCTATTGCAGGTATTCATCGCGTTAGGACTATTTCTATCCCTTGCTTTTTCCTTTACTGCAAAGCTTGACCTTCCAATTCAACTTGCCTTGTATATTGGCTGGTTCATTATCATGGTTCTTGGTATTCGTCTTGGACACCAATACAAAGACTTAGAAAAAGCAGCACTCAAAGGAATATCCAATGGCTTAGGCGCGGTTTTAATACTTTTAGCCGTTGGCGCTCTTGTTGGTACTTGGATCTCAGGCGGGATCGTACCTACTATCATTTACTATGGTCTGAAAGCGATCCACCCTTCTATCTTCCTTTTAGCGACCATGATCATCTGTTCTCTAACTGCATTGGCGACCGGTACTTCTTGGGGTGCTGCGGGTACAGCAGGTATCGCGATGATGGGTATCGGCCAAGGCCTAGGTGTTCCAGCACCGATTACTGCAGGTGCCGTGCTGTCAGGCTGTTACTTCGGTGACAAGATGTCTCCTCTTTCTGATTCAGTGATTCTGGCTTCTTCAATGTCTGGTGTTGAAGTGGTTGAACACATCAAGGGCATGCTTCCAGTTGCGTTAATCAGCTACGTGATTACAGGCATCATGTTTACTGCGTTTGGTTTCCACTACGCGGGCAACGTTGACATGAGCCAAGTAGACTCTGTCATCAAAGCGATGGAAGTTCAGTTCTACATCACGCCTTACTCATTCGTTCCGGTACTTATCGTGCTTGGTCTGTTGGCTTTCCGTATGCCTTCATTCCCGGTCATCAGTTTTGGTTCTCTGCTGGGTATTATCTGGGCAGTCATGATCCAAGATATCGACTTCCTAACGGCATTCAACACTGCTTGGGCACCGTTCTCAATCTCATCTGGCGTAGAGTTTATTGATTCGATTCTTAACCGTGGCGGCATGTCTTCAATGCTAGGTTCAGTTGCGGTTATCGTATTTGGTCTAGGTTTCGGTGGCTTACTGGATAAAGTGGGCGTACTAGAGACAATCGCTAAGGTGTTTGAGCGCCGCGTAAACAGCGCAGGCTCACTAGCGACGAGCACAATTGGTACGGCCTTCATGGGTAACGTGTTCGGTTCTGCAATGTACGTATCGTTAATCCTTACGCCAAAAATCTGTGCGAAAAACTACGACCGTTTAGGCTACAAGCGTAAGAACCTATCTCGTAATGCTGAGTTTGGTGGCACGCTAACGTCGGGTATGGTTCCCTGGAGTGAT
Source organism: Vibrio sp. 10N.247.310.23 (assembly GCF_041467155.1). Classification (NCBI taxonomy): domain Bacteria; kingdom Pseudomonadati; phylum Pseudomonadota; class Gammaproteobacteria; order Vibrionales; family Vibrionaceae; genus Vibrio; species Vibrio sp. 10N.247.310.23. Next base: position 85,197 of record NZ_JBFSTZ010000001.1, on the reverse strand, counting down.
AACGGTATCTACATGGCGAGTATTCTTGGTGTTGCGACGCTGTCTTACGCACCCTTCATGTGGTTAAGCTTCATCTGTATCATCGTGACTATCGTGACATCTTACATGGGTTGGTTCGTTGATAAGTGTGAACCAACAGCACCAGCGTTTGAAGCTGAAGAAGCGACCGAGTTAAGCAAGCAACAAGCTTAAGTTCAGGAGCTAACGCTTTCGAACGTAACTCAAAACGTTAATGGATAAATGCAAAAAGAGCGCCCTAGAGCGCTCTTTTTTGATCTGCTGATTTACTTATTTATCTATTTATTGGCGGTTCGTTTACCCAACCAGTAACCGATGCCTAACGGTGCAAAGAACACTACTAAGATAAACAGGATGAAGTAGATAATCACACCTTTGATTAACTCCATTAGCTTATCAATCGCCAGTACCACCACCTCTTGAGAGACGCGATCAAGGTCTTGCGTGAACAGTTCTCTTTCTGAAGTCACAATGCCGGCAATCTCGATGCGCTCTTTCGCAATCATCTCTACTAGAGCTTCTCTCTCACGTGTCACCATTTTTTCTAATGCCACACGTTCATCACTCAGCATCGCTAATTTTTGGTCGGTTTTATCACTGAGGTCGTTGAGCAATGGTTGCATTTCTGTCGACATAATAGAAGCCAGTGTTTGCATGTACTCCGGATTGTTCTCAATGAAGTCTTGCATGCTTGCTGATGTTTGACGAAGGCTTTCCAGCGTCATCGATAGGTCTTCACCCGTTAGTGAGCTATTCAATGCAACCAACTCCGCCTTCCACGACATCAGTTTTGGTGTCTGGTCAGCCATAAGGCTTAAACGATCAGATGCGTCACTCATTGCTTCTGGCATGGTGCCTAAGCTCTGAACGATTTGCGATTCGTCTTTACCAAGGTAATTTAGCCATTCACGGTAAGCAGGTGTGCTTCTGAATGTGAGGTCTTTAAATGGGTGGCTAGCAGAAAACTGCGCAACGAACGCTTTGCTGTTTTTGAAATCACTCGAGCTCAATACACCCTTTGCCAGCTTCTCGGCTTCTTGATCAAGAAAACGAGCGGTCTCTACTGCATCATCCGTCGCGAACAGATCCGCGCCGTCGCCTTGGCTATAAAACTGATTCATTTGGGCAGTGAAAACCCACGAGTCAATTAACGCAGACATAGGGGAAGTTTGGTAAGCCGCTTGTTGTAAGCCCTGCTCTGCATGGATCTTCCAAAGCAACACATAAGATTGATGTAAGGTGTCATCAGCAGGGTAAGATTGCGCGATGAGATCGGCCGAATCTTCTACTCTTGTAAAGAACATCTTGGCGTATTCACGCGTCATGATCCGAGCATTTAACTCTTGTTGAGTGAGAGGCGTCGTTTGACTATCTAACTTAACTTCTAAGAGAGAACAACCACTTAGCACAATGCTAAGCACCAACACCATCCAACTTCGACTCGAAACTCGTAACATATAAACCTCTGACAAAGACTAAGGGCGCTGATTGTATGAGCGCTTCGTCATAGTATTGTCAAAAATCCTGTAAAAGTTAACGCTGACTGTCTAAATATTCATGAGCAGAATCCACAGAGGCTTTTATAGCCTGCTCTAGTTCAGCTAAATCATGTTCACTGATTGCTCTGGACTGCTTCATTGTCATTTCAATGGTTGCGGCAATGATGGCTAACCGAGACGCTTTAATACTGCCAGCCACGCCTTTTAAGCTATGTACAATGCGAGCCGCGGAGGTTTCATCTTTGGTCAACAAAGACTTAAACTTCTCGTAGTCACCTGCGTGGTCTTGTACAAACACACCAAGCAAGAGTTCGACAGACTCAGCATCACCATCGAGCGTTTCTAACATGTCTTCGATATCAATCGCAGGCTTTGAATCTGTGACACTGGCAACGTGTTTCTCTACTACTGGCGCCTGTTCAGGGACTTGCTGAATAGAGTATTGCGGTACAACGGGTTGGCTTGTAACGTTAACGCTCTGCGGAGGTTGAGAGTCGGAAGACTGGCGCGTTGGCCTGTTCTCGGATACATAAGCGTCACTATCTACTTGTTTCACTGCTGAGGAAACAACATCGCTATAAGAAGCGTCTTCCTTACTTGAATTAATTTCTAGTTCAGAGCTGAGTTCTTGGTCTGCTTCTTTCATCGTTTTTGTGGACCTAACGCCCCAAAACACTATCCCGCTCATCGCCACCAAGCTTAAGCCTAGCATCACCAACAATAGGTTGAATTGACGATCATGGAACTCAGCTTCGAGTTTTATGATCTGTTCATTTACTGAGTTTTTCTTAATCTTATCAACCAAATAGTTAAGCTGAGCGTAATCACTCAACAATGCTGACGCATCAGCCAGTAGTTGTTGGAGTGCATCTTGTTCTTCGTTTTCTAAGGAATAAGATTTTTCTAGAATGGAATCAAAGGCGCGATAAGTCGCTGACGAACTTTGATTTTCAGAATACATGGCTTCAAATACCACAACACCGAATTCGTTGAGGAGCGGTTTTAGCTGAGGGGAAAGCTCTTTATCAGCACGCAAGATCTTAATGTTATCAACGATGTCTTGAACTTGGCTTTCTATTGGAATGAACTCATCGAACTTTTCTAGGAACTGATCAGCTACGTACAACAGTTGGTTGACATCAGGACGAAACAAGGCGTGTTGGAAATCAGATTCAATCTGCAGTCGGATCGAATAAACCAACTGAGCATCGAGTGCGAGATCATTGATACGAGAGACTCGAAGCGGTTCTGAGAAATAAAGCGATTGCCTCAATTCGTTGACTCGAATACCGAGCTCTTCGATTTGAGCTAGAGAATTGGTGTAGGAACGGCTTAGATTAAGAAGAGCCAATGAAGGAAGTAACCACAGAGCCAAGAGCACAACCAAAAAGGTGGCTGGTTTTTTAAAGCGTTTGGGCTTTGCTACTGATTGTTCCATCTATATTCCTTGTGCGTGTTAACTTGAAGCCATGACCGTAGCTAAAAGATTAAGCACAAAATAAGCGACAACGTCCTGCTGCCGCTTTTATCCGTTAACTTCGGACTATGACTTATTGCGAGTCAGTTGGTCACGTAAGTTCGGTGGAGTGCCTTTAATCGTTAGCGTGTCTGTCTCCGGATCGTAAAAGATACGTTCGCCTAGAAGCAGACTATCAAAACTAACATTCAAACCGCCACCAGCACCAACAAATTTTGTTAGTTTACGCATAGTTGCGCGATCGGCTGGGAAGCTGTCTTCTAACTCGTAGCCTTGCTCACTAGTATAGTCAAAGAAGCTTGTGCCATCAGTGCTTGCTGGCAACTCACCAGAAAGTTCACGAACTTGTACTTCATCGCCCGCTTTAAGCTGCTCGTTACAGTAATCCGCAACCTGCTTTTTGTAGCTGATCGCTTCTTCTTTCTCTAATTTAGAGTCAGAAACGAAGTCTTCTACCGCTTGCATCAGTACTTGGTTCTGCTGTTTCGCATCCAAACCAACTTCAGCTTGTAAGAAATCTAAGAAGAAATCCGCGACTTTACGGCCAACACGTCCTTTAATGTAAGTTAAGTAACGGTTTGATTCTTTATCAGTCTCATAAGTTGAAAGGTCTAGACGAGCCGCGATATCCATTTTTGAGATATCAAGGTAGTCAGTCGCACTAATATCAAGCCCTTCAGTTACCTTTAGGCTTTGGTTTGAAGGCAATAAACCAATGAAAAGGTAATCTGTTGCAAGTGACTGATATTCAGCCATTACCAAGATACCTTCGTCAGCGAATGGGTACTTTGATAGTTCGTCTTTTAGACGTTGCGCACTCTTTTGAGAAAAATCGTAAAAGTTTGTCTCACCAGCACGAAGTTGATGCAACCACTGCTGGAATTCGCTGTCAGATTTGAAAGAACCAAACCCTTTGCCTGCTTTTGAATTAAAAACACGGTGAAGTTCAGCAACTAGGCTTTCAGATGAAGCATCGTTTTCTAGAGATTCAGCACGATAGTTAACAATCAGCTCATCCTGATCGTTCTTGCTCAGCTGGTGTAAAATTACGTTGGAAAGGTGAAGGCTCATAGTGAAAATATTACCGTTCAGGTTTCAGTTGTCGTGCATAGTAGGTTATCATAAGCCGCTTTTACTATCATTATTAGAGTCCTTATGCCGATTATATCTAAATACACAGATGATCAAGTTGAAAAAATCCTAGCTGAAGTAGGTGCTGTACTAACTAAGCACAAAGCTTCGCCAGAACTTTCACTGATGATCGCTGGAAATATCGCAACCAATGTCTTAAATCAGAATGTTGCTGCTTCACAACGCAAAGGAATTGCTGAAAAATTTGCCGAGGCTTTAATTTCTTCTCTTGAAGATAAAAAGTCTCACTAAATTTGATTGACGGATAAAAGAATTATAAATGGTAGACAGCGCAAACTCATATAGCGATCGTGTATCTCGACTGGTTGGTTGGGGTCACTGGTTTGCATTTTTCAACATCATTGCTGCGATGTTGATTGGTACTCGTTATATTACTCAATCTGCTTGGCCAGAAACCTTGCTAGGCCAATTCTATTTGGCTGCATCGTGGGTTGGTCATTTTGGCTTTTTAGTGTTCGCGCTCTATCTATTAGTGCTGTTCCCGCTCACTTTTATTCTTCCGTCGAGGAAGTTATTACGTTTGGTTGCCGTTATCTTCGCGACCATAGGTTTAACTGTCCTACTGATTGATACCCAAACGTATCAAAATATAAACCTCCACCTGACGCCTGTCGTGTGGGAGGTTTTATTCAGTGGAGAGGAATCTGCATTCACGTCTGATTTGCAGCACCTCTTCATTGTTATGCCGCTTATCTTCTTGCTGCAACTCGGTCTATCTGAGTGGGTTTGGCGTAAGCAGCGTAAACTGTCTCATAAACACATTGGCCGTCCGATTACTGCCGTCTTCTTCTTGTGTTTCATCAGCAGCCACTTGACCTACATGTGGGCTGATGCGTACTTCTATAACCCAATTACTAGCCAGAAAGCGAACTTCCCACTGTCTTACCCTATGACAGCGAAAAGCTTTATGGAAAAACATGGCCTATTAGACCGTGAAGAGTACCTTGAGCGTTTAGAAGCGAACAAAGAGAATGTAAACCTAGTTAGCTACCCGCTAGAAAAAATTCAATACAACCGCCGCAGTGATGATCTTAATATCCTGATGGTGAGTGTGAACAACCTTCGCTCTGACGCTCTTAATGCGACAGCGATGCCAAACAGCTATGCCTACGCACAACAGTCGATCAACTTCACCAACCACTACAGTTCAAGTAACGATATGTTTGGTATTTTTGGCTTGTTCTACGGCCTACCGAGCAGCTACGCAAGCAGCATTGAAGCTCAGGGGTCAAGCGCAGTATTGCTCGATGTTTTAGAGAATCACGATTACAAGTTCGCTGCTTTCAGTGGCGACAACTTTAGTGATGCACTGTACTCGGATATCATCTTCCGAGGCCGTGATGTGATGCCAGAGCAAGCAACTTATGATGACCAGAGTGCCATAAAAGCTTGGTCTAACTGGATTCAATCACCGCAAGCTAAACGCCCTTGGTTTAACTTTATTGAATTAACCACACTGGATAACTTCGCCAGCTACGATTCAAGTTCAGAGTCGGACTCTACGCTAACGACAGCAGAGCGTTTTGCAGCAGACTATCAAAAGTCGGCGACAGCGGCCGATGCTCAGCTAGCAACTATCTACGCTGAACTGGAACGCTTAGAGCTTGCCGATAACACGGTGGTTATCATTACCTCTAACCACGGTACTGAGTTTAACGAAACCAAAACCAACAGCTGGGGTGCAAACTCCAACTACAGTCGTTATCAGTTACAAGTACCACTGTTTATCAGCTGGCCTGGCAAGTCTGCTTCTGAATACACCCACCGTTCTAGTCATCTAGACGTGTCAGTAACACTGATGCAAGAGCTATTGGGTGTATCTTCGAACCCAACAGATTTCAGTAGTGGTCGCAGCCTGTTTAATGAACGTAACAGAAAGTGGATTCTCGCGGGCGACTCTCGTGAACTTGCTCTTGTTACTGACCAGCAAACAACGGTGTTGGATAAATTTGGTAACTACAAATTGTACGACCAAAATTACAAGCGCCTGAAAAACGTAAGCCCTCGCTTACCTGTGTTGATGCAAGGCCTGACAGAGCTACAGCGTTTCTACACAAAAAATGACTAAATAATCAGCAAACAGCAAAGGGAAGCCAATGGCTTCCCTTTTTTATTGCCGTGAATGATTAGAAAACAAGCAACAAAACAAAATTATGAAAATTAAGGGTTTACAAGATCCTCCACCCCTTATATTATTCACGCCACTGGAGGGATGGCTGAGTGGTCGAAAGCACCGGTCTTGAAAACCGGCAACCGTTAATAGCGGTTCTAGGGTTCAAATCCCTATCCCTCCACCACTTTAAAGAAAGCCGCTGAGAAATCAGCGGCTTTTTTGCATCTGAAGCTTTTTAAAATATAAAGCTCATCTAACAAAACTCTCTACAGTCCCAGTTTCAAACCCATTCACTTTATACCTAGTTTTAAATTCCGATCTCACCGTTCTAAACTAAAAGTTCATGCGCCTAAGCCACTCCCCTCATAACTTTACCTGCAAGCCAATTAGATACTTTCTTTTTTAATAGCACAGAAACACTTCACGTATAACAAAAGTTGGGAATACTTGGCTTATTGAATATTAGATTTTGTCGGCTTCTTAATAAACCGAACAATAAATAATCATTCAGAACAAAAGTACCAAAAAGCGTTCATAAAAAAAGCAGTCAGTTAATAAGGGTATTTACAAGCGAAAGCCACCCTTATATTATACGCGCCACTGGAGGGATGGCTGAGTGGTCGAAAGCACCGGTCTTGAAAACCGGCAACCGTTAATAGCGGTTCTAGGGTTCAAATCCCTATCCCTCCACCACATTAAAGAAAGCCGCTGAGAAATCAGCGGCTTTTTTGTATCTGGCGTTTACGTAAAGAGCTTACGTAGTTTCTACTACGCCACCTTTCGGCTCACTTCAAAGCGTCCAATCAATTGGTCTAAGCGGCTCAATGCATTGCCCATCAAAGAAACTCGACGTGCGAGTTGCTTAGTAGACAGTTGTAAGTCAGATATTGAACGTTGGGCTTTATCTGCCGTTTGTCCGTTTTTCTGACTGTTCTCATCTAGATTAGACATCGTGGTAAAGAGGTCACTCACCGCTGCTTGAATTTGTTCACTGCGGGTGTTTGAGTCTACTGTTAAGTTTCCCTTACTCACATTCTCCACGCCTCGCTCCATAGACTCAACAGCACTGTGAGACTTACTATGCAGCTCTTTCATTAGGTCACTAATATGGTTAGCAGCTTGTGAAGTTCGGTCAGCCAGAGTTCTTACTTCAGAAGCGACGACAGAGAACCCTCTCCCGTGTTCACCTGCTCTTGCCGACTCAATGGCCGCATTCAAGGCCAAAAGGTTAGTCTGCGCGGTAATGTCAGTAATGATATCTATAATGTCAGACACCTTAGTCATTTCATTATTCACCTCATTCACGCTATGCGCCGAGCTTTCTACGATATTGCGAACAATCTCCATGCCTTCGACGGACTGATTGTACTCCTTCTCTGCGCTCAGGACGGCTTGCTTCATCACCGTGTCCATTTGCGTTGCTGAGACACTCGCATGAGTAATTTCGCTCTGTTGATACTGACTCAACTGAAGCATATTGCTTAATGCTTGTGATGCATCATCACTGGTTTGCTTCATCACGACACTGCGACGAAACATCGATTCCGAAACCTCTCTAACTTCGTGACTCGCATGGATCAACTCACTCACCGTGTTATCTAAATTGTCGATAAAACTGTTAGTCCAGCGCCCTAAGTTGCCAAGTTCATTATGACTGAATGTGGTGGGATCAAGTCTCCGACTTAAGTTGCCATCACCTTCGGCTAAGGTCTGCATTACCCCGGTCATTTCATGAATCTTCTTCGCTAGTGGTTTGGCGCTAACTAAACGGAATAAGCCCAATGAAAGCAACGCGCAAGCGAACATAATGCCACTCTGCATAAAAGGTGTGAGTGTATAAAGGTTGGCAAACAGTAATGGAACAAATAGAGGCAGTAGCATGCAGCTGATAAAGTGCTTAGATAAGGTATAACTTAGACTTCGGTCTCTGTAGACCTCTTCTAAATCGGACTCACACATCATGCCAAAGGTATCTGGTGAACCATCCAATTGAAAAGTGATACCTTTGCCAATAACGGGTATGTGGCGATAGTCAGAATACCCCGGATAACCAATAAACAAGTTATTGCCATTTTTAATGGTTTCTCTTACGCCTGGGTGAAGCTGATTAGTGGCTGGGTCTGTAAAGCGAATCTCAAATTCGGTGTGGTGCTGGATCTTAACCGTTCCCCAATCAGTATGAATCCCTTGCTTTAAGTTCTCGCCGTGTGAAAAGGTATTATCTTCAAAGCGAGAACGAGAGAGCGCAACACCCGGCTGAGTATTAGGATCATGAATGGAGTCGACCATAAAGATATAGTTATCACCCGACTCGCTATAAATATGCCCCGCTTCTCTTTGAATAATGTCACCAATAACATCATTTGGAACACGACCACATAGGAATTGCGGCGCCCCTTCATCCCGAGAAAAGGGGACATAAAACATCAGCGTTACTTGGTCATGAAACGATGAACTCGAAGCCCCTACGTTCAACGTGCGCTGATCCATATACGGCCCATGCAGATAACGCTTTGAAGCCCCTTCAACTAAAGCCTTCTTGTCTCCAAGGTTAACCCCTACATGCTCATGATAACTCGATGCTTGTGCTATCCCCTTAGCATCGACGATCGCCAACTCAGAAAAATCCGTACTGCGTTTAAGAAGGCTAGATAACGTCCCCTGTGCTTGCTCTTCCGTTCGACTTGCCAAATAAACAGCAGAGTCTTCTAAAAAGTCCCATTGATTCTTGACCCAGTTATGCAGAAGTTGAACTCGCGTGTGAGCAATACTTTCAAAAGCTTGTTCAAGCTCCTCCGTCCTACTTCGATTGAGGAAACAAGCTCTGCGCATAGCCAGTTTTCCTGTTGCGCCAAACCAATTAAGCCAACTACGTTCCTTGTCCGTCAGGTTCATTTTTATCCCTTGTGTTTTTATAGACACATGGGTCAAGCAATTTACAGACCGCAATTAACCACACAAATACGTAACTAATTAATAAAAAAGTACTTTATATGAGTCACAATGGTGCAAGCGTGTCTTTTATGGTGCAAAAGGCGCTTATTTCACACCATCATTTCAATGAACTATCAGCCGCTAATTTGAGAGGTTAACCGTGAACATGATAGGCCGCTTTTAACAGCTGCATGTGAATCGGCACCAAATCTTGATGTTGAGTTCGATATCCGCCACCGACTACGCAGGCCATCGGAATAGACTCTGATTTCGCTAACTCAATCATCAAACAGTCGCGCTCAAATATCCCTTGTGTAGAGACATTCAAATAACCCAGTTCATCGTCTTGATGGATATCGATCCCCGCATCATAAATAATCAGATCAGGTTGATGGAGAGCAATCGCTAACTTAGTGACTTGTTCAAAACAACGCAAAAACTCTTCATCTTCTGTTTCACGACTTAACGGTACATCTAAATCAGACAGCGGTTTTCGTGCAGGGAAGTTTTTGTCGCAGTGGAATGACAGAGTAATGATGTCGTCATTCTCTTGGCAAAGAGTTGCTGTGCCATCACCATGATGAACGTCGCTATCAACGATCAGCACTTTATCGATATGTTCAAAGGTCAGCGCGTGTTTTGCCGCTAAAACCAAATCGTTCAACAAACAAAAGCCACTGCCAAAATCATGATGCGCATGATGATAACCACCACTCAAATGAATCGCTAAACCAGTCTCTATTGCCATTTCAGCGGCCAAGCAGGTTCCACCACTTGAGTAGAGTGTTCTTTCGATAAGTTGCTCGCTCCACGGGAAACCGATACGTCTCATCTTTGCTGCAGGTAACTTACCAGACACGAGCAAATCAACATATTCGCTATCATGTACCTGTTTTACTTGCTCAACCGAAACCGGCGTTGGTTGGCACACTTCAAACTTGCACTTCCATCGAGGTTCGCTATTCATCAGCGCCTCAACAGCACTATGCAACAACTGATATTTGTTGATTGGGTAGCGATGACCTTCTGGTAAAGGTAACTGTGAATAGATTGGGTGGTAAATTAAAGGAATCATAATCAGGCTAATTGCGTATCTTTCTCAAAATCATAACAGCCTCAAACTTGGCGACAACCTTAATTAATGATAATGGTTATCATTGTTATTAATTATAAAGTAGAGACCATAATGAAAAACGTAATACTCATCTTTGGGGTGATCTGCGGCTCAGCGGCAGCAGTAATGATTTTTGTAGGAATGCTAATGGCCAGTTGGTGGAGCGTTGATTTTCTCGTGTTAAGCCATCAAACTTAACTAATTGAACTGAAAAGGAATCACCATGAGCGTTATTTTTATTACTGGAGCGAACCGCGGCATTGGCTTAAGCCTGACTCGACAATACTTGGAAAGTAATCACAAGGTGTACGCGACTTATCGTGATGACAATTCAGCAAAAGAACTGCTCTCACTCGCAGACCACAACACCAACCTTACCTGTATTCAATTAGAGATAACCGATTACCAAGCAGTAAGCCAACTCCCTTCGCAAATAGAGTCGATTGATATCTTGATCAACAACGCTGGCTACTATGGCCCTAAAGGCTATGGGCTAGGTAATACCGATGTCGAAGAGTGGCGTCGTGTATTCGAAGTTAACACTATTGCCCCACTCAAGCTTGTCGAAACGCTATTGCCTCTACTAGAAGGCAGCCATATCAAAAAGGTCGCTTGTTTATCCTCTAGAGTCGGCAGCATGACCGAGAACACCTCAGGCGGAGGTTATATCTATCGCTCCTCTAAAGCCGCTCTAAACTCCGTGGTTAAGAGCTTAAGCAACGACTTAACCGATAATGGCTTTACGGTGTTAGCACTGCATCCAGGCTGGGTACAGACCGAAATGGGTGGCCCTAATGCTCTGATCGATACCAACACTTCAGCTTCCGGCCTTATTAAAGTCATCGAGTCCGCGAATACCGGAGTAAGTGGTCACTTCTTCAATTTCGATGGCAACGAAATAGACTGGTAATCCACAGATGAATGCAGGCTCTCTCTCAAACCTAGTTAAGCACTCAACGCTGTTTTGTCTAACAGTGATGCTAACTGGCTGTTTCAGTAATGGCCCCGGCGACTTATTCGACGACTATCAAACTAAGGTCGCTAGAGTACAAGATGCTGAAGAACTCAAAGAGGATTGGGAGTTTGAAAGCCTACCGAGAAAACGAGAACTGCTGCTTGACGTGCCCTCACTCTCTATCGGCCTCATCGACAGCTACCAGCTTCGTCAGTGTGGATTGTTCAATCTGATTGCAGAAAGAAATTCGGTTCTGGGCAAGGTCGCGGATGAGTTTCGTAATTACGATTATCAAGTCGCGCTACTTGAAGGCGTGGGCAAATGTTTATCCAGTAATGAATTAGACCCAGAGATCGTAGAATTACTAAGAGAAATTGAGCAACAGAAACTCGCACAGTTTCCACTGCATCAATGGAATCTCATCTATGCCAGCGATGCTATGCAGTCACAAATGCGGGGTAGTCAGTGGTTACGCGCTGATATAGGCGATCAGGTAAGACAAACCGTTGATGCCTTACAACATATCAATCAAGCGTTAAACGTTCCGCTCGTTTCCGGCAAAACCACTGAGGTTCAAGAAGTATTAGAGAAGAGTTCGACCCTTGGGGATTTATACTACTCGCTCGCTCGGGCGTCAGTTGAGCTTGATACCATCACCAAACAGCTGACAACTTTTGATGACAAGATCATCTGTGGTAAACAACGAGACACCACTAAGTTCCGCTATCTCAACAATGTGTTCGAGCAACAATACATAGGTAAGGTTCAGCCTTACATGGCGCAACTGGATGGCTACTATCAGCACATAGCCCCGCAACTAGGAATGTTTGACGCGCAACCTGAACTGCACAGTTATTACTTTCCCATCCAAGATGCACATCAAGCCTTTCGATCATCCACTCGTCGCCATGTTGACTATTGGCAGCAACTGTTTAAACGTTGTGGCCGTAAAGTCGGTCGCTAATCCTAACCTCAATAAGTCTTAGCTTTTAGTGCTCTTTTTAGCGGAAGTACCTTTCTTAGCATACGTACCTGTCTTGGCGTAAGACTTCTTCGCCCCACCGCCTTTACGGCGTTTGAAGGCAGGTCTCTCGACTTTAGGAAGGTGGCGGAGTGATTCAGGAACTTCTCCCGTTTTTACTTTACCCATTAAACCATCAATCTTGCTTTCTAACGCTTGCATGAAAGGCTGATACGCTTGATTTCGTTCTGCCATGCCTTGCAGCTGGTGCTCCCAATGTGCCGTCATGTCTGGGAAGGTAGAATCCTCAGGTAAGGCATGAATCAAGCCTCTGCCCGCAGGGCTACTGTGAATACTCTTACCTTGGCGCGTTAGCAGCTGCCTTTTGAATAGAGTATCTAGAATACCCGCACGGGTTGCTTCTGTGCCAAGGCCATCGGTTTCTTTCAAAATGGCTTTGAGATCTTTGTTCGCGACAAAGCGCGCGATACCTGTCATCGCTTGGAGCAATGTCGCTTCTGTAAAGTGTTTTGGTGGCTCGGTTTTCTTATCACCAATCACACCTTCACGACAGGTGAGCACAGTGCCTTTATCTAACGGAGGAACCGTATCAGTACCATCACCTTTCTCTTCGGTGTCTGTTTTACCCATCAACACTTTCCAACCAGGGTTGATAAGCTGACGCCCTTTTGCGATGAACACGCCACCAGCGATATCAAAGACCAGCTTAGCATCAGCAAAAACCGCAGGTGGGTAAAACTGCATTAGATACTGACGAGCGATTTGCTGATAGATTTTCATCTCGTTGGCAGACAGGCCGTTCACCGATGACTTCTTCGGAGTAGGAATAATCGCGTGGTGAGCATCGACCTTACTGTCGTTCCATGCTTTTGATTTAAGAGAAAGGTCCGCACCTTGAGCGCCACTTTGCAGCTCTTTCGCATTGTTAGCGATAGCATCAACGATCGATTCTCGCTGCGAGTAGTGCTCTTTAGGTAGATAGCGGCTATCAGAACGTGGGTAAGTGATGAGTTTGTGTTTCTCGTACAATGACTGACACGTATCTAACACCTGTTGAGCACTCATACCAAAACGCTTAGACGCATCAATCTGCAAGGCTGACAGCGAGTAAGGCAGTGGCGCAGCTTGTTTACTTTGCTTTTGCTCTGATTCCGTCACCGTCGCGGGTTGATTCGCAATTCGGTTAGCCACATTCTCAACCAGCTTTCGATTGAGCACGCGCCCTTCTTCATCTTGCCATGGTTTACATGCTTCGCTTGGCTTCCAACGCGCACGAATATCAAAGCTCTGGCCGTGATTTTGATAAGGGATCAAAGCGTGCAGCGTGAAGTAATCTTTGGGAATGAAATTTTCGATCTCTTCATCGCGCCTTACCACCAAACCAAGTACAGGCGTTTGTACTCGCCCGACCGACAACACACCTTGGTAGCCAGCCTTTTGACCGAGTAAGGTATAAGCACGAGTCATGTTCATGCCATACAGCCAATCGGCTCTAGAGCGCGCTAATGCGGAAATAGAAAGCGGAATAAAGTCACGGTTGCTGCGCATTTGAGAGAGCGCACGCTTCACAGCAGGTAAGTTCAAGTCGCTGATCAATAGCCTGTCCATCGACTCTTTCTTAGCCTTAGAAACCTTGCAGTAATCGATCACTTCATCCACCAGCAGCTGCCCTTCTCTATCTGGGTCTCCCGCATGGACAATTTGGGTTGCGTCCTTCAATAGCTTTCGGATCACCGTGAGCTGTTTGCTTGACGTCTTACGCGGTCTTAGCTGCCATTGCTCTGGCACAATAGGAAGATCGGCTAAGTTCCACTTCTTATAACGGTCATCATAAGCATCCGGCTCAACCTGCTCCAATAAGTGTCCAATACACCAAGTCACCACATCCCCGTTACCACATTTGATAAACCCTTGGTCTTTCTTCTGTGGATTAGGCAGTGCAGCGGCGATCGCGCGGCCGAGGCTTGGTTTTTCAGCAATAATAAGGCGAGACATGTTTTTCCAGATGCTACAAACAATTAGAGCCACATTATCTAATGTGGCTCTAATAAATCAAGAAAAACTGGTTGTTTATACAGTTAGCATTCCACTATTCAAGCTTCAGCTTTCTTTATAAAAACTCAACGAACTTAGAGAAGTCGCGCTCTGGCACTTTCATTGGCGTACAGCCCGGAGTGCCTAGGTATAGGAAGCCAACAATTTCATCGTCGCCTTCTAGGCCAAATGCTTGGTGAACCTCAGGGTGGAACATCCATTTACCTGAACGCCAAAAACCTTGGAAACCTTGTGCGACGGCGGCCATTTGCATTGCTTGTGCCGCGCAACCTGCAGAAAGGTGTTGTTCAATCGCTGGTACTTTCTCGTGCTCAGTCACTTTAGCAATCACGGTGATCACCATAGGAGCTCGGAACGGCGCTTTCTTAACTTTCTCGATCACCGCTTCTTCGCTTTCATCCGCTTCAGCAGCACGAACCAAGATGTCAGAAAGCTTCTGTAGCCCTGAACCTTGCGCGATGACAAAGCGCCAAGGTGTTAACGCACCGTGGTCAGGAGCTCGTAAGCCCGCTTTGATAATGTTTTCTAACGCTACACCTTCAGGTGCCGGATCAGAGAGTTTTGCGATAGAGCGTCTGTTGAGCAATAGATCCAAAGCATCCATTTGAAGTCCTTACTATTTCTTTATTATTTGTATACTTGAACTTTAGCACAGAATACAAACGATAATAAATCTCAACCACTGCCCATTTGGGCTCGATTAGAAACAATAAAGGCTCCTAAATCTATGACTTAGGAGCCTTGTTCAAAATCTAACTCAGCGAATTAAGTAACAATATCTACCGATAAAATTACAGCTTGATAGCTGATTCTATAACTTAATCGCTAGCTCAACACCTTGACGGATAGCGCGTACCGCATCTAACTCACCGGCATAATCGGCGCCGCCTATCACATGCAGTTTGCCACCAAACTCTTGCCACATGTCTTCGAATGGACGAACTGACACCTGACCTGCACATACGATAACCGAATCGGCATCCAGCACCTGCTCTTTCTTACCAACGCTGATATGCAGACCTTGGTCATCAATCTTGTTGTAGCTCACGCCACCCAGTAGATTAACACCGCGTTTTTCTAGTGTGCGTTTGTGAATCCAGCCTGTAGTTTTGCCCGGACCTTTACCAACACGACCCGCTTTACGCTGCATCACCCACACCGTTTTATCGCTGAATGAATCAGGGTAAGGGTAAAGTCCGCCTGGGTGTTCCATATTCTTATCGATGCCCCACTCATGCAGCCAATCGTCTAGGCTGTGTGAAGTCGGTTCTGTCAGCATGGTTGCCACATCGACACCAATACCACCAGCACCAACAATCGCGACCTTTTCGCCTACTGGTGTCTTTTCACGAATCAAGGTTTGGTAATCGACCACGTTTTCTTGGTCAATGCCCTCAATATCGAGCTTTCTTGGCTCTACGCCAGCCGCCATCACGACTTCATCGTACTTCAACAACATCTCAAACGTTGCCTCAGTATCCAGTTTCAGGTTCACGCCTGATGCGTCGATTTGGTTAGCAAAGTAGCGAATCGTTTCTCTGAATTCTTCTTTACCCGGAATCTGCATTGCCAATCTAAACTGACCGCCGATACGGTCATTTTTCTCAATCAAGTCAACCTTATGCCCACGCTGAGCTAAAGTCGTTGCACAGGCTAAACCGGCTGGGCCTGCGCCAACAACCGCAATGGTCTTAGTCGCTTGCGCTGGCTGAACAACAATTTCGGTTTCGTAACAAGCGCGTGGGTTAACCAAACAGCTCGCACGTTTACCTTTAAACACGTTATCAAGGCAAGCTTGGTTACAACCGATACAGGTATTGATGAACTGAGCTTGGTCTTGAGCTGCTTTATTAACAAAATCCGGGTCTGCCAAGAATGGACGCGCCATAGACACCATATCAGCCTGCCCAGAGCTAAGAATACGTTCGGCCTCTTCTGGCGTATTAATTCGGTTACATGTCACCACTGGGATCGACACGTATGGTTTCACTTTTTCCGTCACCCAAGAGAATGCACCACGTGGTACTTGTGTCGCGATAGTCGGAACACGCGCTTCATGCCAACCGATGCCGGTATTGATAATAGTCACGCCTGCTTCTTCCAGCTTTTGAGCCAATAGAACAACATCTTCAAAGGTGCTGCCTTGCTCAACCAAATCCAGCATCGACAGTCGGAAAATAATAATGAAGTCGTCACCCACTGCTTCGCGAATCGATTTAACAATCTCCAGCGGGAAACGCATGCGCTTCTCATAAGAACCGCCCCATTCGTCGTAACGCATATTGGTACGTTTACAGATGAATTGGTTAATCAAGTAACCTTCAGATCCCATAATCTCAATGCCGTCGTAACCCGCGACTTGGGCGAGTTCGGCACTGTTGGCAAAGGCACCAATGGTCTTTTTAATCTGACGAGGGCTCATCTCACTCGGTGCGAACTTAGCGATTGGCGCTTTAATACCCGAAGCACTTTGCGCGAATGGGTGCATGGCATAGCGGCCAGCATGCAGCAACTGAAGGGCAATCTTACCGCCATGCTTGTGCACGGCCTCGGTAACAACTTGGTGAGCTTTTGCATGCTTCACTTTACTGAATTCAGCACTAAATGGGGTTAATCTGCCACGTAAATTAGGAGAGAAACCACCGGTAACAATAAGGCCAACGCCTCCTTTTGCTCGCTCTTCATAAAACGCGGCGAGTTTGTGGAGACCTTCTTTATTTTCTTCTAAACCTGTATGCATTGATCCCATCAATACACGGTTACGTAACTGGGTAAATCCAAGATCGAGTGGTTCAAGTAAATGTGGGTACATGGCAGACATCACTTCTATTATTTTATCCTTGTGGTCTGACCACAGTATAGTTCAATTACCAAAAGTTCAAACAACCGTTTACATTTTTGTAACACCGATCATAATGCTGCACGTATTAATCGTTCAGAAGCCCTTAATTTGACTACACTTAATGAGAATATATATCGATTAACAATTCTTGGTGTAGTTTGAGCTTGGGAATTATCGTAGGATACTAAGCAGTTCATATTATTGAGATTAATGGTACTACGGCTTGTTAAAGCGACGTGATCTCACTGCGGAGACAGAATGAAAAAAATATTCAAATTTATAGGCATGTTCTTTAAAGGGATTTGGAAGCTCATTACGTTTGTACGTCTTGCGCTGGTTAACCTAGTCTTTTTACTCAGTATCGCCATCATCTACTTTGTGTACTTCCATTCAGATACGGCTCAACCGACGGTTCCTCAGGATTCGGCTTTAGTGCTTAATCTGTCTGGCCCTATTGTGGAACAAAGCCGCTATATCAATCCGATGGATTCGGTCACAGGTTCACTACTTGGCAAAGACCTTCCAAAAGAGAACATCCTGTTTGATATCGTTGAAACGATTCGCTACGCAAAAGACGATGACAAGGTTACTGGTATCGTTTTAGCTCTCAAAGAGCTGCCAGAAACCAACCTGACCAAGCTACGCTACATTGCTAAAGCATTGAATGAGTTCAAAGCAACAGGCAAACCGATTTATGCGGTGGGTGACTTTTACAACCAAAGCCAATACTACCTAGCCAGCTACGCAACTAAGGTCTTCCTATCACCAGATGGTGGGGTTCTTCTTAAAGGCTATAGCGCTTACTCGCTTTACTACAAAACGTTGTTAGAGAAACTAGACGTAAACACGCACGTGTTCCGTGTGGGCACTTATAAGTCAGCTATTGAGCCTTTCATTCGTGATGACATGTCAGACGCAGCGAAAGAGTCCGCTTCTCGTTGGTTAAGCCAACTATGGGGTGCGTACGTTGATGACGTCAGCAACAACCGTCAAATAGACGCTAAGACACTGAACCCAAGCATGGACACCTTCTTGAAAGAACTTGAGTCTGTGGACGGTGACATTGCAAAACTGGCCGAGAAACTTGGCTTAGTGGATGAGCTAGCGACACGCCAGCAAGTTCGACTAGAGCTTGCCGATGTTTTCGGCAGTGACGGCCAAGACAGCTACAACGCGTTTGGTTACTACGAATACCGTGCAACCATGCTTCCAGACATGACCAGTGAATCTCACGACGTTGCCGTGATTGTAGCGAGCGGCGCAATTATGGATGGCAAGCAACCGCGTGGCACAGTTGGCGGAGACACCACTGCAGCCCTACTGCGCCAAGCACGTAACGACGATAAAGTGAAAGCCGTTGTACTTCGTGTCGATAGTCCAGGTGGCAGTGCCTTTGCTTCTGAAGTTATCCGTAATGAAATAGAAGCGATCAAGCAAGCGGGTAAACCGGTTGTTGTGTCGATGTCGAGCCTTGCTGCTTCGGGTGGTTACTGGATCTCGATGGGTGCGGATAAGATCTTAGCTCAACCAACCACACTAACGGGTTCGATTGGTATCTTCAGTGTTATCACCACCTTCGAAAAAGGGCTGAATGATATTGGTGTCTACACAGATGGCGTTGGTACCTCACCTTTCTCAGGTCTTGGTATTACAACTGGGCTTAGCGATGGCGCGAAAGACGCGTTCCAAATGGGCATTGAAAACGGATACCGCCGATTCATCAGCCTAGTTGGAGAAAATCGCGGTCTGGAAGTCGATGCTGTCGACAAGATTGCTCAAGGTCGAGTTTGGACAGGTCAAGATGCGATTCAGAAGGGCTTAGTCGATGAGATTGGTGATTTCGATGATGCGGTTGCAGCTGCGGCTTCACTTGCAGAGCTTGAAAGCTACAACATCTACTGGGTAGAAGAGCCACTTTCGGCCACTGAACAATTTATTCAAGAATTTATGAACCAAGTTCAGATGTCGATAGGCCTAGATATTCAATCGATGATACCAAGCAGTTTACAGCCTGTTACTCAGCAGTTAGCTCAAGATAGCCAGCTGTTAGGCAGCTTTAACGACCCACAAGGCCGATACGCTTTCTGCTTAAATTGCCAAGTTCAATAAGTTGAGCCAATAACTCAATGACTAAGGGGTACCTCTGTGTGAGGTGCCTCTTTTTATTGCATGATAATTCGCTATAATCGCCCCCCTGTTCCCTACATCACACTAAGTATTAATCGCCATGGAAAGAAAACACATCTATATCGCGTACACCGGCGGCACAATTGGCATGCAGAAGTCTATTGACCACGGCTATGTTCCAGTCGCAGGTTTCATGGATAAGCAGCTAGCTGGCATGCCTGAATTCCATCGCCCAGAGATGCCTGAGTACACCATTCACGAATACTCTCCATTAATGGACTCTTCAGATATGACGCCACTTGATTGGCAAACTATCGCTGATGACATTCGCGCGAACTACGATAAGTACGATGGTTTCGTTATCCTGCATGGCACAGACACTATGGCTTACACTGCCTCTGCACTGTCTTTCATGCTTGAAAACCTCTGCAAACCTGTGATTGTTACGGGCTCTCAGATCCCATTAGCAGAGCTTCGTTCAGACGGACAAGCAAACCTGCTGAATGCGCTACACATTGCAGCAAACTACCCAATCAACGAAGTGACACTGTTCTTCAACAACAAGTTGATGCGTGGTAATCGCAGCACAAAATCACACGCAGATGGCTTCAATGCGTTTACCTCTCCAAACCTGAATCCATTGCTAGAAGCGGGTATCAATATCCAACTTAGCAATAACGTAAAGGTAAACGAACAACCTAAAGGTGCTTTCAAGGTTCATAACATTACTCCGCAACCTATCGGCGTAATCACAATGTACCCAGGCATCTCACACGAAGTTATCCGTAACACGCTATTACAACCTGTTAACGCGATGATTCTGCTTACTTTCGGTGTGGGTAACGCACCACAAAACCCAGAACTGCTTCAGCACCTGAAAGATGCCTCAGAGCGCGGTGTTATTGTGGTGAACCTAACTCAATGTTTGGCTGGTAAAGTCAACATGGGTGGTTACGCGACAGGTTGTGCACTAGCAGAAGCGGGCGTGGTGAGTGGTTACGATATGACACCAGAAGCGGCACTGGCGAAATTGCATTATCTATTAAGCCAAAACCTAGGCTACGAAGAAGTGAAGGCTCAGATGCAACAAGTATTGCGCGGTGAGATGAGCTTATAACCTGTTCAAGGATTCACGTTAAAGCCAGCTATTCTATGAAAGTAACGGCGGCTTAACGTGAACTAAATCGTTTTATTGCTTATAAATAAACGAGTTAAACTAAAAGGGGTGGCACATTGCCACCCCTTTGTTGTAATTTAAGCTTAATGATTCGGGTTAACCCTAACAATGTCTTCTTGATCTGACTTAAACTGTTTCTTTAGTTCAGACTTAGATTTAAAGCTAATCTCACCACCAGCTGCAATTGTCATATGTTGAGCTTCAGAGTTATGTTTAGATTGGTATAACATAACCGCTTGCATACACGAGTCGCGCTGTTCTTTTGAGAGCGCCGTACCTTCTGGCCATTTACCCGTTTCAACTGCGTAGGTTAAACGTTCGTAGACCTCGGGTGTCATTGCGCTAAGAAGTTGTTCTGCATCCATGGTAAAGCCTTAGTTTTAACAATTTTCACCAGAAAATAACCCGTAACAGAATTGAGTCAAGAACCTGACCAATAATAAGTGCATCTGATCACAAGTGAAGGAATATGAAAATTATGAAATGGTTGGCGATTAGCCTATTGCCTTTCACTCTGGTTGGGTGTCTTGAAGGGAACAAAAGTACCGATCAACTGTGCCAAAGCAATCCGGGTCTTCAGTGTGAACAATTGAACATGAACGATGGGCAATGTCGTGTCGCACGTACCGACCTCATCTGGCATCGATTTGAAGTTCAGAAGCAACCCACCGAAATCAACAAAATTAAAGAATTCGAATTAGTCACTGCCTACAAAAAGTGCCTAGAGCTCGCGGCACAGATCGAAACGATCGATCAATCTAAGCTGCAAGAGCGTCGCTTTACCTCTTTAATGCACAGTATCGAAGAGTCTGAGCGCATTGTTGATGAGCTATCGAAATCTGATACACCGGAAACGCTTTACTTCTTGTGGTCGCAAACTGGGGACACCAATGCCAGACGCAGTTTCCTACAACTAGAAGGCTCTGAAGCGTTAAACACAGCTGAGATGCAATATGCCTTGGCAACCTTCTATACCACCCGCAATCATATAAAGACACTTAAGCTACTCAATAATGCGCTAACGCTTTCTAATGGCTCGGTAGCCAACACTGAAATCTTCAAGTCGATGGCCAGTATCAACCACAGCCTGGGACATATGGAAAAAGCGTACGTTTGGGCAATGGTTGCCAAAGACTTTGACGTGCCGATTGCTTCTGAAGCCGAGCTCACGGTGTTGTACCATTTCGACAAGGCAACCTATAAGAAGCTAAATAAAGACGCAGATAACATCGTCGAAGCGATTGAGGATGGAATTTACAGCCCTTCAATCGTCCCGAGTTACTGATCGCTTCATTTATAGTGTTCTTACTTAAGCTTGTTATTCACCTGCTTTCAAATAAAAACAGCTACCTTTTTAGTAGCTGTTTTTATTTGTACTAGAGTTAAATCTGAAACCTTGGGCGTTTCAGCATTCCTAAATCGACAAATGCGACCTGTAAGGATTAGACAATAGTTACAAGTTATTTCGTACTTTCGTCATTTTTGTTGAAAATTAACGACACTGAATTAACACAGAACCGTTCACCTGTGGTCTTCGGGCCATCTGGAAAAACGTGACCTAAATGGCTATCACAGGCGGTACAACGGATCTCTACACGCTTCATTCCGTGACTTAGATCTTCTATATAGCGTACTGCTTCATCATTCACTGGGGCATCAAAGCTTGGCCAACCACACCCAGAGTCATATTTGTTATCCGACAGAAACAAAGGGCTTTCACAGCATGTGCAGCTATAGACGCCAGTCTTATGGTTGTGCAGTAACTTGCCGCTATATGGGGCTTCAGTACCACGCTCACGACACACTGAAAATTCGTCGTCCGTTAGGCGCTCACGCCAGTATTCATCAGGCTTTATCATATTTCCTCCCTTTTGAATCACGTTAATATCTCTCCACATTCTCAGTTATTATATTTACTTTTTTCTATAAAGGCTTGCATATGAGTCGTTTTGTAGCACATACTTTCTCACCAGGAAACATTGTACATATACACTCATAAGTGAATCATCATTTAGGGGTATTTTACCCAACTGGAAGGGTACAGAGCCACTTGCAATGGTCAATTTTCAATCACTTACACCCAATTGTTAAGAAAAGCGTCGCTTTTTTTTGACATTAAACAAGTTAAGTCGGATTATCTATTGCAGATGTATACTGGATTCTGTAATTTTACTACCAGTTATCTTTAATCAGAAATTAAGTTGTGGAGCAACTACAATGACTATCAAAGTAGGTATTAACGGTTTTGGCCGTATCGGCCGTTTCGTATTCCGCGCAGCTCAAGAGCGTGCAGACATCGAAGTAGTAGGTATTAACGATCTAATCGACGTAGAGTACATGGCATACATGCTTAAGTACGACTCAACTCACGGCCGTTTCAACGGTACTGTTGAAGTTGAAGGCGGTAACCTAATCGTTAACGGTAAAACTGTACGTGTTACAGCTGAGCGTAACCCAGAAGACCTTAAGTGGGATGCTATCGACGTAGACGTAGTTGCTGAAGCAACTGGTCTTTTCCTAACTGACGAGACTGCACGTAAGCACATCACTGCTGGCGCTAAGAAAGTAGTTCTTACTGGTCCTTCTAAAGATGCAACTCCAATGTTCGTAATGGGCGTTAACCAAGCATCTTACGCTGGTCAAGACATCGTTTCTAACGCTTCTTGTACTACTAACTGTCTTGCACCTATCGCTAAAGTACTTAACGATAAGTGGGGCATTGAGTCTGGTCTTATGACTACAGTTCACGCTACTACAGCAACTCAAAAAACTGTAGATGGCCCTTCTGCTAAAGACTGGCGCGGTGGCCGTGGTGCTTCTCAAAACATCATCCCATCTTCAACTGGTGCTGCTAAAGCTGTAGGCGTTGTTCTTCCAGAACTAAACGGCCTTCTAACTGGTATGGCTTTCCGTGTACCAACTGCTAACGTATCTGTAGTTGACCTAACAGTTAACCTAAAAGAAGCTGCATCTTACGAAGAAATTTGTGCTGCAATGAAAGAAGCTTCTGAAGGCGAAATGGCTGGCGTTCTTGGTTACACTGAAGACCAAGTAGTATCACAAGATTTCATCGGTGAAGTTCAAACTTCAGTATTCGATGCTAAAGCTGGTGTTGCTCTAACTGACAAATTCGTTAAAGTTGTATCTTGGTACGACAACGAAATCGGTTACTCAAACAAAGTTCTAGACCTAATCGCTCACATCTCTAAGTAATTTCTTTTTAGAAATCGCTTTAGATAAGTATTAGCGAAGACTGTTTTGAGCAGACTTTGAAAAAGGCGACCTTAGTGTCGCCTTTTTAATGCCTGCTATCTTTTAAACCGCGTCTGTCTAAGCTCATCAAGATAGCCCAAACGCAAAATTCAATTCTAATACTGACTCTGCTTGTTACTCATGAAAACACAAGCATCACTCTAGTCAGCATTTGAATTCAATTTCCTTAGAAGGATCATGTAATGGATTTATCTACTCTACCTGCACTGGCGGTACTTTCTGACAACGTCACTATCGTTGAACACGAAGGTGTAAAACTGGTTCGCGTTATCCACGATAAAGCAAACGCAGCGATTTCACTGTTTGGCGGCCATGTGGTGTCATTCCAACCGCAAGGTCAAGAAGACCTAATTTGGATGAGCCAACAAGCTAAGTTCGATGGTAAAACGGCTCTGCGTGGTGGTATTCCAGTATGTTGGCCTTGGTTTGGCCGCATTGCAGCACCAGCACATGGTTTTGCCCGTTCAAGTGAATGGCAATTGGTTGAACACCGTGAAAGCGAAGCTGGCGTGATTGTTAGCTTAGGTCTGAAGCCAAGCGAAGAGACGCTAGCAGTATGGCCTCATCAGTTTGATGCTCGCTTGAATGTTGAGATCGGCGAACAACTAAAAGTAACGCTGGACGTGAAGAACACTGATTCTCAGCCATGGACTTTCTCTGGTGCACTACACACTTACCTAAACGTTGGCGATATCCACAACACAACCACCACTGGTATGGGTGCTGAGTACATTGATAGCCTGCAAGGTGGCAAGATCTGCCAAGGTGGATCTGAACTGGTACTGACCGACACGATTGACCGCGTTTACACGCAACCAGAAGCGCAAATCTTTGTTGCTGACAAGAAGCTGGATCGCACGCTAACAGTTGAAAACCACGGTCATAACTCTGCAGTACTGTGGAACCCGTGGGCAGAAGGCGCTGCGGGTATGGGCGACATGCAAGACGACGGTTACCTAACCATGCTATGTGTTGAATCAACACTGCACGCACCAAGCCTAGAAGCAGGAAAAACATTACAGCCTGGTGAAAGCCACCAGCTGATTACTGTGATTAGTGCCCAATAACCGTATAAATACAGTTATAAAAAACGATTTTTGAGCGGCTTTATGTCGCTCTTTTACTTTTTGGTTTTAGCTCGTTACACTTGCGCTGTCTATTCTCCTTTAGAGGTCTCCATGACTTACCAATGCCCTTTGTGTCACCAACCTTTATCTCAAAACGATCGTACGTTTAAGTGTGAAAAGAACCATCAGTTCGACCTAGCGAAAGAAGGCTACGTCAATTTGATGCCTGCGCACCACAAACGCTCAAAAGATCCAGGTGACAACAAAGAGATGATGCAGGCACGTCGTCGCTTCCTTGAAGGTAACCACTATGACCCAATGCGCCAAGCGGTGGTGACGTTGTGTTCTCGCTATCTACCAGAAGAGACGCCTAGCCTATTGGATATTGGTTGTGGCGAAGGTTATTACACCAACGAAATTGCTGTGAATCTTCAAGAAAAGAAAGGGGCTACGTTTGGCCTAGACATTTCTAAGATTGCTATCAAATACGCCGCTAAACGCTACCCTGCTGTCGACTTCTCAGTTGCATCAAGCCATCGCCTACCCTTTGCTGAAAACAGCTTAGACGGAATTCTACGCATTTACGCGCCTTGCAAGGCTGAAGAGTTACAACGCACCATCAAAGATAATGGTGTGGTGATCACCGTGACACCAGCTAGCCGACACCTGTATCAACTGCGTGATGCAATTTATGATGGCGTTCGCTTGCACGATGAAGATCCAGAAGTGATCGAAGGTTTTACGCTTGAGCATCAAGAGCAACTAAACTATATGATGGAACTATCGGGGTCAGATGCATTCGACCTGCTACAGATGACGCCGTTTGCTTGGAAGGCGAGTGAAGAGTTTAAACAACAACTCACCGAGGCAGAGCAATTCAACTGTGAAGCTGACTTTATGCTGCGAGTGTACCGCAAACAAATTTAATTGATATTGATTATCGTTTGCATTGAAATCTTATCTTGCCTCCTTTAGTATGCGTGTTCTTCAAGGAGGCATTTCATGCAACGTATTATTCTTATCGGATTAGCTACTCTTCTCACGGCTTGTGCTAGTCAACCTGCAAAAGACACTTCTCAAAAAGTGGCTCAAACGGAATCCGTTTCCACATTCTATGACTACCAGTTCGCTTCTCCACAAGGCGAAACACTTTCTCTCGATGCATTACCCGAGCAGCTGATTGACGCTGATGTGGTTCTAATTGGCGAATGGCACACGCATTCTGCCATTCACCGCTTCCAAACCGACTTCTTAAAAGCGCGCCGCAACGCAACATCAAACATTGCGCTTTCAATGGAACAGTTCACTCGAGAGCACCAAGCCACACTTGACCAATACTTAAACGGCGAAATTGGCGAACAAATTCTCATGTCTCAAGCGGCAGCTTGGCCAAATTACGAAAGTGATTACCGCGCGTTAGTTGAGTTCGCAAAAGCCAACGACGTCGATGTTATTGCGGCAAATGCACCAAAGCCATTCGTGCAGTGTATTGGCCGTAAAGGATTGCCTTACCTAGACCAATTATCGACCGAGCAACGCCAATGGATTGCTGCCGAAGTGGATACTGGCGATAGCCCTTACAAAGAAAAGTTCATGGCTTCTATGCATCACGGTACGCCAGAGCAAACAGAAAAGCAGTTTGCCGCTCAGGTTACCTGGGACGAAACCATGGCTGAGTCGATTGTGGATTACCTAGCATCAAACCCTGATAAACAAGTGATTCACGTGGCTGGCAAGTTCCACACCGAGGGTGGTTTAGGGACGGCGGCATCAATTCTACGTCGTAACCCTGATTTAAAAATCGCCATCATCAGCCCGGTTGAAGCGATCTCATCGGATAGCGGTGATTATCAGCTTGAAGTGCTTTCGCCGCCGGCTCGCTTTGTAAAGAAAGAGAACCGAATGAAGGCATACAAGCATCTGTCAAAACGTAGCGCTAGCCTAGAGTGTGAGTAGGATCTGTTGATCCACTCTTCTAAGCTAAAGAGTCGATGGGCTAATCCTAGATAATTAGCCCATCGTCACAACTTGATCACGTTCCCGTCATTCATCCTAACTCTATCTAAAATCAAACATTCTTATCGGCACAAGACTTGCTTAGTAAATAGACGATTTAACCAAGCAGACGAAAATGTAATGTGCGAATAAAAAAACATCACTATCGATGATTAATTGCACAAGTTTTTCACACCTCTGCCGATACTATATTTAAGGATAGGTAAGGAGAGCTATATGACGCCAGTAGGAACGAGTAATACTCAGCTGTATTCGCCTTCGCAGATGAACGCTAAGAGTTCAGCTAACGAAGCTGAAAAGCCTACACCGCTTAAGGTTGAGCAAAATACGGTTAAGCTTTCTGATGAAGGCAAAGCACTCTTATCTGCCCTAAAAGAAATTGATAAAGAAGCGAAGAAAGTCGAAGCAGAAAACGCGACAGTTACCGATAAAGTTGAGTCATTCGCTCATGGTGCCTTGGGTATGGATCACCCAGATAAGATTGAAGAAGAAGATGATGGTTCTTATTCAGCGGGGCAATACCTGTCCGCAGCGGCAACCGTAGGCGGTATTCTTCTCGCACTCATTTAGCCTTGCTAACCTATCGCATTCTCTAGAATAAAAGCGATTTATCGTTACGACAATAGACCCGATTAGGTCTAAAAAACGAGTTCATTCCATAATTCCGCTCTCATTTTAATGGAATAATACTCGTAAAAAACACTTTTGAGCTTATCGATAAGCCAACCTTTTTTGGTGCTATAGCACTCCTACTCACGATAGTTTTCCCGCTCATTTTGTTCCCTGCACAGGGCGCAGACTGGATTGCGGTTGCGAAAACATTCATGACTGATCAACTCGGATTCCTGTATCTTGCTCTAGGTCTCGCAGCCTGTGCATTTATGGTGTACGTAGTATTCAGTGATATGGGACAAATTAAACTGGGCGAAGCTGATGAAGAGCCTGAGTTTAAAACTGCATCATGGGCTGCCATGCTATTTTGTGGCGGTATCGGTGCAAGTATCTTGTATTGGGGCTGTATTGAGTGGGCTTACTACTACCAATCACCGCCTTTCCAACTAGAACCTGGCAGTGAAGAAGCAGTACGCTGGGCTGCGACCTACGGCCTATTCCACTGGGGACCAATCGCATGGTCTATCTACCTAATCCCGGCAATTCCTATCGCTTACTTCTTCTACGTACGTAAACAACCTGTTCTAAAGATTTCAAGCGCATTAATGCCTGTTCTTGGTGAACACCGTAGTAAAGGCGTACCAGGAAAGATCGTTGATATCCTATTCATTTTCGGTCTATTAGGCGGCGCTGCAACAACATTAGGTTTAGCCGCTCCTCTGATCACTGAAGGTCTAAATCACCTATTTGGTCTACCTAAAAATAACCTAACGCAAGTGATGGTGCTTTTAGTGTGTACTGCGATTTTTGCTTACTCATCTTATGCTGGATTGGAAAAAGGCATCAAGATCCTAAGTAACATCAACTTCTGGGGTGCGATGGGTCTACTGGCTTTCGTTCTGATCGCGGGTCCAACAATCTTCATGTTAGAAACAGGCTTAGACTCAATTGGTCGTCTACTGTCTAACTTCTTCGTGATGGCAACGTGGGCTGAACCATTTGGTGGTTACGGTACATTCGAAAACACTCACTTCCCACAAGACTGGACGATTTTCTACTGGGCATGGTGGCTAGTATTTGCACCGAGTATGGGTCTGTTTGTTGCGCGTATCTCTCGCGGCAGAACCATCAAACAAATGGTGTCAGGGTCGATCTTCTTTGGTTCTCTAGGTTGTTTCCTGTTCTTCATGATCTTAGGTAACTACGGCCTATCACTGCAGCTTTCTGGTGAGCTAGATGTCGTTACCATTTTGAATGCGGAAGGCGCAACCAAAGCTATCTTCTCGATGCTTGCACAATTGCCAATGAGCACGCTGGTTATCGCTGTATTTACAATGCTGTGTATCATTTTCACGGCAACAACATTTGACTCTATCTCATACATCCTAGCGTCTGTTGTACAAAATAACGTGACCGAAGAGCCAATGCGCTGGAACCGTATGTTCTGGGCATTTACTCTGTCGTTCTTACCAACGATTCTAATGTTCTTAGGCGGTCTAAGTACGCTACAAACGGCGGCGATTGTTGGTGGCTTACCACTGCTTGCTATTTCTGTGATGCTGATGATTTCAGCGGTTCGTGCGACTAACCTCGACCTACGCCATCAAGATGCGTATATCGAGCCAACGATCAACATCGAAGAACTGCCAGACATGGACCCTTGGTCTGCTGAAGGTATGGCGTTGGCTCAGTTTGAGAAAGAAAGAGATGCAGCACAAGAAGCCGCAGAACTTGAGCGTGTTGCTTACACAGAACTTGCCGCAGTGAAGAAAGAAATTCGCGCTTATGTGTTAGAACAAGGTTCACAAATGGAAACTCACGAGTTACCAGAGAACCTACAACAAGCACTTGATCAGGCCGAGAGTAATCTTAGTGCCGCACAAGCGAAAAAGATCGAGTTATCTGAGCAAGCTCAGAATGCTCGTATCACGTTCAATCAGGTGGTTGCAGACTTACCGCTTGCTTGACATTAGCCATGACACAGTCCATTGATTTGGACCCTCCTAAATACGACAAAGGCTCACAGAAATGTGAGCCTTTTTTTATTCGGGTGATTGACTAGTCTTCGTTAACTAGCGGTTCGGGTGGTTCAAGATGTGATCTTCCCAATCGACAACATCGATTTCGTATACCACTTTGTTACGAACGCTTTCACCTGCTGCATGCATCTCTGTTTTTGATCCGGTGATCAACGGGTGCCATTCAGGAATCGGCTTAGATTCTGATAAAAGGCGGTAAGCACAAGTGTCTGGTAGCCAGTGAAACTCATCGATCTTGTCACGAGTCAGCTTCAAACACTCTTCACCTGAAGTGAAGCGGTTCGGGTAATCTTTACACGAACATGTTTTGTCGTTTAACCAGCTACACGCCACATTGGTGTAGTAAACTTCATCGCTATCTTCATCCATTAGTTTATGTAGGCAGCACTTACCACAACCGTCGCAAAGTGATTCCCACTCATTCTTGGTCATCTGTTCTAGTGTCTTTTCTTGCCAAAATGGATTCGTCATAGGATTACTTCTTACTCTTTTACTGGGGTGCGTGTTATACCGCTAGCCCATAAAAAGTTCAAGGATAATAATTGTTCATTCTTTGATTCAATCAACAGCTGTCACTCTCATCATTTTTTGCTACTATCGCGCACCCTGTTATTTAGTGAGTTTAATTTGATGGAATGTCGCCTAGGTTGTGGAGCATGCTGTATCGCTCCAAGTATTACATCTGCTATTCCTGGAATGCCTAATGGTAAGCCTGCTGGGGTACGCTGCATCCAATTAAATGAGCAAGATCTCTGCAAATTATTTGGTCAACCTTCACGCCCGAAGGTATGTCACCAATTCAAAGCTTGCCCTGTCATTTGTGGTAAAACCGACCAAGAAGCGCTTGATAACCTTATTGAGCTCGAAGCAATAACTTAACAATACTTTTCTTCTTATATATGCCCAAGATTTCACAACTTTGATAGAACTAAACTATCTTATTGATACTGGTAAAGATTAATAAGGATAGTTATGAATAAGTATATCGCAGAAATGTTCGGTACGTTTTGGTTGGTGTTAGGCGGTTGTGGTAGTGCCGTCTTAGCCGCGGCTTTCCCTGATGTGGGAATTGGTCTACTCGGAGTTTCCCTTGCCTTTGGTTTAACCGTACTCACTATGGCTTTCGCTATTGGTCATATATCCGGTTGCCACCTCAACCCTGCTGTCACCATCGGTCTATGGAGTGGTGGTCGCTTTGATGGCAAGGATGTTGCGCCTTATATTATTGCCCAAGTGATTGGCGGTATTATCGCGGGCGGCGTGTTATTTGTGATTGCTTCAGGCCAAGCAGGCTTTGACGCTGCGGCATCTGGCTTTGCTTCAAATGGTTATGGTGAACACTCACCGGGCGGCTACTCGCTCACAGCAGCTCTCGTTTGTGAAGTGGTCATGACCATGGTGTTCCTATTCGTGATTATGGGCGCGACGGATTCGAAAGCACCCGCTGGGTTTGCACCTATCGCAATTGGTCTTTGTTTGACCCTAATTCACCTTATCAGTATCCCTGTAACCAATACCTCGGTGAATCCTGCGCGAAGTACTGGTGTAGCCGTATTTGTCGGTGATTGGGCCGTTTCGCAATTGTGGCTATTCTGGATTGCACCGATTATTGGTGCCGTGATTGGCGCGATGATATACAAAGCGGTGAGAGGTTCAGATTAAGCGCTGAAAAACGTCTAAAGCAATAAAAGAAAAAGCCGCTTAGTGATGCTTCACCAAGCGGCTTTTTTAGATCTTATGACGACCGAGTAAGGAGTGCGAAAGCGTGGTGCCATCCACCAGCTCTAGCTCACCACCAACGGGAACACCATGAGCGATACGGCTAGCGTTCACTTCATGGGCATTACATAGCTCAGCAATGTAGTGCGCTGTCGCTTCCCCTTCAACTGTTGGGTTAGTCGCTAGGATTACTTCCGAGATATCACCACGACGCAGGCGGTAGTCCAAAACATCGAGACCGATGTCACTTGGACCAATACCATCAAGTGGTGAAAGGTGGCCCATCAATACAAAGTAACGGCCTGAATATTGGCCAGTCGCTTCTATTGCTGCAATGTCTGCAGGGCTTTCTACTACACAGATTTGACCATTTTCCTGACGTTTAGGATTGGTACAAATGTGGCAAGTATCTTCTTCAGTAAAAGTACGGCACTCATTACAGTGACCAATTTCGGTCATTGCTTGGCTAAGAGCTTCAGCCAATTGTAGGCCGCCTTTTCTATCGCGCTGTAACAAATGAAAGGCCATACGCTGCGCCGACTTGGGGCCAACCCCAGGTAGACAACGTAAGGCCTCCATCAAATGCTCCAGCATATGACTGGTACGCATATTTAACCGTTCTAATGTTCAAGTAATAGCCTGTTCAACACAAACCACCACCTGAATTAACCTTTAAGAATAAGTTACTTAGAAAGGCATCTTCATACCTGGTGGAAGTTGCATTCCGCCAGTTACGCTAGCCATTTTCTCTTTTTGAGTTTCTTCAACGCGACGAGCCGCATCGTTGAAAGCAGCAGCGATAAGATCTTCAAGCATCTCTTTATCGTCTTCCATTAGGCTTTCATCGATATCAACACGGCGAACGCTGTGGCTACCAGTGATCGTTACTTTTACAAGGCCAGCACCTGACTCACCTGTAACTTCCATATTTGCGATTTCTTCTTGAAGCTTTTGCATGCGCTCTTGCATTTGCTGGGCTTGCTTCATCATGTTGCCCATACCGCCTTTACCAAACATGTTAATACTCTCTGGTCTAATTGGTTTATTAAAATTAATTAAGCTATACGAGCTTAAATGGGGGTTAAAACAGTGTGATTCAACCCCTCGATGTTCAGTTCTCAGATTTGCTTATCTGGGATGATATGCCGGTCACTAAACAAGAAAACGTTCTAGATAGGACGAACGCTGTCTCTGTCGAGTTCAGCGGCAAAACGTCTTTCAATGAACTGTACGTTGGCATCGTTTTCTAAAGCGGTAAACGCGTCTTTCAACTTACCTTGGTACAACCTTTCTCGTAATTCTAGCGGCGTTTCTCCACCATCACCGATTTCAACACTCAAATGACACTCTTCTCCAAGCACAGTATTGAGAGACTGCAATAATTCACTCTGTGCACGGTCCGTATTCAAGTGAGCTTGGCTCGCTCTTAACGTTAAAGTGATTGATGTGTCGTTTTTAGCAAACACTGAGTTCAATGCTAACTGTTCAACAAGCTTGGCTGTCTCTAGCTTTTGAATCGTGGCGGACCATTCATCTTGAGCAATCGACTCTTGAAGCAATTTGTCGACCATTTCTGGTGTCTTAATATGCTCTAACGCACGCTTGATCTGAGTAGGTGTAAGCTCTTTGCTCACCTCTTTCACTACAGGTTTAGACGGTTTCCAGCGATAAGGTTCATTATCGTTGGTCACATTTTCTGTCGAAGAGGCTGATAAAGAAGCTGGCGACACCCGCTCAGAACCACCGTGTTGCTGAGCAACTCGATCAAGAACTGAAGTTTTAGCTGGTGTCGCTTTAGCCTTTTTTGGCGCCGAGCCTTTGTTTTCTGTTGCCGCGCTGCCTCTACGTTGAGAACGTAATTGGTGGCGTAAACCACTCACAGGCGAAGTTGCACGCGCCGGCTGCTCTTGCGGAGCAGAAGGTGCAACGCTTGGCTGTTGAACCGGGCTCTGGTTTTGATAATTCGTTTGTTGCTGCTGAGGCTGATCTGCACCGTAGCTTGGACGCTCATCATAAGCAGGAGGCGCGTCATACTGGCTATGCGGGTAATCCTGTTCTGGATAACCTTGGTTGCCTGAATGTTCAGCGTAACCTTGCGAATCTGAATACTGTGCTGGAGTCTGTTGCACGGGTGGCTGCTGCATAGCTTGCTGTTGAGGCGCCTGTTGTTGCATCTGAGGCTGTCTCGGAGCTGCCATTGGCGCAGGTTGACTCACTGACTGAGCAACGTTCTGAGCTTGAGCTGCTGGAACTGGCGCTGGGCTTGCCGACTGAGTCGAGATTGCCGTAGCAACCGCTTGTTCAGCTGGTCTAAATGCCAACATGCGTAAAACCACCATCTCAATACCAACGCGAGCGGTTGGCGACAATGGTAAGTCTTCACGACCTTTCAATACGATCTGGTAGTAGAGTTGAATGTCTTGTGGGCTAAGCGCTTTGCTCAGTAGTTCAAGCTTCTCAGCGTCAGGCTGTGCCTTATCTAATGTAGATGGCAAAGCTTGGAACATCGCAAGACGATGCAGTTGGGCCGCAAGCTGATTCAGCAAACCATCCCACTCAACACCGTTCTCAGCAAGGCTTTGGATACACGCCATCGCTTGCTGTGGCTGCTTACTGCTAATCGCTTCAAGCAAGTGGATAGCTTGGTCGGTATCCAGTGTTCCGAGCATGTGAGCAACAGTATCTGTTACGACATTGCCATTACCCAATGCGATAGCTTGGTCTGTAAGGCTTAGCGCATCACGCATACTGCCATCAGCAGCATGAGCAATCATTCCAAGCGCACGAGATTCAGACGTCACATCTTCTTGTTCAAGAATATGATCGAGCTGCTCGTGAATATTATCAACGCTGATCGGCTTAAGATGGAACTGCAAACAACGCGACAAGATCGTTACTGGAAGCTTCTGTGGATCCGTTGTTGCGAGCAAGAATTTCACATACTCAGGCGGCTCTTCTAAGGTCTTTAGAAGCGCGTTAAAGCTGTGCCTGGAAAGCATGTGGACTTCATCGATTAGGTAAACCTTGAAGCGACCACGTGCAGGCTTGTACTGAACATTGTCCAGAAGCTCGCGGGTATCTTCTACCTTAGTTCGTGATGCCGCATCGATCTCGAGCAGGTCAACAAAGCGACCTTCATCGATTTCTTTACAGGTTGCACATTCACCACAAGGTGTTGAGGTAATGCCTGTTTCACAGTTGAGTCCCTTAGCAAACAAACGACCGATGGTTGTTTTACCAACACCTCGTGTACCGCTGAACAGGTATGCGTGGTGCAACCTATTCTGGCTAAGGGCATTCTCTAATGCTGTTAAAACATGGGCTTGACCAACCACTTCTTTGAATTTGGTTGGTCGCCATTTTCGCGCTAACGCAAGATAGCTCATGAATAATTCCGAAAAGGATTAATGACCGTCGAATTCGCAGATGCTAAACACTTCTAGACCTAAGCCTTGTAAGCGCTTGTCACCACCGATTTCTGGAAGGTTAATAACAAATGCAGCGTGTTCTACCACACCACCAAGCTGACGAATCAACTTTGTTGTTGCTTCAATCGTACCGCCCGTTGCTAGCAAATCATCAACCATCAACACTTTATCGCCTTCAACGATAGCATCAGTATGGATTTCTAGAGTGTCGGTGCCGTACTCAAGCTCATAAGATTGTGCCACAGTTTGACGAGGCAGCTTGCCCGGCTTACGAACAGGAATGAAGCCAACACCTAGCTCAAGTGCCAAAGGCGCACCAAATAGGAAACCACGAGCTTCAGTACCAACGATCTTAGTAAAGCCCATGTCCTTGTATGTTTCCGCTAGCAGGTCGATAGTCGCTTTGTAAGCTACTGGGTCTTCCATCAAGCTTGTTACGTCACGGAACAAAATACCCGCTTTAGGGTAATCAGGAATGCTTTTGATGCTTGCTTTGATCAGAGAGATTTTTTCTGTGTTCATAATCTTATGCACTTCATTAGGCCGCTTTCCAAACTCTCGTTAACGAATCAAACATCAACGCTCGGAATTAAGGAAAGGTACGATTGGTATTCATTGCAACGAGAGTCATAACTCTGATTGCTGAAATAATAAACGCCCGCTATACAAGCAGGCACACTGGCTTAATGGTAGTGATTTTCTTTGCTGTCAGCAACCAACTCATGGGTTGGAAGTCGCATAAACCATGTGAGAAGAATAACAAGTACACAAATTAGGAAAGCCTTGACCCAAATGATAGGGGCAAAGTAGATGGATAACGCAAAACTCAACAAGATAAAGAATACGCCACGCGTTTTAACTTGTTTGGTGACGGCACCGTGTTGATACCAATTGTTCAGCAAAGGACCCAGCGTTTTGTGCTCATGCATCCATTTATGAACTTTCGGATTGCTTCGCATGAAGCATGCGCTGGCAAGAAGGAGAAAAGGAGTGGTTGGCAGAACGGGCAAAACTATCCCTAGAACTGCGAGAAATATACAAAGGCCACCAGCAATATTGAGGCTTAAAACTCGAACGCTAATTGTGGCCTCCTTGAGTTAGCTATCACCAATCGGCGACGACAGCTTAACTAGAATGTTGCGTAACCATTGAATACACGGATCAACGTAAGTGTTGCTGGTAGCAATGGAATCATTAAAAATGCGGCTAAAAATCCTAAAAAGTAGAATACATTAAACGGGTCTTGAAAGTCTTTGTTATCTGCCATGATTGCTTCTTGTTTTTGTTAGTGAAGGTAAGTATCCGGCGAACCAAACCCGCTTTGCTAAATCGACATTTAACAAAAAAGGCATAGCCACACCATTTGCGCAACTATACCTTAATCAATTATTCACAAAAACCGAGGAAATATAGGGTTAATCAGTAGACCCTTGGTGTATGTCTAAACTAAAACTTGCCGCTCCAAGTAGGCTCAACGACAGTTGGCAGCCCTGTTCGATCGGAAGGTCCCGCGTAATAAAGTTCTTCTTGCAGTTCTCACCCAAGCGCTCACCTGCTGCAATATATTGATTCAATTCACCATTCGACCATTGCCCGTCTAGACCCGCAGGCAAAATGGAGATGGTTCCCTCGGCAAGGTCAGCAACACCAAACAAGGCATTCACTGGGGTGGAGCATTTAGAGCAACGAATCCCCTTCTCTAAGATTTCAGCAATATCTTTGAGATCAACATTAAAATCTTTTCTGTTTCTTATGTAATCGTGGAACAGCGCTCTCACTAACAATGTTGTCGCGGAGCCGCCATTATCAGACGACGATGAATCGACTAGGTAAAAAGCAAACTGCCCGTTCATCATCCACGCATAGTCAAACACAAGTGGCATCATCTCTGTTGATTGCAGTAACCGGTAACTGCAACGCCATGAGCCTTGTCGCGTATCTTTCTCTGGAAGCAGCGCATGCAGTAAGTCTTTTGCTGCGCTTGGGTTATCTTGAAGGTAATTCAGGTGCCAATGCAGTTCTTGGTCTTCAGGGATCTCTCCCCCATCATCCACACAGAACCATTGGCTCGAAAAATCTCGTTGGTCTGAAATGTTATCGAACGAATCTGTCAATGTATTCGCAATCGCACTTCCTAGGTGACGGTGATCCTCTAACGGCTTCGCCAAGAAGTCTTTAATACCAAATCGCAAGGCTTTCGCCACGTCAGACATATCATCAGTGCCAGACACAACGATCATAGGCAGTGACGGGTACTCTAAACTGAGCTCTTCCACAAGCTCTATGCCATCAAGTATTGGCATTGATAAGTCACACACAATTAAATCTGGCGCTGAGTCTCTAAGTTTCTGCAAAGCGTCCAGTCCATTTTCAGCCTCAACCACTTTATAACCGACCTTGTCTAGGTACGCGCTGGTTATACGGCGAAAAATAGGATCATCATCAACCAACATCACGCATTTTTGGTTAATTACTTCCTGAGCCGAGGTCATTACTGGCTGACTGTGAGTTTTGTACATAATCTATAACCTCACAAAACTAAGTCGAATTATTATTGTTATCTGTTCTAAGAACTAATATAAAACTTAGTAATAAAATGCTAAATACACAAATTTGCACTCTTTACTGGTAATTCGTGACGAGGGTTGGAATACTTGTAAATAGTGCAACGAGTTGACGTAACGCAAACATTGATCTCACTGTTACGTATAAATTAGATGAGATTGTAAACAAATGTGTCTGGATTTATGAAATTAGATGATTTAAACCTCTTTCGACTCGTCGTTGAAAATGGGAGCTACACCGCAACATCGCGCAAGACTATGATTCCGGTTGCGACCATCACACGACGCATCCAAGCCTTAGAAGATTCTTTGAACCTTAGGCTTCTCAATAGACACGCGCGTAAACTTTCTTTAACAGAGGCAGGCGAACGTTTCTTCAATGAATGCTCTCCGCTGTTGCAACGTCTCTCTTCTACTGCAGAAGAGTTAACTGACGTGTGCAAAGGCGCTTCCGGTAAGATTCGTATTACGGCACCCTCAAACCTGACCAAGCGCATGATGATGCCAATGTTCAGTGAATTCATGATTCAATACCCTGATATCAATATTGAGCTGATGATGAACAACCAAGCGGATCAGCTGGATCCAACGGAGTGGGACGTAATTTTCCGAGTCGGCCCTCAGCGTGATTCAAGCCTAATCGCTCGAAAAATCAGTGAAGTCAAAGATATTCTTATCGCGAGCCCTGAGTACTTAGCGAAGAACCCAGCTCCAAGCCATGCTGAAGAGCTAGCGAACCATTCGCTACTCAAAGGCTACCCGCTGATTAAGTGGCAGCTGAGTAATTCGAATGAAGAGACGGTGGTGAATAGCGAGAAAGGCCGTTTCAACGCCAATGCGCTTAATGTCGTAAGACAAGCGTGCTCAGAAGGCCTAGGTATCACCCTAATGCCTGACGTGATGATTCGTGAATACATTGAAGATGGCAGCTTAGTGCAAGTCTTAGAAGACTGGAGCGCTAACCCTCGTGATATCTACATGCTTTATAACCACAAAGATCATCTACCAGAGAAAGTGAGATTGTTTATTGATTTTGTGATCGCGTACCACATTCATTAAGGTCAATCCCCTTCTCTATAAACAAAAAAACCAGAGCCGAAGCTCTGGTTTTTTATTTTCTGTATCGCTAGCAATACGGAATCATTGCTAGGAAAAACTCTTTATCACTAACGAAACGCTAATTAAGCGCCTTCGTTGTGTAACTCTAAGTTCGCAAGATCTTGTTGAATCTCACGTTGAACCTTTGAGTCGTCATTACGCAAAGAGTCTAGGAAATCTAGGTACGCTTGGTCGATATCGCCCGTTACATACTCGCCGTTAAATACAGAAGTATCGAAACGAGAGATGTCTTGATTGCCCATACCTACTGCAGAAATCAGATCTGGTAGTGTTTGGAAAATCAATGCGTCTGCGCCAATCTGCTTACAAATCGTTTCGTTATCACGACCATGAGCAATCAGCTCTGTCGCGCTCGGCATATCAATGCCGTAAACGTTAGGGAAGCGAACCTCTGGAGCCGCTGAAACCATGAAGACCTTGTTTGCGCCAGAATCACGAGCCATCTCAATGATCTGCTCTGATGTTGTGCCGCGAACGATAGAATCGTCAACCAGTAGAACGTTCTTACCTTTAAACTCAGAGCGAATTGCGTTGAGCTTACGGCGAACCGACTTCTTACGCTGTTGCTGACCTGGCATGATGAATGTGCGGCCAACATAGCGGTTTTTCACGAAACCTTGACGGTATGGCTTATTGATCGCTTGAGCGATTCGTAGCGCAATATCGTTTGATGTTTCAGGGATTGGAATAACTACATCAATGTCTAAGTCTGCGTACTCTTCTTTAATACGCTTACCAAGCATCTCACCCATCTCAACGCGTGCGCTGTAAACCGA
Organism: Vibrio sp. 10N.247.310.23; assembly: GCF_041467155.1. Lineage (NCBI taxonomy): Bacteria > Pseudomonadati > Pseudomonadota > Gammaproteobacteria > Vibrionales > Vibrionaceae > Vibrio > Vibrio sp. 10N.247.310.23. The sequence goes on along the minus strand of NZ_JBFSTZ010000001.1, from coordinate 46,139 downwards.
GATTTTGTCGATGAATGAATCTGGGCGTGCAAAGTATACAAACTCAAAGATACATGGGTTCAGTTGTGGGTTGTCTGCACATTGCTTAGTGAAAAGCTCACCGTCAAACGTTGCGTAGATAGCTTCACCTGGTGCTACGTCGCGCATGAAGTCGAAACCAACAGCATCGAGTGCTACCGATTCAGACGCAACCATGTACTCTGTTTTACCTTGAACTTCACGCTTACCAAGACACAATGGACGAATACCATGTGGGTCACGGAATGCGATCATACCGTGGCCGATGATCATCGCCGTTACGGCGTAAGCACCACGAATTGTACGATGCACATTTGCCACAGCGCGGAAAACGTCATCTGAAGTTACGTTACCTTTAACAGTATCGATCTCATGAGCTAATACGTTCAGTAGAACTTCAGAGTCAGAGGTTGTGTTTACATGACGACGGTCTTTTTCGAACAACTTCTCACGAACTTCGTTTGCGTTCGTCAGGTTACCGTTGTGCGCCAACGTAATGCCAAAAGGAGAGTTTACGTAGAAAGGCTGAGCTTCAGACGCACTTGAACTACCCGCAGTAGGATAACGAACATGGCCAATACCAACTTCACCTTGTAGGCGCTGCATGTGTTTTGCTTCAAAAACATCTTTTACTAAACCGTTCGCCTTACGCAGACGGAAACGATTGCTTTCTATGGTACAAATACCAGCGGCATCTTGGCCACGATGCTGCAATACCGTTAAAGCGTCATAAATAGACTGGTTTACAGGTGTTGAACCCACGATTCCAACAATACCACACATGTCCTAATCCTCGATTTTTCGACATTAACTGGCGCTAGAGCGCGCCAGATAAGAAACTAGATGTTGCTTGTAAATGCTCGAAGAACGGCGCAATGATTCGACTAAATTCTGGAACCAATTGCGAATTCTTCCACCACTCAGAACTTGGGAATGCAGTAAACGCATCCATGAAAAACAACACTGCAGAAACAATCAAAACACCACGTAAGCCACCAAAGACGACACCGAGGATTCTGTCTGTACCTGACAGGCCTGTTTTCTGAACTAGTTGACCGATGACATAGTTAACTAAGGCACCCACAACTAACGTTGCAACAAACAATGCTGCTATCGCAGTTCCGTTTCGAAACATCTCATCTTCGATATTGGTGAAGTACATCGCTAATTTAGCGTAGTACTGGCTAGCAATAAAAAATGCTCCAAACCAAATAACGAGTGACAAGGCTTCTTTAGCGAAACCACGAACTAAACTGATCACGGCAGAGAAGCCGATCACGCCTAAAATGACAAAATCTAACCAATTCATGAATTCTTCATCTTAAGTTGGCGCGCATTTTAACAGAAAAAATGCTGACGCAAACGTTTTCTTATGGATTTAACGGTTTAAATTTGAGCAACTGGCCTTTTGAACCCGTAATTTTTTCTAATTCCTTAATTTGTCGCTCAAGTTTGGATTTAGAGACATCCGGGCCAATAATTACTCGCGTAAAAGTTTTTTCTTGCTTGGTGTGAGCCTGATAACCGCGCTTTTGCAGATCCTTAACAACGTTTTTTGCGTTGTCAGCATTCTTCAAAGCCATCAATTGAATAATCCAAGCACTGTCTTGGTATTCATTTTTTTCAGGTACCGGCTTAACCACAACTGCCACTTTGTCTGCTTCTTTATCATTAGAAGAAGACGCGGTTTGCGTGTTTGAATTATCAGTACGACCACTTTCAACCACTTGCTCAACCGGAGAATCCGGTAGCGCTATCTGATCTTCAACGGGATCGAGTACTTCAAACACTTCAACATTACTATCAAGCTCAGGCTTAATTGGAATGCTTGCAAACTCTTCTTTGTAGTGGAGCTTCTTACCATCTAGTACATCGGGCAATACAATCACACCAATGGCCACTAAAATGATGGTGCCGACTAACCGGCTTTGGAATTTACTTGCCATTTAGTTTCCTTTTTTCTGCCAATGCTCCAACACTTCACCCACTGTATGGAAAGAACCGACAACCAACACAACATCGTCACCTTTAACAGAAGCTAAAGCCGCTTCAAACGCTACAACAGGGTTTGAATACCGCTCTACACCTTCAGGTAAGCTTTGACACAATTCAGCGGCTGTTGCGGCTCGTGGGCCGTTCAGCGAAGCTGGGTACCAATGTGTTGTTATTGGAGCTAATACTTCCAATGTCGCGGGGATATCTTTGTCATGAAGCATGGCGACTACAACGTGTAAATTTTTGCCTGCATACTTCTTCGCGACTTGCTGCGCAAAGTACTCAGCAGAATGCGGGTTGTGTGCTACATCAAGCACAATCACCGGTTGTTCGCTAATTTGCTGCATACGCCCAGGAAGCTGCGCATTCTTCATGCCGTTAACCACGTTCACGTCGCTAATACTAAGCTCTGATGTGCCCAATGCCATCAACGCTGTTGCAGCGTTAGGTAACGGCAGGCTTGGAATAGGTAGCGATTCTAGTTGGAATGCACCACTGCGCCAGTTCCACGTATCACCGTCAACATCATAAGTGTATTGAATACCGACTTGGTAGAACTCAGCCTTAATGTCATCAGCGTGCGCTGCAACCGTAGCCGGTGGCTTGGGTTGACCACAGATAGCGGGTTTACCGCTACGATAAATGCCCGCTTTCTCAAAACCAATCACATTGATGTCATCACCTAGCCAGTCAACATGGTCGACAGCCAAACTAGTAATCACAGAAACATCATGCTCAACGATATTGGTCGCGTCTAAACGCCCGCCTAAACCCACTTCTAAAAGCACAACATCAACCGCTTCAGTTTGAAATGCACGTAACGCCGCTAAAGTGCCATATTCGAAAAAACTCAGGCTGATTTCGCCACGCTCTTTCTCAATGAAATCGAAAGACTGAACCATCTTTTCATCAGATAGATCTTGGCCGTTGATACGAACACGTTCGTTATAGCGAATTAAGTGAGGAGAGCTGTAGACACCAACTGAGTAACCAGCGTCCAATAGAATCGCTTCCATCAGTGCACATGTTGAGCCTTTGCCATTGGTTCCGGCAACAGTAATAACATGTTGAGCAGGTTTGGTGAGGTTTGCCTTAGAGGCGACGGCCTGAACTCGGTCTAATCCAAGATCAATAGCGCTTATGTGGATGTTTGATAAATAATCAAGCCACATCTCCAAAGAGGATGTGGCTTGAGGAATAGGTTGTTGACTCATCTAACTCATAACCATAATTAAGTTGGTTTGTTAGAAGGTACTTTACCCTTTTTCTGGCGCTTCTGGTACTTCATAAGTAGCTTCATTCGGTGAATCGTTCACAGAAACTACTAATGGTGAAGGCTGGTTGGTCATTTTAGCAACAAGGCTTGCAACGCGCTGACGCATCTCACGACGGTCAACAATCATGTCGATAGCACCGTGGTCTAGTAGGAACTCACTGCGTTGGAAACCTTCAGGAAGGTCTTCACGTACCGTTTGTTCGATTACACGACGTCCAGCAAAACCGATCAGTGCTTTTGGTTCACCAATATTGATATCGCCAAGCATTGCCAAACTTGCAGAAACACCACCCATTGTTGGATCAGTCATAACTGAAACAAACGGTAGGCCTTTCGCAGATAAACGCTCAAGCGCAGCACTGGTTTTCGCCATTTGCATTAGAGACATCAATGCCTCTTGCATACGAGCACCACCACTTGCAGAGAAACACACTAAACCACAGTTGTTCTCGATAGCAGCATCTACCGCTTTCACGAAACGAGCACCAACAACAGAACCCATTGAGCCGCCCATGAATGAGAATTCAAAAGCACACGCTACGATAGGTAAACCCAATAGTTCGCCTTTCATTGCAACTAATGCGTCTGTTTCACCACTGTTCTTTTGAGCAGCAGAGATACGTTCTTTGTAACGCTTAGAGTCTTTAAACTTCAGCTTGTCTTGTGGCTCAAGATCAGCACCTAGTTCAACACGCTCACCTTTGTCTAGGAATGTATCCAGACGACGACGTGCTTTCATGCGCATGTGATGGTCACATTTTGGACATACTTCTAGGTTACGCTCTAGTTCAGCATGGTACAGAACCTGCTCACAAGAAGTACATTTCGTCCAAACACCCTCAGGGATAGACGCTTTACGAGATGTTACGATGTTGCTTTTTTCTAAAATCTTTTCAAGCCAACTCATGGAAGACCTTTTTGTTTCGATTCTTCCGCTTGATTGCGAAAGAAATAAATTTGGGAATTATGCGTGGGAATTAAAGCACATAAAACAGCGACTGTAGATAAAAAACTGGTTGTACCTATTTTCTGGGACTATCTTACGCACTAAACCGTAATAATTTTTGAACCTAAGTCTCACATTTAGTTCAAATTATCCGGTAAAAATAGAGGACCAATTGGCTCTCGTGGTAGCTCAAAATGTTCAGGATAATCAACATCCACCAGATACAAACCTTCCGCTTTTGCAGTTGCGCCGGCTACTTTTCGATCTTTAGCTTCTAAAAGCCACTGGATCCACTCTGGTTTCTGCTCACCTTTACCTACGGCAATAAGGCTACCCGTAATATTCCTCACCATGTGGTGAACAAACGCATTCGCTTTAATATCGATCACAATGTAGTGTCCATGACGAGTCACGTTCAAGTGAATCATGTTTCTCCATGGGCTACGAGATTGACAGTGTGTTGCCCTGAACGAAGTGAAGTCATTCTCACCAAGTAAGTACTGACCCGCTTCATGCATTTTTTTCTCATCAAGATGACCATGATAATGGCTCACACCTGAATTCAAAATGCCTGGGCGTAGTGCATGGTTAAAGATAATGTAGCGATAACGGCGGGCAGTAGCCGAGAAACGAGCATGGAAATCCTCATTCACTTCTGTCGCCCAACGAACCGCAATATCTTTTGGCATGTTGGCATTCGCGCCCATTGTCCATGCCACCATTTTACGATCGACATTAGTTTCAAAGTGAACGACTTGTCCCGTACCGTGAACACCGGCATCTGTACGACCTGCGCACATAACTTCTACAGGGTGATTCGCGACAACTGAAAGAGCCTTTTCCAATTCTTCTTGGACACTTTTCACGTCTCGTTGGCGCTGCCAACCAAAGTAGTGGGTACCGTTATATTCAATACCTAAAGCAATTTTCATGTTCTTGTTCTCTTTGAAAATGGGCGAGAATTATATACGGAAATCAGTGCTAGCCCAAATAGGATGGGGCTAAAACTTCAATAAACAATCAGCATCGACCGAGACGATGCTGTTGAAAAACCAAATGAAACGATAGCGCTCTGTATCGCCTTAAAATAAAGGGTAGCCAACGCTACCCTTTCTGATTTGTAAATTTATCGACCGTTTAACGTATCGATAAGATTTTTTGCCTCTCGACGAATATCATCGCTGCCGTCAACGATTGCCTCTTCTAGAAGCTTAATTGCCCCTTGCGAGTCACTCATCTCGATGTAGATTTTGGCCAAATCAAGCTTACCCGCAGCTTCTGCATTGCTGTCGACATCATAATTGCCAATATCACCGATAACATCAGGGAATTCGTTAAGACCCACATCCAGTTTAAGCTCTTCATCGTCTGGATTAATGACTTCTTCACCTTCTTGCTCGACTTGAGCCATTAGCTCATCAATCGTCATGTACTGCTTATCACGACTGTTGCCTGATTCGGTTAGATTGTCTTGTTCAGCCCAATTCTCTTCTTTGATTTTCGGTTCAGCTTGCTGTTCAGCCGATGCCCAAATCTCTTGTTGGTCATCAGGCACATCATTATGCATGCTCGATTGTTGTTCTGGCGCTAGGTTAAAGCCTTTCCAGTCTTCGCCGCCGACTTCAAGCATGGCGTCAATATCTAACCCTGCGCTATCAATCGAAGTTGCGTCCAATGGCTTATCGAACATGTTGTCGACAGAGTCTTGAACATCTTCAGAAAGCAACTCAGCTAATGCTGTCTCATCAAAGTCATCAAAGCCTTCTAGTGGCTCGTCTTGAACCGCTGCAGGCGTTGAGTTTGGCTCTGAAGCCGCGCTCAGTGATTGTTCTGGCTGTGCAAAACCAGCCGGTTCAGAGTCTTCAGCATTCGAGAAATCATCAGCCTGACTATAGCTCTGCGGATTTGAGAACAGATCATGCAACGCATCTTGCTCTTCGCCTTGTGGGCTGAAAGAAGTCAGTGGTGTTGGCTTCTCAGCAAACGCATCAGAGATGGCTTCATCTTCACCATATTCCGGTAAATCAAACTCATCGAACTCTACGCCTTGGGCTTCCGCCACCGGCTCGGCATTGCTTTGCTCAATATCATCTAAAACAGAGTCTGCTTTTGCGCTTTCTTCATCGTACTCCGGAAGATCAAGGTCATCGAACTCGAACTTCTCTGTGTCAGGCGCTAAGTCTTGCTCTAACTGTGCTTCATCTGGTTCACTCACCACTTCCGCTAACGCATCGCCTTCACCAAACTCTGGTAGTTCGAAGTCATCAAGCGAGAATTCTTCTTCGCTTTCTGGTTTCGCAGTTTCAACTTGTGGTGCAGCATCTAACTGAGGCTCAGCGGTAGGTTGTGATTCAACACTTGGTTGAGCATCAATAGCTGGCGTTACTGGTTCTGGTGTTGATTCAGCATCAGCTTCCGCTAGTGCGTCTTCTTCACCAAACTCTGGTAGCTCAAAGTCATCAAACGAGAACTCTTCGTCGTCTTGCTCTTTAGCTTGAGCTTGAGGCTCAACAGCAGGCAATACTGATTCTGTTGTTGATTCAGCATCAGCTTCCGCTAGTGCATCTTCTTCACCAAACTCTGGTAGCTCGAAGTCGTCAAACGAGAATTCTTCTGCGCTTTCTTGTCCTAGAACTTCAGCTTGTTCTGCTACTTCCGTTTGTGGTGTAGCTTCAACTTGCGGTTCTTCATCTAACTGAGGTTCAGCGACAGGTGTTACTGGCTCTGGTGTTACGTCAGCTTCCGCTAATGCTTCTGGTTCAGACGCCTCATCTTCAATCAGCCAATCATCGTCTTCTGGCACACCAAATTCATTTGGAATGATCTCTGGCATGTTTGCAGCACGAACTGGCTCTGGCTCTGGCTCTGGCTCTGGCTCTGGCTCTGGCTCTGGCTCTGGCTCTGGCAAGGATTCAACGACATCTTCAAGCTGATCGCTACCTTGGATTTTCGGTTCAAAGTCAAAATCAGAGTCAATGTTCGCTGGCGACTCTACATCGTCGATGGCTTCAGCTAACCAGTCTTCAACCGTTTCTTCTTCATCTTCAGAGATATCGTTCAAAGACGATGGCGAAGCTTGCTCTTGTACGTCGGCTTCTTTCGGCTCAGATTCTTGTTGTGCGCTTTCTTCTTGAACTCGCTCTTCAAAATCTGGTTTATCAAAATCAGAATTCTCAGATAACAGCGAGTCGATATCCAATTTATCATCCTCCACCGATGATGCGGTTTCTTGCGCTGATACTTCGTTGCTGTTTGAAAGAGGCGCTTGCTCTGATTCAACCGTATTTTCAATTGATGGTTCAACAGGCTCTTCTATTGCTGGCAACAAATCATTGTCATCAGAAGTCATTAACTCATCAATCAACGCTTCGTCTGTTGTTTCTAGCGAGTCATCAAGCAAAGCATCCGTTGCCGGTGCGACACCGAACAAATCATCGATAAAACCATCACGATTAAAGGCTTCATCATTTTCTGGCTTAATGTCAGAACTTTCTTGAGTCATTTCAGAATCTAACGATTCATCAGTAACGACTTCAGGTTGTGGTGTTTCACTAATGTCCGGATCTTGCTCAGGCTCACCTTCAGAGGTTAACGGAGTAAGCTCAACGTCTGAGTCCTTTTCAGGCTTCTCATTGGCGTTGTCCAAACCAAAGGCTGCGTCTAACTCTTTATCAAACGTCTTATCTTCAGATTCAAGCTCGTCTTCAATGCCACTTGTCAGTAAGTCATCAAATGGGTCTAGAGATTCTGATTTTGATGCATCCGCTAAAAGCTCATCATCTGACAATTCACTATCAAGGAAATCATCCAATAAGTCGGTACTTTCGGCGTCGAGTTCGAAATCATCGTCGTCAGAGTCACCTATTAATTCATCCAAGGTTTCCGTGCTGTCTTCTGCGATGTTGAGGTCATCATCGGTCGATAAACCAGAAAGCTCTTCAAGCTCAGACAGAGAATCAAAGCCAAGAGGTTCGCTTTCAGACTCATCATCCGAATCGTCCCCTAGCATCTCATCAAGAAGGTCTGTCGAGTTACTTAGGTCTACGTCATCGCCTGCCAGTTGCTCATCAAGCAGATCAACGCTGTCTTGAGGTTCTTCATTTACGATGGGCTTATCGAACTGAGACAGAATGTTTTCGATATCATCATCAGACGCCAAACCACTGTTTAGGTTAGTGGCAATCTCATCGTCGCTATCGAGGTTGAAAGGGTCATTCGCTTGATCGTTCTGAGCAGCAACTTGGGCAAAGATGTCATCAATATCATCATTCGCTGTCGGTGAAGCTGGCTCAGGGGACTGTTGTTCAGAGATTAGAGCATCAATATCAAAATCGTCATTGCTCAAATCAACAGGCTTAGTCTCACTTTGTTGCTCAGAGATAAGCGCATCGATGTCAAAATCATCGCTTGCTGGTGTTTCAGTGCTAGAAGGCGAATCACTTTGCTCTTCCGAAATCAGAGCATCAATATCGAAGCTGTCGTCATCTTCGTCATCAAGAGCAAACAGATCATCTAATAAAGATTGGTCTAGCTCGTTGGAACCGAGATCTTCAGTTTCAGACTCTTGAGATAGTAAAGCTTCAATGTCATCAGCAGACATTGCGTTATCATCAGAAAGATCAAAGTCAACATCATCAGTATCGACGGCGCTTTCCGCTGTTTTGTCTAGCGCACGTTCCATCTCTTCAAGGCCAAGCGCTTTCTCTTCGCCATTAACACTAATGCCGTTGCTGCTGTCTAAATCTAGATCGTCGAAGTTGGTGTCTAAATCACCGTTTTCGCCAATGCTAGCAAATGGGTCATCGTCTTCACCATCTAGATTGAAATCGAGATCAGATTCATCTAAACCAGCAAAGACATCATCCTCTTCGGCTAGCGCTTGATCGTCAAATAGCTTGTTGGCGTCATCTTCCGTACCAAACAAGTCATCATCTAAAGACAGCTCGTTAAGGTCGTCCATCTCGTCGCCCAATGTAATAGGTGCAACGGTACTTGGTTCTGGCTGGAGCGGTTGTTCTTGAGTCGTCTGCTGTTGCTCATCATTTTTAGAACGACGGCCTAACAGCATCACAACGATCAAACCAATGAGCAGACCTGGAATAATCGCAAGAGCCGCCACTAACCAACCATTCGATAACAGTTCGTCAATGACACTTGGTGCCATCTTTTCAATTTCGGCGTTCTTTCTGCGCTCTTCATCAAGCAGCTTTTCCACTTCGCTACGAATGCGGTCTTCATCACTGAGCTCTGTTTTTAGCTCATCCACTTCCGATTGAACATTCGATAACATCAAACGAAGTTGGTGATTTTTCTCTTCAAGTGACAGCAGTTCAGTTTCTGAAAGCTCTAGCTGCTTCTCTAACTTGTTCATCTCTTGGGTTGGTGCAGATTGAGCTAGAGATGATTGAGTTGGAGACAATGGCTTTTTAGCAGTTTCAGTAGTGCTTACTTGCTTAGCAGGAGTAACATTTTTTGCATCAGAACTCGGCGCTTTGGGTTTTGAAGCGACAGGCTTACTTGCAGGAGCATCAAGCTTAGCAAGATGTGAGTTCATGATGTTGATAGCTTGCTGCGTCGAGCTTGCACGTGCTTGCTCTAAAGAAGGCACGCGTAGATTGCTCGCAGGCAGCAGGCTATGGATATTCTGGTTTTCAAACGCTTGTGGGTTTAAGCGATAAATAGCCAACAGAGTTTGTTGGACTGAAACGGAGTTATCAGGGCGTAACTTTGAGGCAATAGACCACAATGTTTCTGAGCCGCGAGTTGGACCATAGAAACGTGAAGGCTCAGCGCTATTTGATTGCGCTCTTTGAAGTGGTTCTGAAAACGTAGGCGCTGATTGTATCTGGCCATTAGGCCCTACAACTCGAATGGAATCTGCACGAACAACGGAAATCTGAGTCGCAATGATAAAGGCAAAAGGCATTAACCACGGCTTGAAAATTTGAAACATAAAAGGCTCAGCTAGGTGCTTAAATTCGGAAAAGTGATGATCTATTAAATATATCGGATAAATGACGTAAAACTATAGAGATGAAAACAAAAAATGTGTTGCAGCAACAATATTCGCAGCAATTTCACACAATTTGACTAACAATATTTTTAATCGATTAAAAAAGCCCCACTAAAGAGTGAGGCTTTTTTATCAAAGCAATAAAGCTTAGAAGTAATCGCGAATCAGAACTTCAGCGATTTGAACTGCGTTTGTTGCTGCGCCTTTACGAACGTTATCAGCGACAACCCACATGTTTACGCCACTGTGATGGCTGATGTCGTTACGAATACGACCAACCATTACGTGGTCTTTACCACCTGCATCACGAACTTGAGTTGGGAAGTCTAGCGCTTGGAATACTTCAACACCTTCTGTGTTCTCTAGAAGCTGAACCACTTGCTCTGCACCGATTGGTGCGCGAGTTTCAATGTGTAGAGATTCTGCGTGACCGTAAAATACTGGTACGCGGACACAAGTCGGGTTCACTGTGATTGAAGAGTCAGCAAAGATTTTTTGAGTTTCCCAAACCATCTTCATCTCTTCACGCGTGTAGCCGTTCTCTGTAAATTCATCGATTTGAGGAATACAGTTGAAAGCGATTTGTTGTGAGAACGCTGAGTTTTCAGCTGGCATACCGTTAAGAAGCTTAGCCGTTTGACCCGCTAGCTCATCGATACCTGGCTTACCTGCACCAGACACAGATTGGTAAGTTGAAACGTTAATACGCTCAAGGCCCACTTCATCGTGAATTGGTTTTAGCGCTACTACCATTTGGATAGTCGAGCAGTTAGGGTTCGCGATGATGTTACGGTTACGGAACTCAGCAATCGCTTCAGGGTTCACTTCAGGCACAACCAGAGGAACATCGTATTCGTAACGGAAGCGTGATGTGTTATCGATGACAACCACACCTTCATCAGCCGCAATTGGAGCCCAACGCTCTGAAAGCTCGCTACCTGCAGAGAAAAACGCAATATGTACTTGAGACCAATCGAAGTCTTCTACGTTTTGTACTTGTATTGTTTTGCCGTTAAAACGGGAAGTTTTGCCTTCACTACGTTCACTTGCTAGTAAGTGCATTTCACCGACAGGGAATTTACGCTCTTTAAGTACTTCAAGAATGGTTTCACCAACCGCACCAGTCGCACCTAAAATAGCAATATTAAATTCTTGGCTCATTGTTTCTCTCTTTTATAAAGTTGGCTTTACCATAAAACCGAGTTTAGATAACGGCGTTAAATTACAAGATTCGTCGCCCGTTAACTCGACTGCACTGTACTCTCTGCGGTCCCAATATTCTTTACGCATCTTGTCAAAAGAACCCGGCGTAACGATATTGCGACGGAATAAGGCGTCGTCTTTGCGCACATCATAGATCAACTGAGTCAAATTGTGCAGTGTTGCTTCATCCCAAGCTCTATCTAATTTCATTTGAGGTACAGGCGCTGTCGGCAATAAGTCGCTTGCATACGCACGCTGTTCAGTACCTAAAAATTCACAATAACTGTTGAAGATCATCGTGGTACCACGCGCTTTACCTTCTAAACCGTAGCCCGCTACGTGAGGCGTTGCAAAAGCGAGTAACGGAAGAAGCTCAAAGTCGACTTCAGGTTCAAACTCAAACACATCAAGCACTGCAGTGAAACCATCGGCTTTTTGCAGGCGAGCTTTTAGCGCTTGGTTATCAACCACAGGACCGCGAGCTGCATTAATCAGGATTTGATCAGCACGTAAGTTGTTCAGCACTTGCTCACTGATCAAGTGATGCGTTGGATACTCACCCGTCTTAGTGATTGGCGTGTGTAATGTAATAACGTCTGATTGTTCAAGCAAAGTCTCTAACTCAGTAAATTCGCGAGTATCACCCTCTTGCTGTTTTAGAGGGTCGTTCAGCAGAACTTTGATACCAATACCTTCAAGGCACTTCGCTAAGTAACTGCCCACTTGACCACAGCCGATAATACCAACCGTTTTATCAAAAACAGAAAAGCCTTGTTGCTGCGCAAGCACCATCATCGCACTGAACGCGTACTCAGCAACACCCACCTTGTTACAACCAGGTGCCGCAGTAAAGAAAATACCACGCTCTTTCATCAACTCTTGGTCAACGTGATCCATGCCAGCCGTCGCAGTACCAACAAACTTCAGCTTATTGGCTTTGCTGATCAATGACTCGTTTACCTTGGTAACAGAGCGAATCATCAATGCGTCTACGTCAACTAGGTCGTCAGCTGTTAATGTGCGACCAGACTTCATTGTCACTTCCCCTAGCTGGCTAAAAAGCGCTTCAGCGTAAGGCATATTTTCGTCGATTAAGATTTTCATTTGGCGAGTACTTTTGTTGGGGTCTATCGACCTAAATGTGAATTGAAATGATTGTGCAAAATTCCACACACGGTGTCGAGTAGCAATTGGAATACATTATAAATAAAGGGCTGAATCACCTAACCTTGGCAGACAAGAACCGAAACCAGAGTGAACACCCAAGATCAAACGGCTAAAACGAAAAATGCCCGATTGAATAAACAATCGGGCAAACATCCAGAACAAAAGGATCCTATCTCGCTCTCCAGGAGACAGAGTCTTGCGTCTGTTCAACCAGTACTAACCAAAGTCAGTACTGGTCAAGCTCTGGAAACCTTTCAATCTCTAAACCCAGATTTAAAAACTATGTTCAAAAAACACGTTTACCAACCTGCGTCTAAAAACTTTGTTCTGATGGTCATTATTACTGGGTGACCTGTGCGTGTTGAATCGGCACTAGCGCAACCCTTTAACGATTAACCTTGTCTATGTAACTCAAGCTTAAGTTAAGCTTGGTACTTTTTGATTACTAGCGTTGCGTTCGTACCGCCGAAACCAAAACTGTTAGACATAACTGTAGTTAGCTCTTGATCACGAGCTTCAGTTACGATGTCTAGGCCAGCAGCAGCTTCGTCTAGGTTCGAAACGTTAATGCTTGGAGCGATAAAGCCGTTATCTAGCATTAGCGTTGAGTAAATAGCTTCGTGTACGCCAGCAGCACCTAGAGCGTGACCTGTCATCGCTTTAGTTGCAGAAATTGCTGGGCTGTTGCCACCGCCATTGCCTTGAGAGAAAACTTCTTGGATAGCGCCTAGCTCTTTAACGTCGCCAACTGGAGTTGAAGTACCGTGAGTGTTCACGTAATCAACGCCATCAACGTTTTGCATCGCCATCTTCATACAACGAACCGCACCTTCACCAGAAGGAGCAACCATGTCGTAGCCATCTGAAGTTGCGCCGTAGCCTACGATTTCACCGTAGATTTTTGCGCCACGAGCAACAGCGTGCTCAAGCTCTTCGATAACTAACATGCCGCCGCCACCAGAGATAACGAAACCATCACGGTCTGCATCGTAGGTACGAGAAGCCAGCTCTGGCGTGTCGTTGTACTTAGTAGAAAGTGCGCCCATTGCGTCGAACATCATAGTCAGAGACCAATCCAGTTCTTCACCGCCACCAGCGAATACAACGTCTTGCTTACCAAGTTGGATAAGCTCCATTGCGTGACCAATACAGTGTGCAGATGTCGCACATGCAGAGCTCATAGAGTAGTTCACACCACGGATTTTGAAAGGAGTTGCTAGACAAGCAGAAACCGTAGAAGCCATTGTACGTGGAACCATGTATGGACCAACGCGCTTCACGCCTTTCTCACGGATGATGTCTACCGCGTTTACTTGGTTTAGAGATGAAGCACCACCTGAACCCGCAACGATACCCGTGCGGTCATTAGATACTTGATCTTCAGTTAAGCCAGAATCAGCAATTGCTTGCTCCATTGAAAGATAAGCGAATGCCGCTGCATCACCCATAAAGCGCATTTTTTTGCGATCGATATGGTCAGCAGGGTTCATTTTTAGGTTACCCCATACTTGAGAGCGCAAGCCATTTTCCTTGAACTGCTCTGAAGCGGTAATACCAGATTTACCCTCTTTCAGTGATGCTAAAACTTCTTCGACGTTGTTACCGATACTTGAAACAATACCCATACCGGTGATTACGACTCGTTTCATGTGACATTCCTATAATTCTAAATTCAGCTAGATGATAACTAAGAAGCCTAACAAAAGTGGTCAGCTTTCCTAGAAATTCGTACAATCCCTACCAACATATCGCTTCAAATCACAAAATGATAGATTTTATGACTTCAATTACTAATGCAGAGCTGGAATGGAATGAGTCTGGCACGCCAGTTTCAGACCAATTTGACGACGTTTACTTCTCCAATGTTAACGGTTTAGAAGAAACTCGCTACGTCTTTTTAAAGCAAAACCACCTTCCAGAGCGTTGGCTTGAACATGAACAACGCCGCTTTGTGATTGCTGAAACCGGCTTTGGCACAGGTTTGAACTTTCTTGCAGTTTGGCAATGGTTCGATGCTTTTCTTAAAGATAACCCACAAGCGATGACCAAAGAGTTACATTTCATCAGTTTTGAAAAATATCCTTTAAATAAAGAGGATCTCATCAAAGCACACCAATCGTGGCCAGAATTAGCCGAGTATGCGACGCAACTCCAAGAACACTACCCTATTGCTCTACCTGAATGTCACCGCATTGTGCTGGGTGACGGTGCAATCACGCTTGATTTGTGGTTTGGCGATATTAAAGATTGCATGCCCAACGTACCAACCCCGCGTGAAGGTTTGGTTGATGCTTGGTTCTTAGACGGTTTTGCTCCGAGCAAGAACCCAGAGATGTGGAATCAAAACCTATTCAACGGCATGGCTAAGCTCGCTAAGCAAGATTGTAGCTGCGCCACCTTCACCGCTGCTGGCTTTGTTCGCCGTGGCTTAATTGAAGCTGGCTTTGAAATGAAAAAGGTCAAAGGCTTTGGTACTAAGCGAGAAATGATCGCCGGCCGACTTGGCGAAAAGCACGCTCACACCAACATCAAACCTTGGTATGGCCTCGCTCAACACACTGAATCCCAAGACATTGCGATCATTGGTGGTGGTGTCGCCAGTGCTGCATTAGCCAAAACGCTAAGCCGTCGTGGTAAAAACATCACCCTTTATTGTGAACATCCACAAGCTGCGGGCAATGCCTCAGGTAACAACCAAGGTGCGATTTACCCGCTATTAAGCGAAGCGACCTCGAACGTGTCTCGCGTGTTTGGCCCGGGATTACTGTTTGCTCGTCAATTTATTAATCAAGCGGCTCAGTCTATTCAATTTGATCACAGCTTGTGTGGCGTGAACATCTTGATGTGGGATCAAGGCTCCACTAAAAAGCTCAACCGCATGTTGGAAGGCAACTTCCACACCGACCTGATTCAGCGTTTATCGCCAGAGCAAGCCAACGAAAAGATTGGCTTACCCGTCGATAAAGAGAGTGTTTACTTTCCGCTGGGTGGTTGGTTAAGCCCTCTTCAACTGACTCAAGGCTTGATTGGCAAGCTAGAAGAGAGCAACCAAGTGAGCGCACACTATCAACATCAAGTAACGCAACTTGAGTGGCTCGAAGCTGAAAAACAATGGTTACTGACGATTGAGGCACCTCAAGGTGAGATTCAAACTAAGCACGACCAAGTAGTTGTCGCAAACGGACACAAGTTCACTCAGTTTGAACAAACTCAGCCAGTACCACTGACTCCGGTTAAAGGCCAAGTGAGCCATATTCCGACCACGGAAAATCTCAGCCAGCTAAAAACCGTGTTGTGCTTTGATGGCTATTTGACGCCACAGAACCCCAACAATGGTCATCACTGTATTGGTGCGAACTACGACAAAACCAATATCGACCAAGAATTTGATATTGAGGTTCAGCAGCACAATGGCGAGCGCCTACATGGGTCACTACCAGACCAAGCATGGACAAAAGATGTCGATACCAGTGACAACTTAGCGCGCCAAGGTATCCGAAGCGTAAGCCGTGACCACCTTCCGTTTGTCGGAAACGTTGGTGACTTTGAAGCCATTAAGGAGCAGTACCAAGATCTCCACAACTTCAACCCGCAGCGTGACTCGGTTGAGGATGTAGAAACGGTAACAAGCTTCCCTAACCTTTATTGCTTTATCGGACTGGGTTCACGTGGTTTGAGCTCTGCACCATTATTGGCTGAAGTATTAGCATCACAGATCTGTGGCGATCCGCTGCCCTTGCCTGTTGATGTGCTTGAGGCGATTCACCCAAGTCGAATGTGGGTACGCAGACTGCGTAAAGGTAAGGCATTAACGGCTGGATGGGTTGCTGACAAGCATTCTAAATCAAAGCCGTAGTTTCTAGTTCAGCTATTTTGAACATCTGAAATTTCTGAATATCTGAAACTAATAAGTTAAAAGCTAAAAAGCCCGAGTTCATTGTGTCGCTCGGGCTTTTTGTTATTCGTGTTGCTCTAAACTGATGTTCTAAACGAAGCTGTATTTACAGCTTAGCAACCGCGTCTTTAATCTGTAGAACGATCTCTTCGTTGCTGATAGAACCCGACTCAAAATCAAAGTTATCGTAGAAGCTTGGTACTGAAACTGACGCTTGCACGTTTCCACCGAAGTAAGGTGCAGAACCTGTCGCTGCGCCAAGTACCGTTTGTGCGCCGCCAGGGCCTGGTGAAGTCGCTAGGTAAACCGCCGGCTTCTCGCCAAATACTGAACGCTCAATACGTGTCGCCCAATCAAATAGGTTTTTATACGCAGCTGGGTAGTGACCATTGTGTTCTGCGAACGAGATAACAAACGCATCAGCTTCAGCTAGGTCGCGTAGGAATGCTTGAGCACCTTCCGCTTGGCCAATCTCTTTTTCAGTGTCTTCACTGAACATAGGAACATTGTAATCGTTGATGTCTAGGACTTTTACTTCAGCACCTTCAATCAAGTTTGCTGCGTAAGTTGCTAGTGCTTTATTGATAGAGGTAGAGCTTGTGCTTGCGCCAAATGCGATAACTTTCATGGTGTGACCTTTTCTATAGTTCCGTTAAGTGGGATTAGAATAACGTAGTAAGAAAATGTAACCATCACAAGAAATGAACGGACTCATTCAAAAATTTCGAACGAGTCTCAAATAAACCAGTTCGCTCAGCAAAATGGGAAAGG
Source organism: Vibrio sp. 10N.247.310.23 (assembly GCF_041467155.1). NCBI lineage: Bacteria > Pseudomonadati > Pseudomonadota > Gammaproteobacteria > Vibrionales > Vibrionaceae > Vibrio > Vibrio sp. 10N.247.310.23. The sequence goes on along the minus strand of NZ_JBFSTZ010000001.1, from coordinate 28,855 downwards.
AAGGGACTGAGCGGATAGTATTAATACATCGAGATTAAGCTTGGTTTTGTAGCTCAACCCAAAGGTCATTAACGATAGTGCGGTCTGCTGGTGTTAGTTCAGAGCGAGCGTCGTCTAGGCTCTGTTCAATACGAGCTTTTACTTCAGCCACATCTTCAATGCCTTCTTCTTCACATGAAGCCACTGAAAGAGAAATATGACCACGTAAGTAACCACCAGCAAACAGTTCATCGTCTGATGCGTTTTCAATGCGAGCATCAATTACTTCAAGTAGTTTTTCTTCAAATTCGATAATCATAATATTCTCTTATTTCACAATAAATTGGCTAGCACATAAAGGTTCTACATCGTAGAAGCTGCGTAATGCTTCAGAGAGCATTTTCACGCGAGGCGGAAAGCCTACTTCAAAGATACCCATAACTTCGCTATGTACTTTATTCATAAAGGCCAAACGATCTGGCTCAAAATCGCCGTGTAGATTGTCACAGCTGACATTAAAAGGAAAGCCCGCACTCATCGCAATTATCCATTCATACGCTTGTGGGCGAATTTCTACTTTTTCAAACTCAGCTTGAACCGCCTCAGTTCGACCATCAGGCTCATACCAATAGCCAAAATCTTCCAGTAAACGACGCTCAGGCCCAGCAACGCACCAGTGTGCGATCTCATGGAGTGCAGAGGCGTAAAAGCCACGTGCGAACACGATTCGATGGTGTGGGATAGTATCATCAGCAGGCAAATAGATCGGCTCATCAGCCCCTAGCTCTAGTTTGGTATTAAAGCTTTCAAAAAAGGTCTGATTGAAGATATCGATAATGTCTGAGTATTGGTGTGTCATAAAATCAAATTTAAGTAAAAATAACTGGGGCATTTTGCTTTTTTTTAAGCGCTCGGTAAAGCCCTATCAAGCGTAATGACATCGGGTTCGCCATTATACTTTGCAGTGACAATCGATTGCCATTCCCAGATTACACCACTTTAAGGTGAATGATTAGTTTAGCTAATCTGAAACGCCCATTCACGGTACAAATATTCATTCGTCAACAAGCATTTTTACTACTACACTCGCGCTTCATTTTTATATCTCCAAGGCCTATAAGACTCCAATTTATAGACCTAAATAATAGAGCTACAGCAATGCTACTAAGTGTTTTGTATATCATTGGCATCACGGCAGAAGCCATGACCGGCGCTCTCAGTGCAGGCAAACAAAAAATGGATTGGTTTGGTGTAATGTTGGTTGCGAGCGCAACGGCAATTGGCGGCGGTACAGTACGCGATATCTTACTTGGCCATTACCCTTTAGGTTGGGTTGAAAACCCTCAGTATCTGGCCATCACCTGTATAGCAGGTGTTATTACAACCGGGTTGGCGAAATGGGTTATCAAGCTAAAAGGTTTGTTTATTCGCTTGGATGCCTTAGGCCTAATCGTATTCAGTATCATTGGTACCAAAGTAGCGATGACCATGGGTCTGCACCCGATGATTTGCATGGTATCGGCATTAGTGACAGGTGTCTTTGGTGGTTTGTTACGTGACCTTATCTGTCGTCAAACACCATTGGTGTTACATGAAGAGCTGTATGCCTCTGTCGCACTTGTCGCTTCAGGTTTGTACCTAGGTTTGCTTGAGCTTGGCATCAACGACGTCACGGCGACAATTGTGACGCTTGTAGTTGGTTACTTGCTGCGCATGGCGGCTGTAAGATTCAAATGGAGTTTGCCTTCGTTCCAGCTTGATCCTGAAAGTTCAGTGCATTAATGGATTAAGAGCCTTAAGCTGCTAGCTGTCTTTAATGACGATAGTCGCTAACCGGACGAATAATCCTGCTAATGTGAAAAAGGGTTACTTCATTACGAAGCAACCCTTTTTTGTTTCTACCAATTCTATTCTAAATAAAAAGAAGCAGAATTAGATTTGTGGTGTTTCAGTTGTCACACCAAAGTTTTGACCACGATGACGTAGCAAGTGGTCAAGCAGCACGATAGCCAGCATTGCTTCTGCAATAGGTACCGCACGGATGCCAACACATGGATCGTGACGACCTTTCGTGATTAGCTGCGTTGCTTCACCATCTTTCGTGATTGTGTCACCAGGTACAGTGATGCTTGATGTTGGTTTAAGCGCAATGCTTGCCACAATATCTTGACCAGTAGAGATACCACCTAAGATACCGCCAGCATGATTGCTGCTGAAACCTTCTGGAGTTAATGGGTCACGGTGTTCACTACCGCGTTGATTAACAACATCGAAGCCATCACCAATCTCAACACCTTTCACAGCGTTAATGCTCATTAGAGCGTGCGCGATGTCAGCATCTAGACGATCAAAGATTGGCTCACCAAGGCCTACTGGCACTTTAGTCGCAACCACTTGAATCTTCGCACCGATCGAGTTGCCTTCTTTTAGCAAGTCACGAATCAGTTGATCAAATTCTGGTACTTTGTCGGCATCTGGACAGAAGAAAGCGTTGTTTTCAATCTCGTTCCAATCCACTTTATCAATTGAGATATCACCCATTTGAGAAAGGTAAGCTTGGATTTCAACACCAAATTCTTGTTTTAGGTATTTCTTCGCAATTGCACCTGCAGCAACACGCATTGCAGTTTCACGAGCTGAAGAACGACCACCACCTCGGTAATCACGCACACCGTACTTTTGATGGTACGTATAGTCAGCGTGGCCAGGGCGGAACTTGTCTTTAATTTCGGAATAGTCTTTAGAGCGTTGGTCTGTATTTTCAATCAATAGACCAATAGAAGTACCCGTAGTTTGGCCTTCAAATACACCTGATAAGATTTTCACTTCATCCGCTTCACGACGAGCCGTTGTATAGCGAGAAGTACCAGGGCGACGACGATCCAAATCTCTTTGAAGGTCTGCTTCGGTAATTTCTAATCCTGGTGGGCACCCATCTACGATACATCCTAGTGCGATACCGTGACTTTCTCCGAACGTGGTCACGCGGAAATGTTGTCCGATACTGTTTCCTGCCATTACTTCCTCTAAATCAGCTATTGAGCAGAAGGTTTGATTCCTAAACCGACTGGCTAATAGCTTTACTTGTCTATTCTTCGTGAATTCATAGTGGCTTTATTACCAAATGATGTAAACCCCAAAAAACGAACAATTTTAACTTTCTATTACATAAGCCGAATGAAACGAATAACAGAAGAAAATGAGTCGCGCTTGAAAAGAAGTGTTTTATGATGTGTAAAATGCAAAAAACCCGACAACTCGGAGAGTTATCGGGTTTCTTTAAATAATGGCACGCCCTGAAGGATTCGAACCTTCGACCACCTCCTTAGAAGGGAGGTGCTCTATCCAGCTGAGCTAAGGGCGCGCTACAGGAACGAATTATACGAATTCGAATCAGTAAAGCAACGGCTTTATGTAACATTCTGATCTAAGTGGGTAAAAAAAGGCCAACAAACATATAAGTGTTGGAAAATAGACCAAAGCAAACGTTTGCTTGATGGTAATCAAAAAGATTTTCTGGAATAATGCGCCAAAAACATCAGCCACTAACTTGAATATCAATACTAAGGAAATTCATGACTGCTCAAAATATTGATGGAAAGCTAATTTCTCAAACGGTTCGCTCCGAAGTTGCTGCACGTGTAAAAGCTCGTACTGAAGCTGGATTACGCGCTCCGGGCCTAGCGGTTGTTTTAGTGGGTGAAGACCCTGCTTCTCAGGTTTACGTTGGAAGTAAGCGTAAAGCGTGTGAAGAAGTTGGCTTCGTATCTAAATCTTACGACTTGCCAGCCACTGCGACAGAAGACGAATTGTTAACATTGGTAGACCAACTGAACGACGATCCAGAGATCGACGGTATTCTTGTTCAACTGCCTCTACCAGCTGGCATTGATAGCACTCACGTTCTTGAGCGTATCACGCCAGAGAAAGACGTTGACGGCTTCCACCCATACAATGTCGGCCGTTTGGCTCAGCGCATGCCTAAGCTTCGCTCTTGTACGCCAAAAGGCATCATCACGCTGCTTGACCGTTACAACATCGACTTACGTGGTAAACACGCGGTTGTGGTTGGCGCATCAAACATTGTAGGTCGCCCAATGACGCTAGAACTTCTTCTAGCAGGTTGTACAACGACAACATGTCACCGCTTCACCAAAGACCTTGAAGGTCACGTGCGTCAAGCAGACGTTGTTGTAGTTGCCGTTGGTAAGCCTAACTTCATTCCTGGCGCTTGGATTAAGAAAGGCGCTGTTGTGGTCGATGTTGGTATCAACCGTTTAGAATCTGGCAAACTAGTGGGCGACGTTGAATACGACGTAGCGAAAGAAAGCGCAAGCTTCATCACACCTGTGCCGGGTGGTGTTGGCCCAATGACGGTTGCGAGCCTAATCGAGAACACCATGATCGCTTGCGAGCAATTTCACTCGAAGTAGTCCGCAGCGCATATAAATAAAATTAGAAAGCCGCAACGTGATGAACGTTGCGGCTTTTTTGATGCTTTGGTACTTAGCTATTCGTTTTTACAACGGGGTGACTCGCTTCTGATGAAGTGCTCGTTGCTACTTATCTGGAGTCTCGACTTTTTCCGTCTGTTCAGAAGGCGGTAATAAACTAATAAGCTCACACTCCGTTGATATGAGTTTTTCCAACTCAGATCCTTGTGTAATTAAACGGAAATCACCGCCATTAATCACCCCAAGAGGAATGGCTTTAGGATACAAAGCGTTAAACTCTTTTAAATCAAATGCCTCGGTCAAACCTGTACTTTTAATTTGGCTACCCTGAGCCATCAACGAGTTAAGCTTAGAATAGGTGATCCCTTCCGAAAACAGACTTCTATTGCCATCGCGGCTCACTTGGTGCCTTTCATGTTTATTCTCTGAGGATTCAAGCTCAAACACCTTATTGGCACCAAACTCGTCTTGGTAATGCATGCTGACTAACGGGTTGGTTTGACGATAAGGCGAGACGATCATCGCACGCCCTATCCCATCGAGTTCCAAATTGTTTTCCGCGTGGCTTGAAGCTGGGTTACCAAAGTAAACATTCAAGTTATCCATACGAGCTAAGCGAATGCTTTCCCAGTTAGTATCAGCAAGCACACTGTTGATGTTGTGTGTGGCTAGCACCTTGGCAAATTGTCTTGCAAAGTGAGTGGCGCCAAAGAAGATAACCCCTTGCGCTTTCTCTTGAGTGACCCCTAGCCTTCTCGCCCACCAGCTCGCGGTTAAGCTCTGAATCACAACCGTACCAATAATGACTAAGAACACCATGGGCACGAGCAGATCTGCGCCTTCAATCAATTGCTTCTCTTGCAGTTTTATCGCAAACAGAGAAGAAACCGCGGCTGCTACGATCCCGCGAGGTGCCATCCAACTCAAAAACCATTTATCCGCCGAATTAAGATCCGTACCGATCCCGCTGATCCACACGCTTAACGGGCGAGCCACCAACATAACCACCGCTAGCAACCCAATACCGCCCCAACCTATCGAAAGGAAAGCCCCCGAATCGAGTCGACTGGCTAACAGAATAAACAACGCAGAAATAAGTAACACGGTCAGGGTTTCTTTGAATTCGATGATGTCTTCGATGTCCAAGCCCTTCACGTTGGCAAGCCAGATCCCCATGATGGTCACGGTTAATAAACCCGATTCTTCACTCAGATCATTAGAAAACGAGAACGCCGCCAACATTAGCGTCAGCACAGCCACATTACGTAAATAGTGCGGTACCCAATGCCCTTGCAGCATCTTGGCAATCAAATGGCCACCGATGACCCCTAAGCCTAAACCTATGACTAACGTCAGGCCCAGAGCTGACAGAACATGGCTTGTAGGATCGGCTGAAGAGACAATGTATTCGTAAACCAGAACCGCAAAGAGAGCGCCAATCGGATCAATTACTATCCCTTCCCATCGCAAGATACTGCCTAACGAAGATTTAGGCTGAATACTGCGAAGCATGGGCACGATTACCGTAGGGCCAGTTACCACAACTAATGCACCAAACAGTGCGGCTAACGGCCAACTGAAGTCCACAAAGTAGTATGCCCCCACCACGATACACGCCCATGTAATCAACATGCCGAAACTCACGAGGTGAGTCACCATCCGGCCATGGCCTCTGATTTCTTTGAAATTTAGGGTCAATGCTCCTTCAAACAAGATGATGGCAACCCCTAAGGAGATCATAGGAAACAGCACATCACCGAAAATGGCATCGGGATTTAGAATATTCAGGCCGGGACCTAACAATAGGCCAACGATAAGGAGAGGGAGAATGGCGGGAAGACGTAAACGCCAGCCGAGCTGCTGACAAGCTAAAGACAAGAGTCCAATTAACGCCAAAGAAGAAGTAATCGACAAATCCATTTGTGCCCCTAAAAGGTTTGCACCACACCCTGTGGTACAAACTATTCAATGAAATAAGAAAGCCTACGTTCTTACACTATAGGCTCTCTTTTTCACGCTAACCGAATATTATTGTGATTAATCAGTCACTTTACTATAGGGGGAGTAAAGTCATGATCAGTTAACTATAGAGAAAGTACAACACCAGCAATAGCAGCACTCATTAGGTTAGCAAACACACCTGCACAAATTGCTTTGAAGCCATATTGTGAGATGAAAGAGCGACGCTCTGGAACTAAGCTGCCCAAACCACCGATAAGAATCGCCATGGTAGAGATGTTAGCAAAGCCGCATAGAGCGAAAGTTACGATCGCTTGTGAGTGCTCACTTAGCGCCTCTTTAGCATCCATTAGTTGGATGAAAGCCACGAACTCGTTCACGACAATCTTGTTACCGATCAATGAGCCCGCAACCACAGCCTCAGACCACGGCACACCGATCAGCCATGCAACGGGTGCGAACACATAACCTAGTAGAAGTTCGAAGCTTAGGTTTACGCCAAACCAACCACCAACAATACCTAGCAAGCCATTCAGCATTGCAATCACACTGATAAAGGCAAGTAGTGTCGCACCCACCGCAACGGCAATACGAAGTCCAGACATAGCCCCATCTGCCATTGCCTCAACTACGTTTGTTGCTCGTGGAATTTCAACGTCAGACTCAATATTTTCTTGAGCGTCATCTGCGCTACCTGGTACTAAGATCTTAGCCATCAATAGGCCAGCAGGTGCAGACATAAATGCAGCTGCGATCAGGTAATTTAGATCAACGCCAAGCGATGCGTAACCCACTAGCGTACCACCAGCGACAGAAGCCAAACCACACACCATCACAGCAAACAGTTGTGAATCCGTCATGTGCTTCAAGTAAGGCTTAACCACCAATGGCGCTTCAATCATGCCAACGAAAATGTTTGCAGTCGCAGACAGTGACTCCGCACGACCTGTGCCCAAGAACTTTTGTAGCGCACCACCAATAAGGTTGATCACCTTTGGCATAAAGCCGATGTGGTACAAGCCTGAAATCAGTGCAGAGAAAAAGATAATGATGCCAAGAACATTAATCGCGAAAACAAATCCGTTATTAGTTAGGCCACCAAATAGGAAGTTAATCCCCTCTTGACCGTAGTTGATCAAGCTAGATACCGCACCCGTGGCTGCATTCAACGCTTCTTTACCCATTGGTACATACAGAACCAATAGCGCGAATGAGATTTGTAATAAGAAAGCCAAAGAGACTGTTCTTAGTGGAATATTTTTTCTGTCCGTAGATAGTAACCAAGCGGCAACTAAAATAGTGATAATTCCAAGTAGGGAAGCCATGTGCGTCAACCTAAAAGTTGTAGGTAGGAAAGGCGACGCATTCTATAGAGGAAATCGTTTGCGGCAAGCTGAGGTTGTTAATGTGATGTTGGGGTAATCACGATTTAACTATGAGTATAATTAAGTTATTGAATTTTAATAATTAACTTTGATTAAAAAGCGTACTTTTTCCATATGGAAATTATATTTATAGATTAGGAAACAGTTAGCGATGCAGTTCAACGCAAGTTTTGAGGTTTTTGTCCCAATACGTCGGCGACCCGATATGATCTTTAATGAACTCAATCACTGCCGAAAGCTTCTTCGGCATATTCTTTCGGCTCGGGTAAACGGCATAGAATGGCATCAGCTGACTGGCTCTCCACTCTGGCAATACTTGAATGAGCTTGCCCGTTCTAAACTCTTCTTTCACTAAGTAAGTCGCCAAATAAGCAACGCCCCACCCTGATACTGCCGCGTCTCGTACTGCCTCAGCCAAATCGACTGAGTAATCGCCCGCGACTTTGACGCTGAGGTTTTCTTGCCCGTTGTCAAACGCCCACGATGTGTAATCTCGTTCACGGCTGCGATAGATAAGACAGTTATGGTCAATCAAATCGGAAGGTACATGTGGCGTCCCGGCCTTAATCAGATAATCCGGTGACGCAGCCACCACAAACTGGCTGTCTGCTAAACGCTGCGCAATGTAACCTTCAGGCAAGTCTTCATTGTTGGTGATCCAGAGATCCAATCGCTCTTCAATCATGTCCACCTTATAGTCGAACAAGTGGACCTCGATTCTCAACTGAGGATAAAGCTGTCTGAGTTGATCAATCGCCGGAATGATATGGAGTGTGCCAAATGACTGCGACAAACCGACGCGTAGTATTCCAGAGATATCATCGCGCTGGCTATCCATATCCATCTGAGCTGCTTTCACCGTGTTAAACAGCTGCTCACAATGTTGATAGAACACGTCTCCCGCTTCAGTCAGCGTGAGGCTTCGTGTGGTTCGTTGTACCAACTTGATGCCGATTGAGTCTTCAAGCAAAGCGACTTGCTTACTGATATGAGACACCGAAACGTTCAAGCTTTTTGCAGCACTGGTAAAGCCTTCGTGCTTGATCAGCGCATGGAATATCACCATCTGTGCAGCTCTATCTGTTAGCACAAGATCACCTTATTAAATCTCTGAAATATAAAATCAAAAAGGACTCCGAAGAGTCCTTTAGTTCGTTCTGCCTATGATAGGCCAAATGCTATTCAAAGCGACTTAGGTCTGTTAATCAAACTTAATTCTGTCGGCTAGGTGGCTTACTGCCAAAGCAAAGTAGTAAGAACGATTCCACTTCATTAACACATTGTAGTTGTTATAAATGAGGTACGAACGTCCGGTTTCATCATCCGGCATGATTAACCAAGCTTTAATGTCTTCATCAAGTGTTGGCAGTGGGCGATCGTCATAGCGTTTAATACCGAGTTCAGACCACTCTTTTAAGTATTTCGCTTTGTCTTCGTCTCGACCTTGTAAATCGATCGACACAGTTGACGGAACATGAACCTGACGACCCCAAGTATATTTGTCATCCCACCCTGATTGGCTGAGATAATTGGCCGCCGAAGCAAATACGTCTTCTTCAGTGCCCCAAATGTCTTTCTTGCCATCACCACTGCCATCAGCGGCGTAAGCTAAGAATGAGCTTGGCATAAACTGAGGTTGACCCATCGCACCAGCCCAAGAGCCTTTCATCTCTTTTGGTGCAATATGGCCTTGATCAAGAATCTTCAATGCCGCCATCGCTTCGCTACGGAAGAAAGCTTCTCGGCGTCCTTCATAAGCCATGGTCGTTAGGGCGTCGATAACGCTGTAATTGCCCGTGAACTTACCAAAATTACTCTCAACGCCCCATAGCGCGACAATGAATCTTGGTTGAACACCATATTCATCACCAATACGCTTTAACGCGGTGTAATGCTCCTTGTAGAGTGACCTTGCTTGCTTCACTTTCCAATCTGGAACCGCTCGTGGAATGTATTCATCCAGAGTCAGTTTTTTCTCAGGTTGGTTTTTGTCGGCTTTTACCGCTCTTGGCTTAAACGTTACACCATCAAAGGCTTCATCAATGATCGCTTCAGAGATGCCTTCTTCACGGCCTTGTTGTTTTAGTTTTTCTACATATTGCTCGAAGCTCAGTTCTTCAGCTTGTACTGAACTTATGGTCAGGCTATTACCCAATAGTAATGCCGACACAGCCAATATGGTTTTCGAAAATTTACTCAACGATCACTCCTCCTTGAATTGAGGTGGCTATCACTCTTCGTCTTGAGATTTCTGTTGAGCTTTACGCTCTTTATGAAGCTCAAGTTCGTTAACTGGTGGTGGCGGAACCTGTAAAAAGAAACCATCGGTATTCAGTGATTCTTTCACTTTTTCGATGTTTACTTGAGCCAGTTTACGGCCATCCATTTTAATTACCATTACAAAACTAGGTTTACCAAACATTTGCATCAATGCGTCAGGAACTTGTGAAAAATCATCCTTCTTAGGGATATAAAGGTATGTTCCTTCTTTCTTTGAGCTTTTATATATAGAACACAGCATGACAAACCTTTTAATTGATTATGACTACAAAACTCTCACTTGCGAGATCAATAGTTTATGTTAGGGAAATATTGGGAACAAAACGTCCATTTGACAACAAGATTACTTGCTGTGCTTGGTTTGGGAATATAACATGATAAACCTAGTTTCAGGCAATGCCCTTTATTTTATTGATAAAGAAATTGTACCCATTCGCTATTGAGGTCCTGTAGTTTTTCGATGTCTAGTAACCCAGATCTAAAAGGTAGCAGTTTTACGCTATCTGTATTGCACTTATCCGATGATCAAGTCGAAAATGCAGTGTCTTTTCTTCAAGAGAAGGTAGACCAAGCACCTACGTTTTTCGCTGCCGCACCTGTTGTTATCAACATCAGTAAAGTCGCGGGCGATATCGATTTTGTGCAACTTAAAAATGGTATATCTCAAGCGGGCATGATCCCGGTTGGTGTGGCAGGCTGTTCTGATAAGCGAATGCAAAACCTCGCTAAAGAAGCCGGTTTTGCAGTGATGACGGCAAGCAAGTCGCCATCTCAAGCTCCAGCGAAAATGGCACCAATCAAAGTGATTAGAACCCCTATTCGTTCTGGTCAGCAGGTTTATGCGAAAGATGGCGATCTATTGATACTCAGCCATGTGAGTGCAGGCGCGGAAGTGATTGCCGATGGCAGCATCCATATTCATGGCACTTTACGCGGCCGTGCGATTGCAGGTGCAAGTGGTCAAACTGAAGCAAAAATAATTTGTAATGATTTACAAGCCGAGCTGGTTTCCATTGCAGGAAATTACTGGCTCAGCGATCAAATTGAAAGCGAGTACTGGCAGAAGAAAACCATGTTCAGTATGGCAAACGATGTATTACACGTTGATGTCCTCGCAATATAAGAGAAATAAAAGGAAAACAGAATGGCACGCATTATCGTTGTAACGTCAGGTAAAGGCGGGGTAGGCAAAACGACCTCCAGTGCAGCTATTGCCTCGGGTCTGGCTTTAAAAGGAAAGAAAACCGCAGTTATCGACTTTGATATCGGTCTGCGTAACCTAGATTTAATCATGGGTTGTGAGCGTCGTGTTGTGTACGACTTCGTTAATGTTATCAATGGTGAAGCGACGCTGAACCAAGCGATGATCAAAGACAAGCGCACAGAGAACCTGTTCATTCTTCCTGCTTCTCAAACTCGTGATAAAGACGCACTAACAAAAGATGGTGTTCGTCGTGTATTTGATGAACTGGATGAAATGGGCTTTGATTTCATCATCTGTGATTCTCCTGCGGGTATCGAACAAGGCGCTCTTATGGCGTTGTACTTCGCTGATGAAGCGATTGTAACCACCAACCCAGAAGTCTCTTCAGTACGCGATTCAGACCGTATTCTAGGTATTCTTGACTCTAAATCTCGTCGTTCTGAAGACGGCTTAGAGCCAGTGAAAACACACCTTCTATTGACTCGCTACAACCCAGCACGTGTAACTCAAGGTGAGATGCTCAGTGTTGAAGACGTTGAAGAAATCCTGCACATCTCTCTACTGGGTGTAATTCCAGAGAGCCAAGCGGTACTGAACGCATCGAACAAGGGTGTTCCAGTTATCTTTGACGAAGCAACCGACGCAGGTATGGCTTACAATGATACTGTAGAGCGACTACTGGGTAGCCAAGTTGACTTCCGCTTCTTAACGGAACAGAAGAAAGGCATCTTCAAACGACTGTTCGGGGGCTAATGCACAATGTCATTATTAGAGTTTTTTAGACCACAGAAAAAGACAACCGCAAACCTAGCCAAAGAACGTTTGCAGATCATTGTTGCCGAACGACGCAGCCATGACGACCCAGCGCCGTCTTACCTGCCGCAACTAAAAGAAGACATCTTGAAGTGTATTGCCAAGTACGTTGAGGTCGATCCATCAATGGTTGATCTGACTTTTGAACACAAAGATGACGACATCTCAGTGTTAGAGTTGAATGTTAAGCTTCCAGAAGAAGATCGATAATCTTTCTGAACAAGATTGGCAGGTAATACACTTGCTTGTATTGATTGAATAAAAAAGAGAGCCTAGGCTCTCTTTTTTGTATGTGCAGTTTATAACTGTAACTAAGTTAGGCTTTAAAGCAGCAAGCGGTTATTTGATCGCTTTACTCAGCTTTTCGCCAACCACATCTAAACGCCAGCCTTGCATAACATCAGGCAGCTTTTCTGGGTTACGATCGTGCTTCCACACCCAGCTTAACATTTGGTTAAGTTGCTTCTTCGATGCCAAGAATTCCGTCGCCAAACCACTGTGTTGTGATGCTGTTTTCACTTCATCTTTCAGCACTTTGAAGAGTTGCTTGTAGCCAGGGAAGTCCATTAGACGTTCTACTGGTGCTGGGTACTCTTCTTCTGGTGTATGTTCCGCTAACTTTACGATTGAGCTGATCTTCGCACCATGGCGACGCACAGAGCGGTAATCAAAACCCTCTTGCTCCATGTGCTTGGGATCTTTCATCGCAAAACGCGCCACAGCCCATAGGTCTTGTTCTTTGAAGACAAAGTTCAGCGCTAAATCGCGCTTGATTGCTTCTTTTAGACGCCAAGTTGCTAGAGGTCGTAAGATCGCTAATTGCTTAGGTTTAAGCTGCCACGCCCCTTTAATATCAAGGTAGGCTGTATCTGGGTTTACTTTACGAATGCGCTTGGCAACTTGTAAATCAGACTCTTGCTGAGCCGCTTCCCACCAGCCAGCTTCCATCACTTTTTCTAGAAGCTTGTTGTACATTGGCATTAGGTAATGCACGTCTGCTGCTGCGTAGTCCAATTGTTTTTGAGAAAGCGGACGCGCTAGCCAGTCTGTGCGAGATTCACTCTTATCGAGATCGACACCGACAAACTCTGAAACCAGAGCAGCAAAGCCCGTTGATAAACCATGACCTAAGAAAGCCGCCATGATCTGTGTATCAACCATTGGTGTTGGTGTACAGCCAAATGCGTTCTGGAACACTTCCAAATCTTCACCGCACGCGTGCAGCACTTTCAATACTGATGCGTCTTTCAACAAGGTAACGAACGGTGTCATGTCATCAAGAGCAATAGGGTCAATCAGTGACAGCGTTTCACCATCAAATAACTGAATCAAGCCTAATTGAGGGTAATAGGTTCTAGTACGAACGAACTCCGTATCAAGCATAACGACATCGGCTTCACGTGCTTGTTGGCAAACTCGCTCAAGGTCTTTCAATTGGGTAATGATTTGATAATCCACAAAAACTCTCACAGGTTTCTATTTGATCGCCGGATACAAAAATGCCGACATTAACTGTCGGCATTCTAACACCATTTTTCAGCGCTCGCTTAGATTAAGCGCCTCAATGGTTTTGGTGCAGTACTTTCGCGCAAACGGGCTAATTATTCGCTAGCGCGTTTCGCAAGTTCTGCATCGTTTTCTTCACGCAGTACGCGGCGTAAGATCTTACCTACGTTAGTCTTTGGAAGATCATCTCTGAACTCGACTAATTTAGGGATTTTGTAACCCGTTAAGTGCTCACGACAGTGCGCGATAATGTCTTCTTTGGTCAGGCTAGGGTCACGCTTCACAACGTAGATCTTAACCAGCTCACCAGACACCTCATGAGGTTGGCCGATAGCCGCAACTTCTAACACTTTGCCATGCAGAGCCACAACATCTTCAATCTCGTTCGGGTAAACGTTGAAGCCTGACACTAGAATCATGTCTTTCTTACGGTCTACGATGTACAACAAGCCTTCGTCATCAAACTTAACGATATCACCAGTCGATAACCAACCATCTTGGTCGATCACTTCTTTGGTCGCTTCTGGACGTTGCCAGTAGCCTTGCATCACTTGAGGGCCACGAACCTGCAATTCACCCACTTGGTCATTACCAACCACTTTACCTTCATCATCAACAATACGAACTTCTGTTGATGGTACTGGTAGGCCGATTGCACCTGTGTAGTCTTTCAGATCGTATGGGTTACCTGTGACCAAAGGAGCACATTCGGTTAAACCATAGCCTTCAAGTAGGTGGACACCTGTCGCTTTCTTCCATTGCTCAGCAACAGCGCGTTGAACCGCCATACCACCGCCAACAGATAAACGCATGTTACTGAAGTCCAATTCGTGGAAATCTTCGTTATTCACGAGCGCATTGAACAAGGTGTTTACGCCAGTAATCGCGGTAAACGGAACCTTTTGCAGCTCTTTAATAAAGCCAGGAATGTCACGAGGGTTAGTAATCAGAAGGTTACGGCCACCCATCTCAACAAACAATAAGCAGTTCACGGTAAGAGCAAATACATGGTAAAGCGGCAATGCCGTTACCACCAATTCACGGCCTTCTTGCAGAACAGGGCTATATGCCCCTTTCGCTTGCAGTACGTTCGCAATCATATTGCGGTGCGTTAGGATTGCGCCCTTCGCTACGCCCGTTGTACCACCTGTGTACTGTAGGAATGCGATGTCATCACCTGCCATAAATGGCTTCACGTACTGTAGGCGACGGCCTTTATGCAGTGCTTTTCGAAATGAGATAGCACCCGGCAGATCGTACTTAGGCACCATGCCTTTTACGTATTTCACTACGAAGTCGACAATCGTACCTTTCGCTCGTGGCAGCATTTGCCCCAAGCTGGTTAGCACAACGTGTTTAACCGGAGTTTTATCAACGACTTTCTCTAGCGTGCTCGCAAAGTTAGAAACGATAACAATCGCCTTTGCGCCAGAGTCATTCAATTGATGTTCAAGTTCACGAGGCGTGTACAGTGGGTTGACGTTCACTGCAATCATACCTGCACGCAGTACACCAAAGAGTGCAATTGGGTATTGCAGCAGGTTTGGCATCATCAGCGCGACACGATCGCCTTTCTTCAGTTTTAGATCATTCTGCAGGTAAGCAGCAAAAGCACGACTGCGCTCTTCAAGCTTACGGAATGTCATGATAGACCCCATGTTCTCGAATGCTGGTTGGTCCGCGTACTTCTGTACCGACTGTTCAAACATTTCTACAAGAGATGGGTACTGATCTGGGTTGATCGTTTCTGGTACGTCACTTGGATAACGTGAAAGCCAAGGTTTATCCACGATGTTACTCCTCGTTTATCAGCTGACGACTGCTTCGCCGCTTTTTATCATTGCGGTATTACAGCACAGCTTTAGTGCATGAGCACTAAAAGGCTCAAACACTTGTTTAAATTTTGTTAACTACACCAAGAATTAGCTCTGAAACTAACTCTGGGCTCTCTAAGTGACAATGATGTCCGCCAGGAACAGTCTCTATATGCAGAGGACTATGCACTGATTTGTAGCGATTATGCTGCAAATGTCGGAATCCACCATTCCCTAGGATTATTAATTGAGGGCATTCAATAGCCGCCATAATCGCTTCAGCGTGCGCCTGTGACATTCGATATAACGAGTCACATTTTAGATTAGGGTCGCATCGCCATTGCCAAGAGTTCTCGAACTCGACAATACCTCGCTCAACAATAGGAGCGATTAATTCAGCATTAATTTGGTTGGCGTGAGCTCTCAGCTTAATAGCATCCTCAAGGCTTGCCAAAGGACGTGAAGGCTTTCTTCGCTGTCGAAGACGACTGAGTACCCCATCCCTCAAGCGAGAGACTGTTTCGTGGGGAGCTTCAGAAAGAGGTCCGTGACCTTCAATTTGAATTAATCCTGACACCTTTTCAGGAAAGGCGGCACTATAGCAACTTGCTATCAATGCACCAAGTGAATGTCCTACCAGTACCAGTCTGTTTGGCGATAATTTAGTCACCAACTGATGCAAGTCATCAATATAATCATGAAATGGGTAGTAACTTCCCGATTTGTGCGACGAGAAGCCGTGTCCGAAGAGATCGATAGCAACAAGGTGAGCATTGGGCGCAAACTTGGCGACTTGCTGCATAACCGGATTAAAGCTGGACGAATTATCCAACCACCCATGAATAAAAACGACCGTCGTTGCGGTCGTTTGTGGGTTGCCAATCTGTTGTGTTGCAAGCGTCCCGCTAGCAAGGGAGTATGACTTTTCAATCATCAAACACTTAGTTCCATCTGTTTGCGCAATCAACGTCTAAAAAGTTAATTACTCTACGTCCTGTATCACTCGACCTTGTCTTGGCATCGTTTGAAAACTGCGACAATGTAAACTTCTGCACGAGTAGTAGGTTGGTGCAAAATCGTTAACAACAACACGCTCAGTGATGTTCCACAGTCGTTGGTTGTCCACTTTCATCACAGGGAAGATGTAAGGGTATTCCCCTATTTTCCCATCTTCACTTCCGCTTGACTGACCAACCAGTGTAATCAGACGGCCTTCTGCAAAACTTAGAGGCTCAACATACCCTTCAATATAACCAACAAAACGTCCGCTTGGCTCTGCGTCTAGGTCTGGCTTACCGCTACTCGAAATCGGCATATTAGCAACTTCGATTCGAGTCTTATCTTTCAAGTTGGTTACTTTAGAGATAACGCCACCCAATCGAACACTTTTCGCCTCCGGTAGTTGGTCGACCCACTGTTGGTAATCACTAATTACAGGCTCTGATTTTGCTTCAAGTTCGCTAGGAAGTGATGAACACCCGGCAAGTACCAAGACACCAAGAGAAAGGGCTATTAAGCGTAATTTAGAGAGATAATTTGACATGGTTCTGGTCCTTAAACAGGCATTAATAAGAAGCTCTAGATGTAGATATCGACACCGATAAGCTTTGCAAGTTCTTCTTTCTTCGCCTGATTCATTACATCCATATACTCTTCCATAGCCTTACGTCCTCGGCCTTCTGGAAGATCATACTGGATTTGAGCCTTGTGTAGTTCAGACTCTTTAACTTGACGAATAGAGTGAGAAACAGCATTAGCGACCTTAGTCGGTTGCCCAACCGCAGTGCTAGCATCAGATTTTTTTGCCTGCTCCTTCTTTTTAATTCGATTCGGCTTAGACGTGCTGCCTATCGAAGAAGGAGGTAAGTTGTTAATTGATACCATGACTAAATATCTGCCCTCTCAAATCTAAATAATACGCATTTAGACCTAATTTGCATCAGAACCTTGTAAAAATTATTCGCGACCTGGCAGTTTCTTCCAAGTCACTTTGTCACGAAGATAAACTGGCTCAGATTCTTCTGCTGCAACCGCTTTACCTTCTGCGTAAGCAAATTGAGCAAGGAACGCCATATCTTGAGCTTCTGGGAATAGCACTTCACACGCTTTGGTGTTGATCGCAAGTGTATCCATATGCTCGGCATAAGCTTCCCAGCCGGTACCGACTTTCGCCCATATTTCAGAATCTGCTTCTAACTGCGCAGCCAGTTCACTTGGTGGCGTTACACATTCGGCATCAACCGCAGTCCAACGACCATCTTGTTCGCGGCTGTAACGAGCCCAGTACACTTCGCTCATACGCGCATCAATCGCTGTTGCTACATGAGTTTCACCAAATTTACGGTAGCTGCCTTGCGCCATCGCTGCCAGTGTAGAGACACCAATCATTGGTAAATCCGCACCAAAAGCCAAGCCCTGAGCAATACCAATACCAATACGCACACCCGTGAAACTGCCTGGGCCTTGGCCAAACGCGATAGCATCGATATCGGTTAAAGCGACATTCGCTTCTTTCAGTACTTCATCCACCATAGGTAGAATTTTCTTCGTATGGTCTCGAGGAGCCTCTTCGCTACGTGCGAACACCTGGTCACCAATTACTAATGCAACTGAACAGTTTTCAGTTGCGGTATCTACTGCAAGAATTTTCGCGCTCATTTGTGTCTCAAATATTCGTTATCTAATCTAAAAATAATGGCTAAACTCAACAATGCCAATTACTCAGCAGCGGTTGAATGGTCTTTAGCTAAGAATTCTTTAATGACCCCTAAGTCACGTGTACGAGGGATAGGCGGTAAACTCGCCAAAAATATGCCACCGTAATCGCGAGTCACCAATCGGTTATCGCAAATAATCAAAGCACCATTATCGCGCTTGTCACGTATCAATCGGCCGACACCTTGTTTCAAGGTAATCACAGCGTCTGGCAACTGTACTTGTGCAAAAGGATCACCCCCTTTTAGCTTACAGTCCTCGATTCGAGCCTTAAGTAAAGGGTCATCAGGGGCTGTAAAGGGCAATTTATCGATGATAACACAGCTTAATGCGTCGCCCCTAACATCTATCCCCTCCCAGAAAGCACCTGTAGCCACCAGCAATGCGTTACCTAATTCCATGAATTCGGCTAAGGTTTTTTGCTTACTTGTCTCACCTTGCAATAGAACGGGAACCGAGAGGGTTTCACGGAATCGCTCCCCCAACTCTTTCATCATGCTGTGTGAAGTACACAAGAAGAAACAGCGGCCTTGGTTTTGCTCAATCACAGGAGTCAGCATTCTTACTAGCTTATCCGCGAGACCGGGGCTATTCGGTTCTGGAAGATAACGAGGCACACACAAGCGCGCTTGATTCGGATAATCAAACGGGCTCGGCAGTGAAAACTGTGCCGACGGTTTTAACCCTAATCGAGAAGTAAAGTGTTCGAAATCATCCGACACCGCCAAGGTTGCTGAGGTAAACACCCATGCGCCCGGCTTCAGCTCAATCTGTTCGTGGAATTTATCGGCAACCGAAAGAGGCGTGATGTGCAGAGCAAAGTGGCGCGGTGTAGTGTCATACCAATACGAATAGCCAGTGATCGACACATCGCACACACGTTCGATACGCGACTTAATCATATTTGCGCGTTCGAAAGCGGTATCTAACAGCTGGCTTCGCCCAAGTGCTAACTTCAATACATCAACAGCAAGTTGCAGAGCATCTTGCAAACGAACTAACTCGCGTGCAATCGACTCGGATTTCAAAGCTTCGCGCCAGTTACCACGAAAGCCGGTATCACCAAGCACAATACGCAGATCGGCTGACGATTGAACGAGCCTATCCCCTACTTTCTGTAGCTGACGCATGTCTTTGGCTTCAGTTCGGTAAGCAATTTCAATGTCTTTGGCTAACTCTTGGATCTGTCGACTGGAAACCGATTGTCCGAAGTACTGGCTGGCGATGTCAGGAAGTTGATGTGCTTCATCGAAAATAAACACGTCAGCTTCAGGTATCAATTCGCCAAATCCGGTTTCTTTGATCGCCAAATCAGCTAGGAAAAGGTGGTGGTTTACGACCACCACATCGGAATCCATCGCTTTTTTACGCGCTTTAAGCACAAAGCAATCGGTATAGCTAGGGCACTCTTTACCCAAGCAATTATCATTGGTCGAGGTAATGGTTGGAATAACCGGGCTGTCTTCAGCGATATCATCACAATCGCCTAAATCACCCGTTTGAGTGGATGACGACCAACTACGAACTTTGACTAACTGAGCCAGCAGCGTTGGATCGGTATGAGCACCATGACTCTCGATCATTTGGCGGCTGAGTCTGTCCAAACACAAATAGTTTGAACGTCCTTTGAGCAACGCAACTTGACCATAAAAGCCAAGCGCATCGACCATCAAGGGTAAATCTCGGTGAAACAGCTGCTCTTGAAGGTTTTTAGACCCCGTACTAATGATGGTTTTCTTGCCACTAAGCAGCGCAGGCACTAGGTAAGCAAACGTCTTACCAGTACCTGTTCCAGCCTCAACAACCAACTGGCTTTGATTTTCAATAGCTTGTGAAACCGCTTCAGCCATGTCTAACTGAGCTTGTCTTGGTTGAAACCCAGGGATAGCTTTGCCCAGAGCGCCATCAGCAGAAAACGTTTTAGATATCATAGAGTACGAAGTTTAGAAAAAGAGAAGGAGAATTATGGCAGGTTTAGTGAGCCGGCGCGAATCAAGAATGACTTCGCACCGGAGGTGTTTGGCTTGGCTTGACGTGGCTTAAGTTACCTTGAAGGTAAGAATTGAAGAAGTAGGAATTAGAGAATCGTTTTTATTTTCGACTGAGATAACGTGATAGCCAAGGAGCACCTTCAAAATGGTTATCACCAGGCTGTATGGCTTTCGCTGCATCGGTTGGTGAGGTCTTACTTTCCCACATTTCATCTAGAACATGACCATCTAATTCGGTACCTCTCGCCAATGAATTCACTCGCTTGCAGTACAGTTTTTTGGCTAGTAACTCTTTATCCATAAGTATCACCTCTATTTTTGGCCAAGGCGTAAATGCCTCGGTTGAAGTTCAAATGCGTACTACGGTCAAAACTTTTAAAAATGAAGCTTCTGCCTGTTTTTCTATCTAAAAACTGATATTTCTATATCAAACAATTTATCAAAGCGATAAATCAGCAGCAGAATTTGTTGAAACCAACTTGATAATAGATTAATTATAACGGTGATATTGCGGCTCAGTTCACCGTTCGACGGCCTGCATTAAATTTGAAGAATCCCTATTTCATATAATAAGTGCAACATTTCATGGAAGTAAGATGCAAATGGAAAGAAAAACTTTACTAACACATTGTACTGATGCCCCGGGCCTCATCTCTAAGATCACCAATATTTGTTATAAGCACCAACTCAATATTATTCACAACAATGAGTTCGTAGATAACACAAGTGGCCACTTCTTTATGCGCACCGAGCTTGAAGGCTATTTCAATGACGAAACCTTACTTGCCGATTTAGATCAAGCCCTGCCACCAAATACGAAACGTAAGCTTGTTGATTCGTCTCGCAAGCGTGTTGTGATACTCGTGACCAAGGAAGCACACTGCCTTGGCGACATTCTAATGAAGAACTTCGATGGCAGCTTAGACGTTGAAATTGCGGCCGTTGTCGGTAACTACGACATTCTACAAAGCCTAACCGAGCGTTTTGACATCCCTTACCACCATGTTTCTCACGAAGGGCTAAACCGTGAAGAACATGAGAAGAAGATGCTAGAAGTGATTGACCAGTACGAGGCGGATTACCTTGTTTTGGCTAAGTACATGCGAGTGCTGACACCAGGTTTTGTTGAAAAATACCACCACAAGATCATCAATATCCACCACAGCTTCTTGCCAGCATTTATTGGCGCGAAGCCATACCAACAAGCGTATGAGCGCGGCGTGAAGATCATTGGCGCAACGGCACACTTTGTGACGAATGATTTGGATGAAGGTCCAATCATCAAGCAAGATGTTATCCCTGTGGATCACAACTTCAGCGCGAAAGACATGGCACAAGCCGGTCGTGACGTAGAGAAGAATGTATTAAGTAAGGCGTTAAACAAGGTGATCAATGATCATGTGTTTGTTTACGGCAACAAGACTGTAATTCTGTAAATCGGATATTCGATTTCCGGTAAGACTTCCAGTTAGAACCCAATAAAAAACGCGCAATAGGGAAAGCCCATCGCGCGTTTTTTGTATCTGATGATCAGACTCGCTTTGAGAGATTCCCGACTACGCTCCTTCGTCGCTATCGGGAATGACGAACTCGGTGATGAACCTTCGAGCTATAGGCTCTAACATACGCTCTCGAACGCTCAGTCTGTCACTATCCAAAGATAGACTCTGGAAAATTTCATCGAACACCCCGTCATTCCGACGAGCCAAGGCGAGATCAGGAATCTCTTTCCTAGCAACTCTCTATTCAAATTAAGCCTGTTCTGATTCCACAATCTTCTTCAAAGAGTGTGGATGCAGCTTGATGCAAATCCCTTGATGTTTAAAAGCCACTGTTGGGTTATTCAAGCGTTCACCCTCGCCTTTCGGGCTAGAGAGTTTGATCTTAACGCCTTGCTCACCCAGCGTTTCAAAGTTAGCAGCGAACTGCGGGTAAGTTTCTTTAAGATCCGCTAGATACTCATCAGCTGTTTGGGCATGAGAAGGAATCACAAACTCTACATGTTCCCAATCTTGGCTTGGGTAAATCTTACCTTCTGCTGGATATGGCAGCTCCAAACATTCAATTTTCCAGCCAAGGCTTTGCAAGGGTTCATCGAAAGCCAACACCACAATTGGACGACCATTAATCATCGCCTCAGAAATCATAGAGCCGTACTCAGACCACGCTTGATGGGCAGATTTCGCTAGCTCAGTGTCATTGATTCGCAGCGCAATATGATCCGCTTGAGCAAAGCTTAAATCCAAACCTAATGTATTTCCTAGGCTCTCGATTTTTGCCATAAAAGTATCAAGGCGGGCGATCATTTGTTGTGGTTCTAGTTCAGCTTGCTTCAGGCTCATCATCATTGTCTGTGTTCTCCAAATAATGGCTGCATGTTATCAGTTTTGCCTTTTGCAACAAGCGTTGCTTTTACAAAAAACACTCAATAACTATGTTCTTTTCGCTCCTTAAACATGCAAACGCGTCTTGCTAAAAGTCGATTGTCAAAAACCACTCAGGAAATGTTAATTTTCTATCAATTCGACCTATAAGAAACCGCACAAAATTGGTATGATTACCGCCATTTCTGTGAACTTAAACAGAGTCTGCTGCTGATTTTGGCATTAAATCGTTAACTAGAAGCATAATTAACCAATTTAATGACCAAGAATTAACGGCCACTCTTATCATCCTTGAATTGAAGGAAACGCGTGTGAATATCCAAGCACTTATTAATGACAAAGTATCTCAGGCTCTAGAAGCCGCTGGCGCACCTGCAGGCTCTCCTGCTGCTGTTCGTCAATCTGCAAAACCACAGTTTGGTGACTACCAAGCAAACGGCGTTATGGGCGTTGCTAAACGACTAGGCACTAACCCACGAGAATTTGCTCAAAAAGTATTGGACGTTCTAAACCTAGACGGTATCGCGTCTAAAGTTGAAATCGCAGGTCCGGGTTTCCTAAACATCTTCCTAGATGAAGCTTTCCTAGCCAAACAAGCAGACGCAGCATTGGCTGACTCTCGCCTTGGTGTTGCCGTTGCTGAAACGCAAACTATTGTTGCGGATTACTCTGCGCCAAACGTTGCTAAAGAAATGCACGTTGGTCACCTACGTTCAACTATCATCGGTGATGCAGTAGTTCGTACTCTAGAATTTCTAGGCCACAACGTTATCCGCGCTAACCACATCGGTGACTGGGGTACTCAATTCGGTATGCTTATCGCAAACCTTGAGCGCGTTCAGGCTGAGTCTGGTGAAGTTTCAATGGAACTTGCTGACCTTGAAGGCTTCTACCGTGAATCTAAAAAGCTCTACGATGAAGACGAAGAGTTCGCAGTTAAAGCACGTGGCTACGTTGTTAAACTGCAAAGCGGCGACGAGTTCTGCGCAGAGATGTGGAAGAAGCTTGTTGACGTAACAATGATTCAAAACCAACGCAACTACGATCGTCTAAACGTGTCTCTAACACGTGATGACGTAATGGGCGAAAGCATGTACAACCACATGCTTCCAACTATTGTTGCGGACCTGAAAGAGCAAGGTCTTGCTAAAGAAGATGACGGCGCACAAGTTGTATTCCTAGACGAATACAAAAACAAAGATGGTGACCCAATGGGCGTTATCATCCAGAAACGCGACGGCGGCTTCCTTTACACAACCACTGATATTGCTTGTGCAAAATACCGTTTTGAAGAACTAGGCGCAGACCGCGTTCTTTACTTCATCGACTCACGTCAACACCAGCACCTAATGCAAGCTTGGACTATCGTTCGTAAAGCAGGTTACATCCCAGAATCTGTTTCTCTTGAGCACCACGCATTCGGCATGATGCTAGGTAAAGACGGTAAACCATTCAAGACTCGTGCAGGCGGTACTGTTCGTCTTGCTGATCTTCTTGATGAAGCCGAAGTTCGTGCAGCGCAGCTAATCGAATCTAAGAACCCAGAACTAGCAGAAGACGAGAAGAAAGCGATCGCGAACACTGTTGCTATGGCAGCGGTTAAGTACGCAGACCTTTCTAAGCACCGCACTACTGACTACGTGTTCGATTGGGACAACATGCTTGCATTCGAAGGCAACACAGCACCATACATGCAGTACGCATACACTCGTGTTGCTTCTGTATTTGCTAAAGCTGGCATTTCTATGGACTCGCTTGAAGGTGAAATCAAAATCACTGAAGAGAAAGAGAAAGCGCTTATCGCGAAACTTCTACAGTTTGAAGAAGCAGTACAGTCTGTTGCTCGTGAAGGTCAACCACACATCATGTGTAGCTACCTATTCGAACTAGCTGGTCAATTCTCTAGCTTCTACGAAGCTTGCCCTATCCTAGTTGCTGAAGACAAAGCTGTTAAGCAGAGCCGTCTGAAGCTTGCTGCACTAACAGCGAAGACGATCAAGCAAGGTCTATCGCTTCTAGGTATCGACACTCTAGAGCGCATGTAAGCGAT
>NZ_JBFSTZ010000001.1:0-4222 GCF_041467155.1 Vibrio sp. 10N.247.310.23 | reverse complement strand
TTCGAGATTCGAGATTCGAGATTCGAGATTCGAGATTCGAGATTCGAGATTCGAGATTCGAGAAAATTAGAAAGGTTGACGTGAAAGCGTCAACCTTTTTTTTGTCTGGAGGTTTGTTTACTCGATTATTTAAGCGATTAGCTAACCTACACAGCAAGAGATCTCCTATTACGCTCATTCGTCGCTCTAGGAGATGACGAGAATAGGTGTAGTGAATCCAAGACAACATCAATGATGCGCCATCAAACCACACCAAATCGTTATCCCTCTTCTCACCATCATTCCCTACAGTGAGGGACGAACGTGATAGGGAATCCGCTTATTGAGAACGTAAGCCCTAGCCACATTCAAACTCCGACCTTATACTCATGTAAAACAATTAATTGGAAAGATCATGAGCTTCGAACTTCACCCGCAACTTGCGAAAGACACCACACTTATCGGCGAATTTCCACTGAGCTTAACCCTGCTACACAAAGATAACGCAGTGCCTTGGGTTATCTTGGTACCAAAACGTGCCAACCTAAAAGAGTTGCACCACTTACCAATGAAAGAGCAACAGCAGTTCCTACATGAATCTCAGGCGGTAAGCCAAGCATTAGAAGCAACGTTCCAACCAGACAAATTGAACCTTGGTGCGCTGGGTAATATGGTGCCACAACTGCACATCCACCATATTGCACGCTTCAAAGACGACATTGCTTGGCCCGGCCCAGTATGGGGTAATACAAAAGGCGAACAGCGCAGTGAAGAAGATCAAGCCGCTATCCTGACTCGTATCCAAAACGTTCTGTCACTGAGCTCTATCTTCAAGAAAGCATAATTCGAGTTCATCTCATTGAGCTTTAAAGCAAAACACTTCAGAAAAGACACATAACAAAAAGCCGCTCATCTTAGATAAGCGGCTTTGTCATTTTCTAATCTCGCCTTTTTCAACGAGAGTCTGAAGACCGAACTACATCATCACGTTAAGCGACAAACCATCTTGTTTGCTGATGGTGTAGCGAATACGCGTTGTATGACCATGCTTATTCGTATCGACCAAGCGAGAAACTTTCCCTTTCTTGACCCAAACACTCAGCATCGCATCGACGCCATCTTCACTCATGCCAAACTTTGCAGCGAGCTCTTTACGAGCCGCAACGCCGTGGCTATCAATGTATTGATGAAGTTCAGTTAAAATCATACTACTTGCACCTCTAGTGCTTTCTGCTTACTGCCCACTTTCTTGAAGACGCGATACGTCACCACAAAACCACCAGCAATCGCCACCATCCATACTGCACTTGTCACAGGATGCGCAGCAAAGTTTGCCGCTTGGTAGTAGAAAGTCGCACCAAAGTAACCAAGAGCCATCGTCCAAACCGCGATGAAGCGTGCAAACGTCTGACCAAATTCACGAACATAAGCACCCATCGCGGCCACACAAGGCGTGTAAAGCAGGATAAGAATCAAGTAAGCGAATGCCGCATGACCAGATACAAACTTGTCTTTCAAGTTACCAAAGATAGAGGTATCGACTTCTTGGTCAGCTGCTACAGAATTAGAGTCAGACAAGTCGCCAACTTCAATACCTAATGGATCTGAGTAGCTCAATCCGGCTAGGTTTTCAGGGATCGTCATTACCGCTTCTTGCAGGCTTGCTGCTAAGTCAAACTCAGCTGCTTCTTCATCAGAAGGCGTTGTATATAGGCTATTTAATGTACCAACAACGGCTTCTTTAGCGAAAATACCTGTGATGATACCAACCGTTGCAGGCCAGTTCTCTTCAGTAATACCAATTGGTTGGAATACAGGTGTTACAACTTGAGCTGCTCTAGACAGTACTGAGTTTTCGCTATCTTCGTTACCAAAGCTGCCGTCCATACCTAGAGAGTTTAGGAAGCTAAGAATAGCCACAACCATCACGATTGTTTTACCTGCACCAAGTACGAAACGCTTCAGCTTCTGCCAAGTTTTCAACATTACGTTTTGCACTGTCGGCAATTCGTAATCTGGCATTTCCATCACTAAGCTATCACTGCTACCTGGGTAGATCGTGTTTTTCAGGAACAAACCCGTAAATACAGAAGCAACGATACCCATGATGTACAGAGCGAATACTACGTTTTGTCCTGCACCTGGGAAGAACGCCGCCGCGAACAGTGCGTATACCGGTAAACGAGCACCACATGACATAAACGGCGCCATTGATGCTGCTAGTTTACGTTCGCGCTCTTGGTCAAGAGTACGAGTTGCCATGATTGAAGGCACGTTACAACCAAAGCCCAGTACAAGTGGGACAAATGCTTTACCCGGTAAACCAATCTTCTGCATCACTTTATCAAGTACAAATGCAGCACGAGCCATGTAGCCTGAGCTTTCTAGTACCGCTAAGAATAGGTAAAGCGCTGCGATAACAGGAATAAAGGTCGCAACCGTTTGGATACCGCCGCCAATACCATCAGCAAGTACAGTGACTAACCAAACTGGTAAATGGCCATCTAATAAGTGGTGTCCACCATCAACTAATATTGCTCCAACACCAATATCGAAGAAGTCGATAAACGCACTACCGATATTGATAGAGAACATGAACATTAGGTACATGATAACGAAGAAGAAAGGAATACCGACCCATTTGTTCAAAATGAATTGGTCTGCTTTCTCTGTAAAGTTACGGCTTAGTTTGTCTTCGCTGCGACGAACACGTTTACAAAGGTCATGTAAGAAAGTGTATTTAGCGTCAGCAACAGCAAGGTCAATATCGAAATCGGCACCAAGACGCACGCTATCAATTTGAGTGCGAGTTTGTGGGGCTAAACCATTCAATACCAAGTAATCATTTTCTAAAGCACGAATCGCTAGCGCTCGGTGAGATACGTCAGCATCATCAAATAGTGACTCAACAGAAGGGATAAGAGCTTCTAACGCGGCATCGTAATCAATAGAGATAGGGTCAAGGCTCACACCTTGCACAAGCAGTTTATGCAGACGCTCTTTAAAGCGAACCACTTGACCTTTATCGTTTGCAGACAAGCTTAGAACTGGGCAACCTAGCTCTTTCTCTAGTGCTTTAAGGTTAATCACCTGACGTTCGCGCTTTAATACATCCATTTTGTTCAACACAACGATCATTGGGCGACCCAACTCACGCAGCTGTAATGTCATATATAAGCTTCGTTCTAGACAGCTAGCGTCGACAACATTGATGATCACATCTGCTGGGTGAGTTAAAACAGCGCGAGACGCGATAGACTCATCGATGCTGTTCGCATCATTACCACTGTCTAGTGCGTAGATACCCGGTAAATCCGTTAGTTGAAACTGATCACCAGCGTGCGAGTATAAACCCGTCTTCTTTTCAACAGTGACACCAACCCAGTTACCAACGTGCTGCTTAGCACCAGTCAGTGCGTTGAACAGTGTTGTTTTACCACTATTCGGGTTACCAACGGTAAGAACTTGATAATCCATTTAGATAACCTCGATTTGTTCTGCAATGCTTTCACGAATGGCGATAGAAACACCTCTCACTTCAACTTGAAGCGGATCACCCATAGGTGCACGGCGGATAAGCGTCACCTCGGTTTTTGGCAACATACCCATGACCATAAGTTTCTTCCTTACGTCTGGTGTTAAACCTGTTAGTGCAACAATAGAAGCCGCCTTTCCTTGCTCTAGTTGTGAGAGTTTCATAAGTACCCAATTCGTGACTGATAATGAGAAAGATTGTTATTAACGCTATGATACACATACATGCCCACAATTCTATTGTGTGAAATCAATGTTTTCGAAAATACATACTCGTAAGTTTCGTTAAAAACGTTTACGTCAAAAACGTTACTTTCAACAACTAGCGAGAACTACCTCACTAGTACAAACCCTCCCAAACAAAAACAAATCATTAATTATCAATCACTTGAGACAATGTCGGTTTTCTCATAGGTATCTGTCGTTAATTTTATAAGTAAAATAAGTAGCTGGACGTATAGTTACTCCATCGAAGAGAAACTACTTCTCTTTAATTTTATTCCAGAGGTGATATGGCTTTGCTATATCACTCCGGCAGCAAGCGAAGGTGTCGTTGGCACCCGTGGTATAGTCCCCCCGGCTATGCCACGATATTTTTTTTCTTCCCTTTGTTTTATCCCAACAACCTTTTTAAACTCCCCATTTATCTCGTATCTCGTATCTCGTATCTCGTATCTCGTATCTCGTATCTCGTATCTCGTATCTCGTA